>NZ_CP032229.1:5433739-5735614 GCF_004328625.1 Streptomyces seoulensis
CACCTCGGCCGCGTACGCCGTCTCGTGCAGAGTGAGGCCGATCAGCGCGGTCAGGGTCGGCCCGAGCAAGTTCACGGTCTTGACGGTGACGAACTCGGGGCCGAACGGGATGCCGACGCCGAGCGTCGGGTACAGCGCGCCGATGTTGAACCAGAACAGCAGCTGCACCAGCAGCGGGGTCGAGCGGAAGATCCACACATAGCCCCAGCTCAGGGTGCGCAGCACGGGGTTGGCGGAGAGGCGGAGCACCGCGATGCCGGTGCCGAGCAGGAACGCCAGCACCATCACGGCGGCCGTCAGCCACAGGGTGAGCAGCAGCCCGTCGAGCACGGCGGCGGTGGTGAAGTACTGCCCCACCGCCTGCCACTGGAAGGCGTCGTTGCGCACCACGGAGTTCAGCACCATGGCCAGGACCAGCAGCGCGACGGCCGCGGCGATCCAGCGGCCCAGGTGCCGGCGCGGCACGATCCGGGGCAGCTCGGCGTCGTCGGAGGGCGGCGCGGCCGCCGGGGGCTTCAGCAGGGAAGGGGAGGTGACATCGGAAGGCGTGGCCATCGGTAGACGCTCCGGGAGGGAGGTGCGGACGTGGGCGACCGTCCGGTGGCACACGTACTCGCGTACGGTGCGGCCGGTGGCCTGCGTCGTCACGTGCCGCGTCCCTCAACGCGACCGGAGGAGCCCGCCGCGTGGCAGGCCCGTCCGCCGTCGATCGTATGGGTGTACCGCACATGTCTGTCAACCACACAGGAAGCGGTGCCGGTTGTGGTCCGGCATTCGGTCATGGGTTGACGAAAAGCGAGATGCGCTGCTCAATTGACGGCATGGATGCCCAGCAGCGCTTGGTCACGCGCGATCACATCGACTTCGGTCGAGTGTGGTCGTCCTCGTGTTGCGTCTGACTCGGCAGCGGGCCGTCTGACCGGCCCTTTCCCTCCGCCGGCGCAACCCCGGCGCGGGCCGATGCCCACCCTTCCGCGCGCTGCCGCCGCACCGTTCCACCCGACGCCCGTCGTCGTCACGCCGCATTTCTGACGTCACAGATCTGACGTTTCATCAATTTAGTTGTCGAGCACGGCAGTTCAGTCCTGCACGCCTGCGCTCCTCCGCCGGAAAGGCACACTCATGCCCGTGGAGTTCCTCGGCATAGCCGCGACCAACGACGGCTCCGAAACCACCCCGCGCTCGGGCGCGGCCTTCGACAAGGACTACACCCTCCGCCTCGCCCGAGCCCACGAGGACCACGGCTGGGACCGGGTGCTGTTCGCCTACGGCTCCGGCTCCCCGGACCCCGCGCCCGCCGCCGCGTACATCGCCGCCCGCACTGAGCGGCTCCAGCTCCTGCTCGCCCACCGGCCCAACGTCTCGTACCCCACCTTCGCCGCCAAGACCTTCGCCACCCTGGACCAGATCAGCGACGGCCGGCTCACCGTCCACTTCATCACCGGCGGCAACGACCACGAGCAGGGCCGCGAGGGCGACACCCTGACCAAGGACGAGCGGTACACCCGTACCCGCGAGTACATCGGCATCGTCAAGAAGATCTGGACCACCCGCGAGGCGTTCGACCACGAGGGTGAGCACTACCGGTTCCACGACTTCGTCAGCGACGTCTTCCCCGTCCAACAGCCGCGCCCCGGGGTCTCGTTCGGTGGGTCCTCGTCCGCCGCGTACGCCGCCGGAGGTGCCGAGGCCGACATCTACTGCCTGTGGGGCGAGCCGCTGGCCGAGACCGCCGCGCAGATCGAGAAGGTCAAGGCCGCCGCCCGCGAGGCCGGCCGCACCGATGTGCCCCGTATTCAGGTCGCCTTCCGTCCGATCATCGCCCCCACCGAGGAGCTGGCCTGGGAGAAGGCGCACCGCACGGTCGGCGCGATCAAGCAGCGCCGCGAGGCCGGCCTCGTCCGCCACCGCCGGGGCGGCGCCCCCGAGAACGCCGGCTCGCAGCGCCTGATCGCCATCGCCGAGGCCGGCGAGCGCTACGACCGCGCCCTGTGGACGCCGACCGCCGCCGCGACCGGCGGCGCGGGCAACTCGAACGCCCTGGTCGGCACCCCGGAGACGGTCGCCCAGGCCCTGCTCGACTACTACGACCTCGGCGTCGACATCCTCTCCGCGCGCGGCTACGACCTGCTCGGCGACGCCATCGACTTCGGCCGCCACGTCATCCCGATCGTCCGCGAGGAGGTCGCCAAGCGGGACGCCGCCCGCGCGGCCGGCACCGGCCCGCTCACGGCGGTGGGCGAGTGAGCCTGCCCGCCCTCTCCGAGCGGTCGGTCGTCCAGGTGACCGTCGCCGACCCACGGGTACGCCCCCTGCTGCGCGAACTCGGCGAGGAGTACTCCGCCCGCTACGGCAAGGACGCGCACGCGGAACTCGCCCGCTACCCCGACGAGGAGTTCACCGCGCCGCACGGCGGTGTCCTGCTGCTCCTCCTGGAGGGCGGCGAACCCGTCGCGGGCGGCGCCTTCCGCCGGTACGACGCGGGCACCGCCGAACTGAAGCGGATCTGGACCCACTCCGGCCACCGCCGCCGGGGTCTGGCCCGCGAGGTCGTCGCCGAGCTGGAACGCGAGGCGCGCGCCCGCGGCTACCGGCGGATCTACCTGACCACCGGACCCCGCCAGCCCGAGGCCCGCGCGCTGTACCTCAACACCGGCTACCGCCCGCTGTTCGACACCGAGGCCGACCCGGAGTCCATCGGCCCGCTGCCCTTCGAGAAGCACCTCCCGAGACACCCCGACCCCGGGACAGACCTCCGCACCGGAAAGGCCACCGCCCAGTGAAGCTCCCCGGCATCCCCGGCCGCCCGCGCCCGCTCGTGGCCGCCGCCGCGCTCCTGCCCCTGCTGGCCCTGACCGGATGCGGCTCCGGCGACCCCGCCGACGCGACCGCCGCCGGCGGCTCGCCCGCCCCGACCGCCGACCCGGTCGCCGCCGTCCACAAGGTCGGCTCCGCCGCGGCGCTGCTGCCCGCCGACGTACGCGCGGCCGGCACCCTGCGCATCGGCAGCTCGGTCGGCGCGCCGCCCTCCGCGTACTACCCGAACGGCTCCCGCACCCCCCAGGGCCAGGACATCGACATCGCGTCGGCGGTCGCCAAGGTGCTCGGGATCAGGCTGGAGCGGCAGGACGCCTCCTTCGAGACCATCCTCCCCGCCCTCGGCAGCGGCAAGTACGACGTGGGCACCGGCAACTTCGGCGTCACCACCGAGCGTCTGAAGACCATCGACTTCGTCACCTACATCGACGACGGCCAGGGCTTCGCCGTCAAGCAGGGTGACACCTCCTTCGGCAAGAAGATCACCGAACTCACCCAGCTCTGCGGCCGCACCGTCGGCATCAACGCCGGCACCACCTTCGAGGCCACCCTCGCCGCGCGGAAGAGCGTGTGCGCCAAGGCCGGCAAGAAGCCGTACGAGGTGAAGGTGTACTCGGAGAACGGCGCGACGATCACCGCGCTCCAGCAGGGCCGTATCGACGTGATCATGTCGACCATCAACGGACTGCGCTACCAGGCCGCCCAGCCCGCCGCGCACACCGCGTTCCTCGGCGAGTACCACCGGCTCGACGTCGGCTTCGCCTTCAAGAAGGGCTCGAAGCTGACCAAGGCGTTCCAGGCGGCCGTCAACGAGCTGATCAAGAACGGCACTTACGACCGCATCCTCAAGAAGTGGGGCACCACCGGCTCCGCCATCGACAGCTCGCGGATCAGCCCGCCCGAGCACGCCTGAGAAGCGACGGAACCCACCATGACCACCGCCGCCCCCGACACCGCCCCGGCCGCGCCCCGCGTGCCGCCCGCCGCCGCTGACCCGGCCGCCCTCAAGGTCGTCCCCGCCCGGCACCCCGCACGCTGGGCCGGCGCCGCCGCCGTCCTCGTGCTGGTCGCCCAGTTCGCCCACGGGCTCGCCACCAACCCGGTATGGGAATGGCGGGTGTTCGGCGACTACGTGCTGTCCGAGACGATCGTCCAGGCCGTCTGGGTCACCCTCCAGCTCACCGCCTACGCGACCGTACTGGGCTTCCTCCTCGGCACGGTGCTCGCCTTCATGCGGCTCTCGCACAGCCCGGTGCTGCAAACTGTCGCCTGGACCTACATCTGGGTGTTCCGGTCCATCCCGATGATCGTGCAGCTCGTGTTCTGGTTCAATCTGAGCGCCCTGTACGAACGCCTCGGCGTCGGCGTCCCGTTCGGGCCCGTCTTCTGGTCCGTCGACAGCGACAGCCTGATCGGCACCATCGGCGCCGCCGTCATCGGCCTCACCCTGCACCAGGCCGCCTACGCCGCCGAGATCGTCCGGGGCGGAGTCCTCTCCGTCGACTCCGGACAGCGCGAGGCCGCCGCCGCGCTCGGCCTGCCCCGGCTGCGGCAGATCCGCCGGATCGTGCTGCCCCAGGCCATGCGCGCCGTCCTGCCCACCGCGGGCAACGAGATCATCGGCCTCCTCAAGGGCACCTCGGTGGTCTACGTGATGGCGATCGGCGAGCTGTTCTACCAGGTCCAGGTCGTCTACGGCCGCAACGGCCGGGTCATCCCGCTGCTGCTCGTCGCCACCGCCTGGTACGTCCTGCTGACCTCACTGCTGTCGGTCGCCCAGTACCACGTGGAGCGCCGCTACGCCCGGGGCGCCGACCGCACCCCGCCGCCCACCCCGCTCCAGCGGGCCCGCCGTTTCCTGCGCGACCTGCGCGCGGCCGCCGCCCGGCGCGAGGCACCCGTCACCGCACTTCACCTCGGGGGAGAGAGCCGATGAACGACGTCATGGTGGACGTGCGCGGCGTCCACAAGAGCTTCGGCCCGCTGGAAGTCCTGCGCGGCGTCGACCTGACCGTACGGACGGGCGAGGTCACCGTGATCCTCGGCCCCTCCGGCTCCGGCAAATCCACGCTGCTGCGGACCATCAACCATCTGGAGAAGGTCGACAGCGGCTGGATCAGCATCGACGGCGAACTCATCGGCTACCGCCGCGCCGGCAACAAGCTGCACGAACTCAAGGAACGCGACGTCCTCAAGCAGCGCACCCACATCGGCTTCGTGTTCCAGAACTTCAACCTGTTCCCGCACCTCACCGTGCTGGACAACCTCCTCGAAGCCCCCGTCTCCGCACTGCGCCGCCCGAGGAAGGAGGCCGAGGCGACCGCGCGCCGCCTGCTGGACCGGGTCGGCCTCGCCGACAAGGCAGGCGCCTACCCGCGCCAGCTCTCCGGCGGCCAGCAGCAGCGCGTCGCCATCGCCCGCGCGCTCGCCCTGGAGCCCAAGGTGCTCCTGTTCGACGAGCCCACCTCCGCGCTCGACCCCGAGCTGGTCGGCGAGGTCCTGGACGTCATCAAGGACCTGGCCCGCACCGGCACCACCATGATCGTCGTCACCCACGAGATCGGCTTCGCCCGCGAGGTCGCCGACACCGTGGTCTTCATGGACGACGGCACGGTGGTCGAACAGGGGCCGCCCGCAGCCGTGTTGGACGAGCCCCAGCGCGAACGCACCCGCGCCTTCCTCGCCAAGGTCCTCTGACCTCCCCAACTCTTCGTTCCCCCAGGAGATTTCCGCGTGTCCACCACCGCCCGCCGTATCGCCCTCCCCGCACTCGGCCTCGCCTCCGCCCTCGTCCTGGCCGCCTGCGCCAACCCCACCGACGGCGGCACGGCCGAGGTCGCGGCCGGCAAGGGCACCACCACGAAGATCAATCTCAGCCCCGACCAGCACCGGGTCACCACCGGCCGGGTCGCCGCCATCGCCGCCGAGGTCCCGGAGAAGATCCGCAAGAGAGGCACCCTGGAGATCGTCGACTCCTCCAACTCGGCCGCGCCACTGGGCTTCCACGCCACGGACAACAAGACCGTCATCGGCGTCGAACCCGATCTCGCGTACCTCGTCGCCGGAGTCCTCGGGCTCAAGCCGCACCTCGACACCGTCTCCTGGGAGAACATCTTCGTCGGCCTCGACAGCGCCAAGTACGACGTGGGCTTCAGCAACATCACGGTCACCGAGGAACGCAAGGAGAAGTACGACTTCGCCACCTACCGCGAGGACAACCTCGGCTTCGCGACCAAGAAGGGCAGCGGGCTGAAGGTCACCGGCCCCGCCGCCCTCGCCGGGCGGAACGTCGCCGTCTCCAGCGGCACCAACCAGGAGAAGCTCCTGGTCGAGTGGAGCAAGGAGAACGAGAAGGCGGGCCGGGGGCCCATCCACATCAAGTACTACCAGGACGAGAGCGACACCTACCTCGCCCTCCGCTCCGGCCGTATCGACGTCTACGTCGGCCCCAACCCGACCGCCGCCTACCACGCGGCGACCACCGGACAGACCGAGGTCGTCGGCACCTGCTCCGGTGCCGGTGCCACCCTCCAGGGCCTCATCGCGGCCACCACCAAGAAGGACAGCGGACTCGCCAAGCCGCTTGCCGACGCCCTCAACCACGTGATCCAGAACGGTACTTACGCGAAGGTGCTCAAGCGTTGGGGGCTGTCCGACGAGGCCGTGACCAAGTCCGAGATCAACCCGCCCGGCCTGCCCAAGGCCGGGAAGTAGGCGAGGAGGACAGCATGACCCGCGAACTCCATCTCTCCGTCGCCCTCGGCAGCGCCGGGCCCCGGTCCGCCGCCCACTGGACCGGCCTGGTCCAGCTCGCCGAACTCGGCGCCCTCGACTTCGTCACCCTCGACGACTCCCTGGACCCCGCCGACGGCGACGGCCGCCTCGACGCCGTCGCCGTACTGGCCTACGCCGCCGCCCGGACCAGCCGCATCGGCCTGATCCCCACGGTCACCACCACCCATACCGAGCCCTTCCACACCTCCAGCGCCCTCGCCACCCTGGACTTCGTCAGCGAGGGCCGGGCGGGCTGGCTGGTCGACGTCTCCACCACCGGGGAAGCGGCCCGCGCCGTCGGCCGCCGCGACCCCGCCCCCGCCCCCGAGCTGTGGGCGGAGGCGGCCGACGCCGCCGAGGTCGCCGCCCGGCTCTGGGACAGCTGGGAGGACGACGCCGAGATCCGGGACGCGGGGACCGGCCGCTTCATCGACCGGGACAAGCTGCACTACATCGACTTCGAGGGGCCGCGCTTCTCGGTCCGGGGACCGTCGATCGTGCCCCGGCCACCGCAGGGGCGGCCACCCATCGCCGTCGTACTCGACGCACAAGGGCGCGACGGCCGCTGGGAGTTGGCCGCCCGCCACGCCGAGATCGTCCTGCTGGACGCCGCCGGCCCGGCCGCCGCCCGCGAGGCCCGCACCGAACTGCTGAAGCGTGCCGGCCGGAATGACCTGCGAGTGCTGATACGGGTCACCGAAAGCCCGGACAGGCTGCCGGAGTTGCTCGCCGACTGGCACGCCGAGGCCGGTACGGACGGCTTCCACCTCGTCACCACCGACCCCACGGAGGAACTGCCCGCCGTGATCCACGACGTCGTACCCGCCCTGCGCGCCCGCGGGCTGTTCCGCGCCACCCACTCCGGCCGCACCCTGCGCGACCATCTCGGCCTGATTCGCCCCGACAGCCGCTACGCCGTACGGACGGAGACCGCGCTGTGAGCGCCTCAACTCCCGCCGGAAGGAGGCAGATTCATCTCGCCGCCCACTTCCCCGGCGTCAACAGCACCACCGTGTGGCGGGACCCCGGCTCCCGCAGCCAGATCGACTTCTCCTCCTTCCAGCACCTGGCCCGGACCGCCGAGCGCGGCCGGTTCGACTTCTTCTTCCTCGCCGAGGGCCTGCGGCTGCGCGAACGCAAGGGCCGGATCCACGACTTGGACGTGGTCGGGCGCCCCGAGTCGCTGACCGTGCTGAACGCGCTCGCCGCCGTCACCGAGCACCTCGGACTGGCCGCCACCGTCAATGCCACGTTCAACGAGCCCTACGAACTCGCGCGCAGATTCGCCACGTTGGACCACCTGTCCGGGGGCCGGGCCGCCTGGAACATCGTCACGTCCTCCGACGCGTTCACCGGTGAGAACTTCCGGCGCGGCGGCTACCTCGACCGCGCCGACCGCTACACCCGCGCCGCCGAGTTCGTGGAGGTGGCCCGCGCCCTGTGGGACTCCTGGCCGAGCGGCGGTACCCCGCGCACCGTCCGGCACAGCGGGCCCCAGTTCGACATCACCGCCCGCGCCACACTGCCCCACTCGCCCCAGGTGCACCCCGTCCTCATCCAGGCCGGGGACTCCGACGAGGGCCGGGAGTTCGCCGCGCGCACCGCCGACATCGTCTTCAGCCGGCACGGCACCCCGGAGGCGGGCCGCACATTCCACGCCGACGTCAAGGGCCGCCTCGCCCGGTACGGGCGCACCCCGGACCAGCTCAAGATCCTGCCCGCCGCGACCGTCGTCCTCGGCGACAGCGAGGCCGACGCGCAGGAACGCGCCGCGCACATCCGGCGGCAACAGGTCAGCCCGCAGACCGCCATCGCCACGCTGGAGAACGTCTGGGGCCGCGACCTCACCGGCTATGACCCGGACGGACCGCTCCCGGACGTCGAACCGGTGCCGGACGGCGAACTCGCCCAGGGCTGGGCCCACATGGCCGACCGCTTCGGCATCGCGGCCCGCTGGCGGTCCCTCGCCGAGGAGAAGCACCTCTCCATCCGCGAACTGGCCGTCGAACTCACCGCCCGCCAGTCCTTCATCGGCACCCCCGCCTCGGTCGCCGCCGCCATGGACGAACACGTCCAGACCGACGCGGCCGACGGCTTCATCCTCGTGCCCCACCTCACCCCGGGCGGACTCGACGAGTTCGTCGACCGGGTCGTGCCGCTGCTCCAGGAACGCGGCGTGCTGCGCACCGAGTACCAGGGGCGCACCCTGCGCGACCACCTCGGCCTTCCCGCACCGCGTCAGGAGGAGTCGGCATGAGGTTCCAGGTCCTCACCATCGGCGGCCACGCCCCGCACCCCCTGACCGGTGAGCAGGTGCCCGCCGCCGACCGGTTGGCCGAGATCGTGGAGACCGGGGCCGTCGCCGAGGAGCTGGGCTTCGACGCGTACGCGATCGGGGAGCGGCACGCCGGGCCCTTCCTCTCCTCCAGCCCCACCGTGCTGCTCGGCGCGCTCGCCGCCCGCACCTCCCGCATCCGGCTGCTCACCGGCGTCACCGTCCTCGCCATCCTCGACCCCGTACGCGTCGCCGAGGACTACGCCACCCTCCATCAGCTCTCCCGTGGCCGTCTCGAACTCGTCATCGGCAAGGGCGCCGAGGCCGGCCACTTCGACCTCTTCGGCCTGGACGAGGGCCTCCAGTGGGACTACCAGGCCGAGAAGTACGAGCTGCTGCGCAGGCTCTGGTGTGAGGAGGACGTCACCTGGCAGGGCAAGTTCCGCCCGCCCCTGACCGGCGTCACCACCCTCCCGCGCCCGTACGAGGGACGGCCGCCCCGCGTCTGGCACGGCTCCGCCACCAGCCTCAACTCACCCGAGCTGGCCGCCCGTCACGGTGACCCGCTGTTCAGCGCCAACGCCATCCAGCCCCGCGAGGCGTACACCCGGCTCATCGAGCACTACCGGGAACGCTTCGCCGCCCACGGCCACGACCCGGCCGGCGCCTACGTCGGCGCGGGCTCCGGCGGCCTGTTCATCGCGCGCACCAGCCAGCAGGCCGTCGCCGAGTTCAAGGACTTCTACGAGGCCCGCGTCCGCCAGTCGTACAAGCCGCACCTGGCCGGCAAGCCGGGGTACAACACGCCGTTCCGGACCGTGGAGGAGGCCATCGCGGACGGGCCGCACCTCATCGGCAGCCCGCAGCAGGTCATCGACAAGATCCTCGGCTTCCACGCGGCCTACCGGCACGACCTCCAGTCCGTCACCGTCGACGGCTCCGGCCTCTCCCTGCCCCGGCAGACCGACCAGCTCCGCTGGTTCGCCGAGGAGATCGCACCCGTCGTGCGGACGGAAGCGCCCACCACCCTGTGGCAGCAGGCGTAGGGGGTCGCCGCAGCGAGACACCCCCTGGCCGCCCATCGAACCCCGCTTGAAAGGTCCCCCCATGGCAACCGTCCTGTCCATCTCCGGCAGCCCCTCCGCCACCTCCCGCACCGGCCGTCTGCTGCGCCACCTGGACGAGCGGCTGAGCCGCCAGGGCCATCAGGTGGTCCCGCTGGACGTGCGCCGGCTGCCCGCCGAGGCCCTGCTCGGCGCCGATGTCAGGCACCCCGCCATCGCGGCCGCCGCCGAACTGGTCGACCGGGCCGACGGCGTCGTGATCGGCACCCCCGTGTATAAGGCCGCCTACTCCGGGCTGCTGAAGTCCTTCCTGGACCTGCTCCCGCAGTACGCGCTCACCGGCAAGACGGTGCTGCCGCTCGCCACCGGCGGTACCACCGCCCATGTCCTCGCCATCGACTACGCCCTGCGGCCGGTGCTCAGCTCCATGGGTGCCGCCCATATAGTTCAGGGCTGGTTCACCCTCGACAAGGACATAGTGGTGCGTGAGGACGGCACCCTGACCGTCGCCCCCGGCACCGCCGAGGCACTGGCCCAGATCACCGACCAGTTCTCCGTCGCCCTCGGCGGCCGCACCCTGCTGGCCGCGACCGGGTGACGGGTCGGCGCCCACACGGGTCCGTTCAGCCCTTGCCCGCCAGTTCGCCGGTCAGCGTGCTGTGCAGGCGGGCGCTGCGCTCGTCCAGGCCGGTGATCTCGACCGCCGCACCGTGCTCGGCGTACCGCGTCTCCACCGCGTCCAGCGCGGCGACGGACGAGGCGTCCCACACGTGGGCGGCGGACAGGTCGATCACCACCCGGCAGGGATCGGTGGCGTAGGCGAAACGGTCCGCCAGGTCGTCCGCCGAGGCGAAGAACAGGTTGCCGGTCACCCGGTAGACCACCGTCGAGCCGTCCTGGTCCAGGACCGAGGTGACCTCGGCGGACCGGGCGACCCGGCGGGCGAACACGGTCAGGGCGACCAGCGAGCCGACCACCACACCGATCGCCAGGTTCTGGGTGGCCACCACGACCACCACCGTGAGCACCATGACCGCGATCTCCCCGGCCGGCATCCGCCGCAGCGTGCGCGGCGCGACCGAGTGCCAGTCGAAGGTCGCCACCGACACCATCACCATCACGGCGACCAGCGCGGCCATCGGGATCTTCGACACCGCGGGCCCGCAGACGATGCACAGCACCATCAGGAACACCCCGGCCAGGAACGTCGACAACCGGGTACGGGCGCCCGACACCCGGACGTTGATCATGGTCTGGCCGATCATCGCGCAGCCGCCCATGCCGCCGAAGAGCCCGGTCACGATGTTGGCGACGCCCTGCCCGACCGACTCCCGCGTCTTGGAGGAACGGGTGTCGGTGATGTCGTCCACCAGCCGCGCCGTCATCAGCGACTCCATCAGCCCGACCAGCGCCATGGCCAGCGCGTACGGCGCGATCGTGGTCAGCGTGTCCAGGGTGAACGGCACGTCCGGCAGACCCGGCACCGGCAGCGCCGAGGGCAGCGCGCCCCGGTCGCCGACCGTCGGCACCGCGATGCCCGCCGCCACGGTGACCGCCGTGAGCGCCACGATCGACACCAGCGGCGCCGGTACCGCCCGGGTGACCTTGGGGAACAGCGCCAGCAACGCCACCCCGGCCGCGAACAGCGGATACACCGGCCACGGCACCCCGGTCAGCTCCTTGAGCTGGGTCAGGAAGATCAGTACCGCCAGCGCGTTCACGAAGCCGACCATCACACTGCGCGGCACGAACCGCAGCAGCCGCGCCACCCCCAGCGCGCCCAGCACGATCTGGCAGACGCCCGCCAGGATCACCGTGGCGATCAGATACCCGAAGCCGTGCTCCCGGTTCACCGGGGCGATCACCAGCGCCACGGCGCCGGTCGCGGCGGAGATCATCGCCGGGCGCCCGCCCACGAACGCGAGGGTCACCGCCATGGTGAACGACGCGAACAGCCCGATCGCCGGGTCCACCCCGGCGATCACCGAGAACGAGATCGCCTCCGGGATCAGCGCCAGGGCGACCACCAGCCCGCCCAGCACCTCGGTGCGCAGCACCCTCGGATCGGACAGCCAGGAGGGGCGGCGGAAACGGCGCGAGGGCGCGGAGATGCTCAAGACGCGGGGTACCTGTCGGGCTCGGGCGCGCCCGGTACGGCTCCGGGCACAAAGGGGAGAGCCTACCGTGGCGGCCGGTCAAGCCCGTCCGGGCCCGGCCGGGCGGACCTGCGGACCCGATCCGGCCGGGGCATGATGGGTGGACCGACGCAATCCCGGACCCCGAAGGCGGTGCCGACATGCCCGCAGCCACCCTCGCCGAGGTCGTCCACCAGGCCGGCTGGAAGGTCATCCCGCTCGACCTCGCCGGCGTCACGGACCAGGCCGGATTCATGGACCGCGCCACCAAGGCCCTCGACCTGCCCGAGTTCGCCGGACGCAACTGGCAGGCGTTCCAGGACGCCTGCGGCGACATCGGCTGGGGCCCCGAGGTGCCGGGCCGCCTCCTCGTCGTCGTCGGCTGGCGCGACTACGCCAAGGCCCAGCCCGAGCAGTGGGAGAGCGCCCAGCAGGTCCTCGAATCGGTCGCGGGCCGCCAGCAGAAGTACGACTCGACGCTCGCGGTGGTCCTGACCCTGATCTGAGGCCCTCTGATCTGAGGCCCCCTGATCCGAGGCTTCAGTTCTCCACCGGTGCGGGGCCGGTCGCCGGCCGCAGCACCGCGGCGGCCACCGCGCCCGCGACCAGGCCCCAGAGCAGCGCGGCCGGGAGGCCGACCCCCAGGTTGGTGACGATGTACCGCAGCCCCCACTTCGGGCCGCCGTCGACCGTCGCCGCCCGCACCAGCTGCCCCGCGCCCAGTCCCAGGACGGTCGCACAGACCGTGCCGACCGCCATCGCCGGGACCGTGGCCCTGGTGAGCAGGCCGGGCAGCAGCCGGAGCGCCCACCACACCACTACGAGCACCAGCACGTCGGACAACCGGGCGAGCAGCCAGTCCATGACCGGTGTGCCCGAGGGGCCCGACCAGGCGCCGAGCAGCAGCAACTGGCGCAGCAGGTCACCCGGTTCGGAGAAGAACCCACCGCCGTAGGGCGCCGTCTGGATCGCGGCGGCGATCCCCTGGTACGACAACACCAGCAGCGAGAACGCGATCACCGCCGTGCCGGCCGTGGCCGCCCGTCGCGCGCCCCGCGCCGGAACTTCCCGCCGGGGCAGCGGGCCGGCCCCCTTGGCGGCGGCGCGCCCCACCAGCACCGTCGCGGCCGCCGCGACCAGCCCGGCCGGCACCGCGAGTTGGCCACCCTGGGTCATCACGCCCGACAGATTGGGCAGGAAGCGGTAGCCGCCGTGCCCGTACGCGGCGATCTGCCACGGCGCCGAAATCGTCACCGCGAGCATGGCGGACACCTGCGCCCAGGCCCACAACGCGAGCAGCGCGGCGGGCACCCGCCCCGCGACCGGCGGCAGCCACCGCGTCAGCAGCAGCGCCCCGGTGGTGAAGAACACGAAGAGAGCCCCGAACCGGATCTGCCTCCCGGTGTGAAACAGGTCGAGGTAGTGCGTTCCGTCGCCGTCCGGCGCGAACTGCGGCGGGTCGTACGCCCAGGGGCCGAGCCACTGCTGCAGATCGGACACCGCCTCGCCGCCCAGCAGATCGGTACTCCCCTGTAGGCGCAGCGCGTCCGTGCTCGCCCCCGCCCACCACAGCAACGCCGTCAGCAGTACTCCGCCGACCAGCGCCGGTATCGCCGCACGTCCCCAAGTCATCGTTCATCCCCCGTAGTTGTGGCGTGCTCGTGCACACCGGTCAGGCGGGAGCGTACGCGGTGCCGATCACGTACGGATCACGGGGAATGATTTCTTCTGATCGAGGGGGACCGTTTCCTTTTCTCTCTGACGCGTAAATTCACCGGCTTTATCGATCGAATGTACGACGCCTCATACCAGAGCGGGAAGCGAGCCGGGAGACTTTGTCAACTGCCCGCCGCACCTACCGCACAGGCAACTAACGTGAATTCCCGTCGGACACCTCAGGGCCCCTTTCCTTCCCCCTTCTTTCTTTCCGACGTCAGGCCCGCCGGACCAGTACGAGGACGCAGATGTCTCACCTCCGCGCACCGGCCGCCCGTGCCGACCGCCGAGAGGGCGGCCGGCACGGCAGACCGGTCGCCCGACCCGCTCCCGCACTGCCCGAGACGCTCATTCGGCCCCAGCTCATGCGGCTCGCCGTACTCCCGCCCGTCGCGGTCGCCCTCGCCGCCATCGCGGCCGTCGTCCTCACCGACCGGGCCGGCGCGCACACCGGCCCGGTCCTCTGGGCGGTGCTCGCCCTCACCGTCGTGGTCGCCGGGGCCGCCATCGGCGTCGCCGCCGTGGCCGCCGACCGCGCCGCCCGTTCCGTCGGCGACCGCGTCGGCGCCCTGCGCCGCAACACCGCCCGCGGCGAGGCCGACCTGCGCGCCCTGGTCGACGCGCTGCGCCGGGGCGAACCGCCGCCCCGCGGCAAGCCCCGCCGCCGGCCGCCCGAGGACGCCGACGACTTCGAACTCCTCGCCGCCGACCTGGCCCGCGCGCACGACGGCGCCGTCACCGCCGTCGTCCGCGCGGCCCAGCTCTCCAGCCAGGCCGCCAACGAACAGAAACTCGAGGTCTTCGTCAACCTCGCCCGGCGCCTGCAGTCACTGGTGCACCGGGAGATCTCCATCCTGGACGAGCTGGAGAACGAGATCGAGGACCCCGACCTGCTCAAGGGCCTCTTCCACGTCGACCACCTCGCCACCCGCATCCGCCGCCACGCGGAGAACCTCGCCGTGCTCGGCGGTGCCGTCTCCCGGCGGCAGTGGAGCAACCCCGTCGACATGACCGAGGTGCTGCGCTCCGCCATCGCCGAGGTCGAACAGTACTCACGCGTCAAGCTCGTTCCGCCGGTCGAGGGCGAACTGCGCGGGCACGCCGTCGCCGACGTCATCCATCTCCTCGCCGAACTCGTCGAGAACGCGACCGTGTTCTCCGCCCCGCAGACCCAAGTCCTGCTCCGCGCCAACCTGGTGACCTCCGGGCTCGCCATCGAGGTCGAGGACCGGGGGCTCGGCATGCCGGTCGAGGAACAGCACCGGATGAACGCGCTCCTCTCCGACCCCGACCAGGTCAACGTCGCCAGCCTACTGGCGGACGGCCGCATCGGGCTGTACGTCGTCTCCCAACTCGCCCGTCGGCACGGGATCTCGGTGCGTCTCCAGACCAACATCTACGGGGGCGTGCAGGCGGTACTCGTGGTGCCGCAGGGGTTGTTGGGGGTCTCGGCGGGGTTTGTGCCGGAGGCCGAGGGGGCGGGGGCTTCGTCGGGGGCCGGTCATGAGGGTGCCGGTCATGAGGGTGCTGGTCCGGGGGGTGAGGTGGCTGGGGCGGTGGGGGCTGCTGTACCGGGTGCTCCGAGTACGCCGGGTGCGCCGACTGCTCCTGCTCAGGCCACGGGGCGGCATCGGCAGGTGGCTCGGCGGGGGAGCGGGGACGCCGACGGTGCCGGTACGGGGGCTGCCGCACCGCCTCCGTTGCCGAGGCGGGGGGCTCAGGAGCAGCGGGCCAACCCTGCGGAGGCGGTGCCCGGCGTCGGCGCCGGGGACCGGGCCGTGGTGGAGGCCAACTCGGGCGTGCTGCCGACGGCGCGCGTCGGTGCGACCCCCTCGGGTACGGAGAGGCCCTCGCTGCCGCGTCGTCGCGCCCAGGAGCACATCGTTCCGCAGCTGCGGGGCGGCCCCGTACCGCGTCAGGACAACGAGGCTGTCGTGGGTCACGACCCTGGTCTGATGGCCGCGTTCCAGCGCGGGATCGGGCTGGCGGAGTCCCAGCAGAGTCTGGAGGCGGCGGGGGAGGGGGTGCCCGCGGGGGCGGCGTATGTGGAGGGCGCTCGGGCGGAGTCGGCGCACATGGGTGCCGAGAGCGTGGCTGAGGTGCACATGGATGCCGTCCCTATGGAGCCAAGTCACATGGATGTCGGGCACATGGCCCCCGTCCACATGGCGCCGGACTTCACAGTGGCCCCTCCCACGCCCCCCGACCCCACCGAGCCGAACCACACGGCCGCGGACCACATGGGGCCCGACCACATGGAGCCTCCCCACATGGGTCCTGACCACATGGGTCCTGACCTCATGGGCCCCGACCACATGGAGCCGCCCCACACCGCGCCGGACCCCACACCCCCCGGCCCCCTCGACAGGAGCGCGCCCCCCGCATGACCCACACCCCCACCGGCACCACCCTCCCCACCGCTCCCGCAGCCCCCCGTACCCCAAGGAGTCGATCCACCATGGCGAGCGATGCGCCGACCGCCCACGCATCCGACCTCGACTGGCTGCTGAGCGGCCTCGTGCAGCGCGTCCCGCACACCGGCAGCGCGGTGCTGCTGTCTTGCGACGGGCTGGTGAAGGCCGTGCACGGGCTGGACCCGGACAGCGCCGACCACATGGCCGCACTCGCCTCCGGCCTGTACTCGCTGGGCCGCAGCGCGGGTGTCCGGTTCGGGGACGGCGGGGAGGTACGGCAGGTGGTGGTCGAACTCGACTCCACGCTGCTGTTCGTCACCACGGCCGGCTCCGGCACCTGCCTCGCCGTGCTCGCCGGGCGGGAGGCCGACGCCGCCGTGCTCGGCTACGAGATGGCGATGCTGGTCAAGAGCGTCCGCCCGTACCTCGTCACCGCGCCCCGGCAGCCCGCCGCCGACCCGACGGCGATGAGGCCGTGAGCGTGGCCGCCGTGGGCGACGGGCCCTGGCTCGACGACGCCGCCGGAAGGCTGGTGCGGCCGTTCACGGTGAGCGGCGGACGGACCGAACCCAGCGTCGCGCTGGACCTGATCTCCCAGGTGATGGCCACCGGGGTCTCCCCGCTCGGCTATCTCGGCCCCGAGCACGCGCAGGCGCTCGACCTGTCCCGCGCACCCGTCTCGGTGGCCGAGGTGGCCGCCCACCTGCGGCTGCCCGCCGTGGTCACCAAAGTGCTGCTCTCGGACCTCGTCGACTGCGGGGCGCTGACCACCAGGCCCCCCGCGTTCCGCCACAACCCCACTGACCGGTCTCTGCTGGAGGCAGTGCTCGATGGACTACGACGACAGCTCTGACCCGTACAGCTCCGACGCCCCGTACAGCTCCGACGACGCGTACAGCTCCGAACCGGGCAGTTCCGACCCGTTCCCCACCGCGCTCAAGATCCTGGTCGCGGGCGGGTTCGGGGTGGGCAAGACGACCTTCGTGGGCGCGGTCAGCGAGATCGCGCCGCTCAGCACGGAGGAACTGCTCACCACGG
Source organism: Streptomyces seoulensis (assembly GCF_004328625.1). Taxonomy (NCBI): domain Bacteria; kingdom Bacillati; phylum Actinomycetota; class Actinomycetes; order Kitasatosporales; family Streptomycetaceae; genus Streptomyces; species Streptomyces seoulensis. Next base: position 5,450,973 of record NZ_CP032229.1, read on the forward strand.
CCGGCGCGGCCACCGACAACCTGGACGGCATCGAGAACAAGGTCGAGACGACCGTCGCCATGGACTTCGGCCGGATCACCCTCGACGCCCGGCACGTGCTCTACCTGTTCGGCACGCCCGGTCAGGAACGGTTCTGGTTCATGTGGGACGAGCTGTCCGAGGGTGCCCTCGGCGCGGTCATCCTGGCCGACACCCGCCGCCTGGAGGAGTGCTTCGCCGCCGTCGACTTCTTCGAGGAACGCGGCGTCGCCTTCATCGTGGCCGTCAACGAGTTCGACAACGCCTTCCGCTACGACCCCGACGAGGTGCGCGCCGCCCTCGACCTGAGCCCCGCCGTCCCGGTCGTCCCCTGCGACGCCCGTATCTCCAGCTCCGGCGTGCAGACCCTGCTCACCCTCGTACGCCACCTGCTCGCCCACGTCCCGGCGCCCGTGCCCGCGCAGGGAGCCCCCGTCCAGGGAGTGCGGTCATGATGTACGAGCCGGCCCGCCGGGTCCGGGGTCTGCTGCTCACCCCGGAGGACAAGGAGGCCCCGGCCCGTACGTCCCGGCTGCGCCGCCTCGGTCTCGGGGAGCGCGCGGAGCCCACGCTGGACGCCTTCGCCGACCACCTCGCCCAGGTCACCGGTGCGCCGTACGCCATGGTCAACTTCGTCGGCGAGCAGCAGCAGTTCTTCGCGGGCCTGAGCGCCCCGCCCGCCGGCCCCCTCACCCGCGAGGACGGCACCGGCCGGGTGCTGCCCCGGGAACATGGGTTCTGCCCACATGTGGTCGTCCGACACAAGGCCCTGGTGCTGGACGATGTCCGCGACTACCCGCGCTTCGCCGGGAACCCGATCGTCGACGACCTCGGCATCCGCTCCTATATGGGCGCCCCACTCATCGACAGCTCCGGCATGGTGCTCGGCACCGTGTGCGCCGCCGACACGGAGCCGCGCACCTGGGGCAGGGCCGGGCTTGAGGCCATCAAGGGGATGGCCGCCGAACTCGCCGTACGCATCGAAAGGGCCGCCGATGACGGGCTGCCCATCTGAACGAACGTAAATACGACCGGAGTTGGGCGGAGCCCCCTCCGGTGTGAAGGAAACCTGTGGCGCCGGTTAAGAAAAGCTCGATGGATTCCGGTCGGCGCATACGGCAGATTGCGGGGTGATTCCACCCCTCGGACCCGGTGCGGACGCCTCGGCGAGCCCGTACGGCCGGGCCTCACCCACAGGAGCCGTAGCGTTGAAGGCGCTGGTCAAGGAGAAGGCGGAGCCCGGTCTCCGGCTCATGGACGTGCCCGAGCCCGCAGTGGGTCCCGGTGACGTGCTCATCAAGGTCATGCGGACCGGTATCTGCGGCACCGACCTGCACATCCGGGCCTGGGACGGCTGGGCCCAGCAGGCCATCCGCACCCCGCTGATCGTGGGCCACGAGTTCGTGGGCCAGGTCGTGTCCACCGGCCGCGACGTCACCGACATCCGGGTGGGCGACCGGGTCAGCGGCGAGGGCCACCTGGTGTGCGGCAAGTGCCGCAACTGCCTCGCCGGCCGCCGCCACCTGTGCCGCTCCACCATCGGCCTGGGCGTGGGCCGCGACGGCGCGTTCGCCGAGTACGTGGCGCTGCCCGCGTCCAACGTGTGGGTGCACCGGGTCCCCGTGGACCTGGACATCGCCGCCGTGTTCGATCCGTTCGGCAACGCCGTGCACACCGCGCTGTCCTTCCCGCTGGTCGGCGAGGACGTGCTGATCACCGGCGCGGGCCCGATCGGCCTGATGGCCGCGGCCGTCGCCCGGCACGCGGGCGCCCGCAACGTCGTCGTCACCGACGTCAGCGAGGAGCGCCTCGAACTGGCCCGCAAGATAGGAGTGAGCCTGGCACTGAACGTCTCGCGCTCCACCATCGCGGACGGTCAGCGGGAGCTGGGCCTGCGTGAGGGCTTCGACATCGGCCTGGAGATGTCCGGCCGCCCCGAGGCCATGCGCGGCATGATCGCCAACATGACGCACGGCGGCCGCATCGCCATGCTGGGCCTGCCGTCGCAGGAGTTCCCGGTCGACTGGTCCCGGATCGTCACCTCGATGATCACCATCAAGGGCATCTACGGCCGCGAGATGTTCGAGACCTGGTACGCCATGTCGGTCCTCCTGGAGGGCGGCCTCGACCTCGCCCCCGTGATCACCGGCCGGTACGACTACCGCGACTACGAGGCGGCCTTCGAGGACGCGGCCAGCGGCAAGGGCGGCAAGGTCATCCTCGACTGGACCGCGTAACCCCCGTCAGCACCTTCGAAGGAGCCCCCATGTTCGACACCGTCCGCGACGACCTCCGCGCCACCCTCGACGAGATCCGCGCCGCCGGGCTGCACAAGCCCGAGCGGGTCATCGGCACCCCGCAGTCCGCGACCGTCGAGGTCACCCAGGGCGGGCGCCCCGGTGAGGTCCTCAACTTCTGCGCCAACAACTACCTGGGCCTGGCCGACCACCCCGAGGTGATCGCCGCCGCCCACGAGGCGCTGGACCGCTGGGGCTACGGCATGGCGTCCGTGCGCTTCATCTGCGGCACCCAGGAGGTGCACAAGGAGCTGGAGGCCCGCCTCTCGGCGTTCCTCGGCCAGGAGGACACGATCCTCTACTCCTCCTGCTTCGACGCCAACGGCGGTGTCTTCGAGACCCTGCTCGGCCCCGAGGACGCGGTGATCTCCGACGCCCTCAACCACGCCTCCATCATCGACGGCATCCGCCTGTCCAAGGCCCGCCGCTTCCGCTACGCCAACCGCGACCTCGCCGACCTGGAGACCCAGCTCAAGGAGGCCACGGCGGGCGGCGCCCGGCGCAAGCTGATCGTCACCGACGGCGTCTTCTCCATGGACGGCTACGTCGCCCCGCTCGCCGAGATCTGCGACCTGGCCGACCGCTACGACGCGATGGTCATGGTCGACGACTCGCACGCCGTCGGCTTCGTCGGCGCCGGCGGCCGCGGCACGCCCGAGCTGCACGGCGTCATGGACCGCGTCGACATCATCACCGGCACCCTCGGCAAGGCCCTCGGCGGCGCCTCCGGCGGCTATGTCGCGGCCCGCGCCGAGATCGTCGCCCTGCTGCGCCAGCGCTCGCGCCCGTACCTGTTCTCCAACACCCTCGCCCCGGTGATCGCCGCCGCCTCCCTGAAGGTCATCGACCTGCTGGAGTCCGCCGACGACCTGCGGGTGCGGCTCGCCGAGAACACCGCGCTGTTCCGCTCCCGCATGACCGAGGCCGGCTTCGACATCCTCCCCGGCGACCACGCCATCGCCCCGGTGATGATCGGTGATGCCTCCGAGGCGGGCCGGATGGCGGAACTGCTGCTGGAGCGCGGGGTGTACGTGATCGGCTTCTCGTACCCGGTGGTCCCGCAGGGCAAGGCGCGCATCCGCGTCCAGCTCTCCGCCGCGCACTCCACCGAGGACGTGAACCGCGCCGTCGACGCCTTCATCGCGGCCCGCGCCGAGCTGGCGGGCTGACCTGCGGCGCCGCCTTGCGATAATGGCGGCATGATCGAGGCGCGGCGGCTCCACATCCTCCGTGCGGTGGCCGACCACCGCACGGTCACGGCGGCGGCCGCCGCGCTCTACCTCACCCCGTCCGCCGTCTCCCAGCAGCTCACCTCGCTGGAGCAGGAGACCGGCCACCGCCTGGTCGAGCGCGGCGCGAAGGGCGTACGGCTCACCCCGGCCGGCGAGATCCTGCTCAGCCACACCAACGCCGTCCTGGCCCAGCTGGAGCGGGCCGAGGCGGAGCTGGCCGCGTACGGCAAGGGGGAGGCCGGGACGGTCACCGTCGCCGCCTTCGCCACCGGGATCGCCCAGGTCGTCGCGCCCGCACTGGCCCGGCTCGGCCGGTCGGCCCCCGGCATAGGCATCCGGGTCCGGGACGCCGAGGGCGACGCGAGCCTGAGGATGCTGCTGGACCGGCAGGTGGATGTGGCGGTCGCCGTCGAGTACCGGGGCGCGCCGCCCGCCGACGATCCCCGTCTCACCCATCTCCCTTTGTACGCCGAGCCGTTCGACGCCGTGGTCCCGCTCGGGCACCGGCTCGCCGACGATGCCGAGGTGCCGCTCGCGGAGCTTTCCAAGGACCCGTGGATCGGCCCGTACCCCGGCAACCCCTGTCACGACGTGGTCGTGCTGGCCTGCGAGAGCGCCGGGTTCCAGCCGCGCCTCGAGCACTCCTCCGACGACTTCCGCGCGGTGGTCGCGCTGGCCTCGGCCGACGCGGGCGTGGCCCTCGTACCGCGCTCCGCGCTGCGCGGCATGGACCTGACCGGCGTGGTCGTCCGTCCGGTGGACGGGGTGGCCCCCACCCGGCGTGTGTTCGCGGCCGTGCGCCGGGGCGCGGAGGCGCATCCGCTGATCCGGCCGGTGCTGGAGGCGCTCGGGCAGGCCGCGGCCGGGGGCTGAGCCGGGGCCGTTGTCAGTGCCGGGGGCTACGGTGCGTTGCATGCCGGACGCAGAAGACGTACGCCGTATCGCCCTGTCCCTGCCGGACACGACCGAGAAGACGGCCTGGAGCATGCCCACCTTCCGGGTGGCCGGGAAGATGTTCGCCACGCTCCCGGAGGAGGAGACCTCCCTCGCGGTGCGCTGCCCGAAGGAGGAGCGGGACGAACTGGTGCTGGCCGAGCCGGAGAAGTTCTGGATCGCGGACCACGAGGCCAACTTCGCCTGGGTACGGGCGAGACTCGCGGCGCTGGACGGCGAGGACGAACTCCGGGACATCCTCGCCGACTCCTGGCGCCAGGCGGCCCCCATACGGCTGCTGGAGGAGCATCCGGGACTGGGGGTGCCGCAGGACCGCTAGGCGCTGACCGCGCCCGCCCCGACGAACGCGCCGATCCGTTCCCGCAGGCCAGGGGCGTCCAGGCCGTGCGCGGCGAGGTGTTCGTCGAGGGTGCCGTACCGGCGCAGCTCGCGGCGGCCGACGCCGAGGCCGAGGACGCGGTGCGGCACGTCGGCCAGAGCCTCCGTGGCGGCGCGGGTCGAGGTGCCGGCGAGGTAGGGCTCGACGAGGACCACGTCGGTGCCGGCCGCCTCGGTGGCCCGGCGCAGCGCGGCCGTGTCGAAGGGGCGGAGGGTCGTCGCATAGAGCACCGTCACGTCCAGGCCCTCGGTCGCGGTGAGGACGGTGTCCAGCATCGGGCCGACCGCGACGACGACCCCGGCGCGCCCCTCACGCACGGTGAGGAAGCGGGCGCCGTCGACCGGGAGGGGGAGCCGGTTGCGCTGGAGGGAGAGGCGTACGTACACCTTGTCGTCGCCCGCCGCCACGGCGTGCCGCAGCAGGGTCTCGGCCTCGTCGGGGTGGCCGGGGACGTGCACGGTCCAGCCGTCCAGGGTGTCGAGGAGGGCGACGTCGCCGGGCGACATGTGGGTCTGCCCGCCGGCCGGCCAGTCGAAGGAGGCACCCGCGCTGACCAGCACCGCGCCGGTGTCCTGGTGGCCGAGGTCCAGCTTGACCTGCTCGAAGGGGCGCTCCACGAGGAACGCGGCGAAGGTGTGCACGATGGGCCGCATCCCGGTGAGCGACAGCCCGGCGGCGGTGCCGACGAGGAGCTGCTCGCGGATGCCGACGTTGATCAGCCGGTCGGGGTGGCGACGGGCGGCGTCGGTGAACGCGTCCCGGCCGATCTCGGCGAGGACGACCGCGACCCGGGGGTCCTCGTCCAGCAGCCGGGAGGCGACGGTGCCGAACCGGTCACGCATGGTTTCCATGATGTCCACGATGGTGGGCCTTTCTGATCCGGTCAGCGGGCGTTCTTCGGTTCCACCCGGGCGACGACCGCGTGCGGCCGGCCGGGGTGCGGGGCGGTGAAGGCTTCGTACAGCGCGGCGTGGTCGCGGCCGTCGACGGTGGCGGTGGACCAGTTCGCGGCCTCGAACCGGGCGGCGATGCCGCCGGGCAGGGCGTGGCTGGCGGAGGCGTTGTCCACGACCACGGTGTGCAGCCGGTCCAGGCCGGCCGCACCGGCGTAGGCGATGGCCTCGTGATTGCTGCCCTCGTCCAGCTCGGCGTCGCCGATCAGCACCCAGACGGCGGGGCCGGTGAGCCCCTGGGCCCGCAGCCCGAGCGCGCTGCCGACGGCGAGCGGCAGCCCGTGCCCGAGCGACCCGCTGCCGATCTCGGCCCCCGGCACGAGCACCCGGTCCGGGTGATGCCCGAGCGGCGAGTCGTACGACCCGAAGCCGGGCAGCCACTCCTCGGGCACGAACCCCTTCGCCGCGAGCACGGCGTAGTACGCCATCGGCCCGTGCCCCTTGCTCAGCAGGAACCGGTCCCGGTCCGGGGAGTCCGCCCGCCCGGGGGTGACACCGAGCACCCGGTCGTAGAGCACCCACAGCACGTCGAGCGTGGAGGTGGCGGCGAAGTCGTGCTTCTCGTCGCCGGTCATCAGGCTCATCAGCCGGGGCAGATCGTCGTAGCCGTGGTCCGCTGTGATCGTCATGCCGTCGATCCTGCAACCTCAAGCCCTCTTGAGGTCAAGAACGGCCGTGCGCGAGCACGGACCCAAGTGCGGTAGAGTTTCCCTGCGCGTTTCGGCCAGGGAAACCCCAGGTCAAACAGCATCGGGACGTGGCGCAGCTTGGTAGCGCACTTGACTGGGGGTCAAGGGGTCGCAGGTTCAAATCCTGTCGTCCCGACTCGTGAGAGTCGCAGATCAGGGCCGGTTTCGGAGAAATCCGAAACCGGCCCTGATCTTTTTCCGGAACCGGGTCGAGGGCCGGAGGGTCGTTTCAGGCGCCGTCCCGGCTCGCCGGTACGGGGTGTGCGTCCGCCCGGTCCACCGCGTAGGTCTGGCCGCCCCCTTCGATGTTGCTCTGCGCGCGGCGGTAGGCGCGTCGGCCCGGAGGCTCCGCCGCGCGGTTCTGCTCGCCGCAGCGGGAGGTCAGCTCCGCGAGTACGGCACGCGCGTCGTCGAGCGCGAGCACGGGGAGATCCACGGTGCGGGTCTGGCGGGCCGCCGTCTGTACCTCGAGGTAGGCGTTCGCGCAGGCGGTGGCGTGGGACATGCGCTGGGGTGCGTTCACGGTGGTCATGACGGCACCCAGCCCGGCGGAGACCAGCGCGAGGATGCCGGCGGCGACGCGTCCGGTCGACTCCACCAGGGCGGTCGTCCCGGCCACCGCCGCGAGCAGGGTGGTGGGAATGCCCATCAGCAGGTGCACGCCCCGCCAGTGCTTCGCGGTCTCGAACTGCGTCTGCGCGCTGTACATCGCGCTCTCCTCGACCCGCCGGAGCTCGTCCGCGATCGCCGCCCGCCGCGCACCGGGATCGGACTGAGGGCTCTCTGCCACGTCGTACCACCTTGTCGTCGTCCGGGTCAGCGGGTCACCTCGTCGCGGTGGAGCCGGAGGGCCACCGGCACCGGGTGCCCGGCCGGGAGCGCCGCCGCCGCGCTCTCCCACAGGCGCTGGGTGGCGGCGGAGGAGGCACGCAGGGAGGGCACCAGATCGGTGGCGGGCACGTTCCGCAGCGCGGTGAACGGGATCGCGGGCTCGTCCGCCACGAGGTCGAGGCGGCTCGGCCGGGAGAACAGTTCGAGGGTGCCCAGCAGGGAGTCCGCTCTCTCGCGCAGCGCGATCCACAAGCGCGCCGTTCCCGTCTCCGCCGTGCGGATCGTCAGCGGTGCCACGAGGCCCTCCCGGGATGTCGTCCAGGCACCCTCGTCCGTGCCCGGGGGCGCGGGCACGGTGAGCATCACCCGTACTCGGCCCCCGGGTGTGTGGTCGGCCCGCAGCTCGAACGACTCGTCCCGGACGGTCGTCCGGTAGCCGGAGCCCGTGGTGCGGGCAGCGGCGGGGAGTACGGGGTCCATACGGAGGACGAGAGAGGGGGAGGGGGAGCGCCGGTCCGGCCGGTCGGGCCGCAGCCTGGTGGCGATCACCCGGGCGGTGTGCCGCAGCAAGGGGTCCTGTGAGCCGAGACGTTCGGCGAGAAGGGAGAGCCGGCGGGTGGTGGAGTCGGGGAGCCGCTCCGGGCGGGCGGCCAGCAGACCGGTCAGCAGAGCGGCGGCCTCACGCCGCAACACGACCGGTTCCCGGCCCTCCCGCAGTGCCCGTTCCAGCACCGCGAGGGGACCGGCCAGCCGGGTCGCCGCCGGGGTGAACCAGTGGCGGAGTTCGAAGGCCGGGCGTTCGACGGGGCCGGCTGCGTCGAGCATCGTCAGGACGTTTCCCGCGACCGCCTCCAGGCCGGCCCAGGGCAGCGCGTGGAAAAGGACGGGTGGCGGCTCGGTCTCGTCGGCGAGCCGGTGCAGCAGCACGTGCCTGAGGTCGAGACTCTCTCCCGCGAGGACACGCAGGACGTCCGGATCGGAGGGCGGGACGCCCCACCGCGCCTCCATACGGGAGACCAACTGGGCGCCGGCCGTGCTCGCGGGCAGGGGCCGGCCGTAGTCGTCCAGCTCTACGTAGGCCGTGTCGTGCCCGGGGTGGTGGAGGGCCAGGGCGGGAACGGCCGGGCCGTCGCCCCGCCGGGCGGTAAGGCCCACCCGTCGCCAGGCCGGGTCCTGGAACAGGGGGAGAGACCGGGCGTCTGTCCGTTCGGCCCCGTCGTTCACGACGCCCGTGACACGGTGATCGCCGAACTCCGGGGGGCCGGCGTCCAGGCGCGCCACCCAGCGGGCCAGGGGCCGGTGCGGTGCGGACGGAGTGGCGGCGGAGGTGGGCGGCCCGTTCACGCACGGCTCCCCAGCAACGCCTCGAACAAGCGCTCAACGCTGGGCCCCAGCGAGCGCGCCGCGGCTGACTGCCGTTCCGCCTGGACGGTGCCCAGACATTCGTGATGCAGGGCGCACAGTCGCTGCCACGCGGTGTCCCCGCGCTCCCGGACCGCACCGGCCAGATCGTCCGGGAACTCGGCCGTCCAGGCGCACAGTTCGCGTGTGTCCACCGGACCCTCGGCCTCCCATCGCACGAGGAACTTCACCGCCCGCAGGACGAGTTCGCTCCGGATCAGGGGATCGGACGACCGGTTGGCCGGGGTCAGGGCGCGCCCCGGCACCGCCAGGTCGGACAGCCCGCGCCCGCTCGGATCGATGACGAGATGGCGCTCGAAGTCGTACAGGATGCTGTTGACCGTGAAGTCCCGTTGCCTGCTGTCAGCGGCGAGGTCGGTGCCGGTGGCGGGGAAGCCGAAACCCTCCTGCCCCAGCCCCCGGTATTCCAGCAACGCCGTGGACAGGCCGACGTCGTACACCGTGCACACGAGGCTGTCGGGGCTCACCCGGGTCCTCAGCTCGTAGCTCTCACCGTCCTCCTCCAGAGCCTCGCGTGCCAGTTCCGCGTACCGGCCCGCCGGTGCCGTGCCCGTCAGATCCAGGTCCCGGACCGCTTCCCGGCCGTGCTCGGACAGCAGTTCCCGGGACGCTCCGCCGGTCAGCCAGAGTTCGTGTCCGGCCGCCCGCACCCTCCGGGCGACGGGCTCGACCACCGTCGCCCAGGGCGCGGACCCGTCGGCCAGCAGGTCGCGCACGGCCGCCGGAAGACAGCGCGATCTGCGAGCGGCGGGTACGACCGCCGTCTTTGGCAGCCGGTGGTGCGGGAGCCGGTCGTCGCCGGGGGCCGGAGGCCGGGCGGCGGGGACCGGGCGAAGCGGGGGCGAGGCGGAGCCCAGGTCGCTCTCCGCCAGCAGCCGGTCGTATCGCGCCCCGGGCGGTGTCCCTTGCGGCGGCGGCTCGTAACCGAAACCGAGGACACTCTCACCGTCCACCACGTCCCCGGTCATGACCGGGCCGTGCGGCCCGCGACGTTCGGGCTCCGGCGCGGCGGGGGAGTGGGGCGGGCAGCCGCGACCGCAGCCGCACTCCGTCGCCTCCGCCGTCCCGGCGTCCCCGATGTCGTCCGTGCAGGTCATGGCTCGATCCTCCCCACCCACAGGGCCTTGCCGCCGGAACCCGAACGCAGTTGCAGTCTTCCTTCGAGTGAGGGCTCGTAGATCTGACCCTGGTAGGTATCGAGGTCGTTGTCCGCCGGGATGCCCAGCAGCGCGATGTCGGCGAGCTGTTCGGCGGTGCAGGTGATGTTCTGCCCGGGCTCGTCGACGCAGCGATGGGCCGCGAGGCCGGGGAACACGATGCCGTTCTCCTTCCGGCCCGGATGACTGCTCAGCAGCTTCACCAGCTCACGGCGGCCCTTGGCGGTGCCGATCGCCTTCTTCGTCTCGTTGTCGCAGGAGCCGCACAGGGCCCGCAGGCGTGCGGCGTCGTCATCCTCGGCGGCGTCTTTGATGCGCTGCGCCAAGGCCCGCAGATGTGCCGGGAACGGCTCACCCCGGTCCGTCGTGCCCACCACGCCGCTCGACCCCGGCTCCTCGGCCGGCGCGGGCGCGGGCGCCCTCGCGCTCTCCCCCGGGGTGAAGGCGAATTCGGACACCCCGGAGCCGAGGGCATGGCGTTCGTGATGCCGGTCGGTGAACTCCAGGTCGCCGAGTACGGGGATGTAGAACTCCTCGTCCTTGCGCGGCACCACCCGAGGGGGCACCAGAATCCGCGCACTGCGCCCCTGGGCGCCGTAGCCGACCGCCCGCATACCCGTGCCGATGAAACGCCACTTGCCGTCGTGCAGGTAGTACGACACGAAGCGCGCGGGAGGTACGGCCTGGCAGCTCTGCAGTGGCCCGAAGGTCACGGTGACGCCGTCGCCTGCCCAGGCGAGGCCCGTGACCAGCGCGCGCTCCTTCAGCAGCGCACGGGTCATCGCCGCGTCGGCCGGACGTGCGGGAGCCTGGCGGCCCTTCCGGCCGTACGTCGCGAGCAGCGCGTTCCCGTAAGTCCAGCAGGCCCCGCCGGAGTCGGCCGAGGACCAGGCGACGCGCCGTCCGTCGGGGGACTGCAGACCCTCCACCATCGAGGTCGGCGCCCGGGCCGGGAGGAACGGCCGGACCGTGCCGGAACCGTCGACGGCCAGGAGCTGGTACTGGCCCCGGCCGGCTTCCTGTTCGGGCAGCGGATCGGCCACCGTCACCATGTCCCGGCCGCCGGCGGCGAGTTTGGCGTAGTCCCCCACCGGATCGCGCAGTGGTACGCGCCGGGCTCCTTGTCCGGCCCCGACGAGCAGCAGTGCGTCGCCGTCGCTGGTCAGCGTGGCGACCTCCGCGCCCAGGAAACCCACTCCGTGGCAGGCGCACGGGATCTTCCGCTCGCGGCCGGTGGCGATGTCGAGGCGGTGCAGCCTGCGGCCGTCGTGGCTGCGGGGGTCGTTCTCGTCGTCGATCCACGCCAGCGCCGATCCGTCGGGCGACCACCGGACGTAGTCCGCGGCGGCGTTCGTCCGCGCGCCCCGCCAGGTCCTGCCGTCCGCGTCCGCGAGCACGATCTCCCGCGAGAGCGGCCGGACGAACGCGAGCACGGGGGCACCATGGGCTCCCTCCGGTCCGCCGCCCTTCGACGCGGGGTGTCCTCCGCCCGGGTCGCACGCCGAGGCCAGCATCGTGCCCATGACCAGAGCCACGAGCCAACTCGTCAGTCCGCCAAGCCGGTTCACCCGGTCACGTCCTCGCACAGCTCGATGAACCCCACGGACTCGTCCACGTACTCCTTCCATTCGTCGCGCGACAGACCACCGCCGGCCCAGTCGCACATCCGCCGCGTGAGCGAGCCCTCGGTCATCTTCCAGATGTCGACCCCGCCCGGCCGCTTGTTCTCACGCTCGGGCGGAAGAGTGAGTCCCGAGAGATAGGCACCGTCCGGTGACCATTCCAGCGACACCACGGGCTTTTCAGCGGTGTCGTTGAGCTGCGGCATCGCCTGCTGCCCGGTCCTGAGGTTGTCGACGAGGATGTGATCCCCCATCGCGAACGCCACCAGCCGGCCGTCGGGCGAGAGGGCCACATCCCGGACGAGTTCACCCGCGGGCGGGCTCAGAGGCCGCCGCACCGGCGTCAGCTTCCTGCCGTCCAGCACCGTGATGCTGCCACTGACCCAGCTGAGGGCGACGAGCCGGGACCCGTCCGACGACATCGACAGCCGGACCACGTCGGGCGCGGCCACCGAACGCAGCCGCTTGCGGGTGACCAGGTCCACCATGACGATCCGGGTGCTCTTCCCCGAGCCCTCGGTGAAGACGCCGGTGCTCCCGTGGATCGCGATTTCCGTCGAGTCGGACTTGAACGGGAGCGTGCCGAGGCGCTGCCAGTCCTTGGTCGACCAGATGCCGACGTCCCCGACCGCGTTGCGCGCAACCAGCAACTGGGCTTCGGGGACGAACGCGACCTGGGCCACGATGCGATCCTCCAGTTTTCGCTTGCGGTCCTCGTCGGGTGACATCAGCAACTCCTGCTGATAGGTGCCGTCCCGCTTCCACACCGTCAGCGCGGCAAGGCCCCGGCTCTGTCCGCCCGCCGCCACGAACTTGTCCGACACCGCGAGGTCGTTGATGTACGAGGCGGAGGCCGGGTAGTCGGTGACGGGCTCGTACGAGGGCGCCGCGGCCCCGGACGTCCTGGGCACCGCGTCGAGGTCGATGGCGAACGCGCCGTAGGAGGTGTTCGTCATGAAGTCGGTGAGCGCCAGCGTGTGTCCGGAGCCGAAGGCCATGGCCGTGGACGGCTGAGTGGAGGGCAGCGCCCGCTGCACCGGATGGTTGCCGAGCACGGTCACCCGGTTGTCCCCCGCCGCCACGACCGTTCCGTCACCCGCCCGCACGGCGGCGACGGAACGCCCGCCGGTGGGCGCGGACAGAGCCCCGGAGCCGCTGTCCCCACCGGCCTGGACGGGAACCACCGCGGTGCCGCTCTCGCCGGCGATCACCACATCGTCGCCGTCCTGTTCCAGGGCCGTCGGCCGGGAGGAGAGCGCGCCCAGCGGATAGGCGATCCTGCTGCGTCCGGCACGGTCCCAGGCCAGGACCCCGCCGTCCGTCGCCAGCGTCACGACGTCCTGGGAAGCCTGGACCAGTGACGCGTCGCCGGGGACCTTGTCGGCCGGCACCACCTGCGACACCTTGCTCGTCCGCAGGTTCACGGCCACCACCTCGTTCGTGGTGAGCAGGAGCACCGCCTCGTCGTCGCTGCCGTCCGCGCCGGACGAGCCGGACACGATGTCCGCGCTGATCGCCGTACGGTTCGAGGCCAGCCGGCCGGCGAGTTCCTTCCCCGCGACATCCCTGAGCCGGGTGCAGCCCGTCACCGTACGACTGGTCGGATCGACGGTGGACACCGCGCCGTCGTCGAAGACGGTGGTGAGCGCGGACCCGTTCGCGGTGAAGCCCACCCCCACGATCTCGCTGTACTCCCCGGTGCAGTAAGGCGCCTTCACCTCACCCAGGGCATCGGGTCTGTCGCCCGTGGCGTCGTACAGCCGCAGGTCCCGGCCGTCGAGCGCCACCAGGACACCCGACGCGGTACCGCGTACGAGCCCGCTCGCCCGCCCCTTCACCTCGGCCAGCTTGTCCCCCGACCAGGTGTCCCACACCCGGATCACGTCGTCGGCACCCGAGGTGTACGCCCGGTGCCCGGCGTCGTCGACGGCGAGAGCGCTGACCACCCGCTGGTCCGCCACCCAGCTGCGCACGGTGTTGCGGTTGGCCTCCAGGACTTCCTGGATGGCGTTCTCTGCCTCCGTGCTCTTCGGGTCGATCTCATGTCCGGCGAGTGCCAGCAGCCCGGCCTTGCGGGGCTCGTGGCCGCTGAGCCGGACGGCCTGTGCGGCGAGTCTGGCCGCCTCGGCGCGGCGGTTGTTCTCCCGGTTCTCGTCGCTGGTGGAGACCAGCGCGACGAGCGAGCCGACCAGGAGCGTCGACAGGACGACGGCCCCCAGCCGGTATGTCGCGCGCGGGTCGAGGCGACGGACGACCTTCGCGGCTTCCTCCACGGTGACCGCGCCCACGACATCGGCCTGGCTCGGATGACGGGACGCCTCCGCCTCGTCCCGTCTGGGCACCACTACCCGCTGGCCGTCCTCCACCGCGCGCAGCTTGCTCTCGTAGCCGGTGACGGACTCGATGACCCGCGGGTTCGCGGCGCTCACCGCGCCGATGACGGACGTACGCGGATTCGCCCTGCGCAGCCGCAGGGGGCCGAAGAGACTGGCCCGGGTCCTGCCGAGTTCCGTGAGCAGCACGGCCAGCGCCGCGCCGAAGGAGGAGTCGCTCACGTGGTCGACAGGGCCGTCCGCGTTCCACAGCGACCAGAGCACGGCCCCCCGGAGTTTCGGGGGACGTGCGGTCTGCCACGCGTCCTCGAGTGAGCCGCGGAAGCCCTCGTCGCCGAAGAACGCCGACATGCTGCGCGGGTCAGGCAGCAGCCCCGACGGCAGTCCCCGTACCAGGTCCAGCCGGAGCTGGAAGCGCGAGCCGGTGTCACCACGCTCGGCGAGCACCGTCAGCCGGGGCCCGCGCAGAATCTTGGGCAGCGCTCCGTCGAGAGCGAGCAGGACGAGGCAGAGGTGGGCGCGCTGCTCGGGCGGTGCGGCGGCGAGCAGCCGTACCAGCCGCTCGCCGTGCCGGGAGTCCGTCGGGGCGGTCGGCGTGTCCGGCTCGGAGCCGGTGGCCGTCCGTGCCGCCGCCGCGCTGCGGTTCAGCCAGGACAAGCCCGCCCGCAGATGGGTCTCCGCCTCGTCGGCCTCCCCGGCCAGGGCGAGCCCGAGCGACGCGTAGGCGCGTAACGCGCGGGCCGGTGCCGACTCGCCCTGGACGAAGGGGGCGTCGACCGGGTTGTGCAACGCGGCGTAGCCGAGTGCCTGATCGAGCACGTCGTGCAGTGGAGTCGGGCCGGTCGTGAGGAGCCGCAGGCTCTCGGTGTCGTCCCCGGCGACACAGAGGACGAGGAACTCCCACAACGGCTGCTCTTTGCCGCTGAGTTGCAGAAACAGGTCCCACTCGTCGGCGCCGGACGGTATATGGCGCAGCAGTTCGCGCACCGCGGCGGGAAGTAGTTTCTCGGCCACGACTGCCTTTCGTGACGGCACGATCAAGGGGAGGTCATCTTGACAGCATCGACGGCCGAAAGGGACTCGATGGGCCAATTTGAAAGGCAATCGGTTTTACGGAGCAATCAATTCCGTTGACCGGTGCATCACTGGCAACACATGTCACACGAGCGGGAAAAAGCTCTGACATTCTGTCCCGGCACGACGAAAGCGCGAGCGAAGGAGCGCAGTGCTCTCCACGACTTCATCCCGGCGCCTCTGGCGGCTGCTGTGCCTGCTCTGTGCCGGGACGCTGCTCTCGGCCTGCCAGGGTGGTGAGGGCGATGACCGGCCGGGGCCACCTGCCGTCGCCGCGCGATGGCGGCAGATCCCCCTCACCGAACTCCCCTCCGAGTTCTTCGCGTTGTCGGCCACCTCGCTCGTGCCGTCGAAGGACGGGTTCCTGCTCGCGGCCCGGTCGCAGGCGGGCGGTTCCGAGCTGTTCCGCTCGGTGGACGGGATCTCCTGGCGGCGGTCCCGTCCGCAGGCCAGGCAGTTGGAGGTGGACGTCCTCGCCGAACACGGGGGCGAGGTGCTCGCCGCGGGCCGGACCTTCCGGGACGGGGAGATGACGGCGGCGGTCACCCGCTATCGCGGGGCGGGGCGGTGGGGCAAGGAGGAGGTGCTGCCCGGGGGAGGCTCCTCGGACATCGTGCTGGCAGCGGCTCGCGGACCGCGCGGTGCCGTCGTGGTGGGGCACGACGGCGGACCGTTCGACGCGAGCACGGGCAAGCGGGGCCACAGCCTGCGCGTCTGGGCCGCGAAGAACGGCGGCCCCTTCGGCGCGCCTCACGGTGTCACCTGCCCCCAATGGCCGGACCAGCCTCCGGAGGTCGGCGCGTTCGCCGACGCGGACGGCTTCACGGTGCGGGCACGATGCCGGGGCGCGGAAGGCGAGTCCGCCTCGTTCACCCTGCGCAGTTCCGACGGCCGTACCTGGCGGCGGGAGAAGGACTCACCCGGGCCCGTGGCTCTGCGAGCCGGCGCCGCGAACCCGCGTGGCGGAGCCCGGGTCGGCCAGGTCGTCACGCTACCGGGCGGCTACCTTGCCCTGGGTTCGGCCGAGTCCGCCACGAGGAGCACCGGCGCGCTGTGGTCCTCGTCGGACGGGCGCCGCTGGAGCGCGGTGACCGGTGGGAAGGACGGCTTCCGGCAGTCGGTCAGCGTGGACGCCGCCGCCGAGTACGACGGCACCCTGCTCGCCCTCGGTACGGACCCGGAACCGGACGGGCACCCACCCGTCCGTATGCGGGTGTGGCTCGGTACTCCGCCCGGAGGCACCCCGAAGCCGATCCCCGACAAGGGTCAGGGCCTGCGGGCCGTCAGCGGCACCTGGAGCTGGGCCCAGGCCACCCTGAAGATCTCCGGGGAGGGCGACTTCACGTACCGCTACCGAGTCCTGCGCGACTGCGCGACCGAGGCTCCGCCGTGCGACGACACGTCCACCTCGACATGGGGAGGTCTTGTCACCGGCACCCTCGCGGACGGCTCCCACGGGACCCTGCGCGGAAAGGTCGACTCCGCCAACGCGACGGACAGGAGCTACACCAAGGGTGCCTCGGTGACGGTCGCGCGCGAGCCCTACAGCGCTGTCAGCCTCACCATCGGCACAACGCTGGTGGGCATCCTCTGCCGACCCGGTTCCGGGGACGAACGCTGCGACGACGTGCACGAATGAGTCCGGACATGCCTCAGTCGTGGTGTTGCAACCACTGCTCGTAGGACGTCGCACCCAGACGGGCGCCCGGGGGCGCGATGATGGCGTCCCTGGGGACCTGGCCGAAGAGGCCGGCCCCCTCGTCGACGGTCACCTGGCGGCCGTCGGGGTGGGCGTCGAGGGTGCGGCGGGCGAGGTCGTCCAGGGGGAAGACGTCGGGACCCGCGACGTTGACGATGCCGTTGCGGGGAGGGGTGGTGGCGGCCTCGGCCAGGGTGTCGACCACGTCCTCGACGGCGACCGGCTGAAGGCGCGTGGAGGGGAGCCGTACGGTGTCACCCGATGTCGTCCAGGACATGATCGGCTCGATGAAGTCCATGAACTGGGTCGCCCGCACGATCGTGTACGGGAGCGGGCCCGCCTCCAGCAGGCGCTCCTGTTCCAGCTTCGCCCGGTAGTACGCAACGTCCGGCACCTGGTCGATGCCGACGATGGAGAGGAGCACCACGTTCCCGACCCCGGCCCCCTCCGCCGCGTTCAGCAGCGTCTGCGTGGTGGTGCGGAAGAACGGGACGGCGTCCTCGTCGAAGCTGGGGGCGTTGATGGTGTTGACGACCGTGTCGGCCCCGGTCAGCGCTTCCGGCACGCCCTCGCCCGTCAGCAGGTCGACCCCGGTGGACCGGTCGTGCGCGGTGACCTCGTGGCCCTCCGACCGCAACTTCCTCACCAGGCGTGATCCGACGAATCCGCCCGCTCCGACGACGGCGATCTTCATACGAGGGTCCTCTCCGGTGAGTCAGAAGCGGCAGGCGCTCAGCGGCTCAGTGCCAGCGCGGCGGCCGCCGCCGAGGTGAGACCGGCCGCCGCGCCCAGCGTGTATCCCACACAGCGCAGCCGCAACACGCGATAGCGCTCCTCGTACTCGCCCCGCAGCGACCGGCACCGGGCCGCGACGCGCTCCAGGTCCTGCTTGGCGCGGCGCAGGCTGTCGGAGACGTGGAGCTGCTCGATCTCCTCGCGCTGCGCCGTGGTCAGCCAGTCCATGCGCTCGGTGAACTCCCGCGCCCGCTGCTCGGCCACCGCGATGGTGGCCTGCCACAGCAGATACCCCTCGACCTCGTTGCCGAGGCCGGCGCCTTCGGCTTCCTGCCCCGGCAGTCTGGTCATGCTGGTCTCCGGACTCAGTGCGCTGGCTTCAGTGCTCCGACTCAGTGCTCGATGGCGTACGCCTCGCGCTCCGCCCGCGCGATGTCCGGGTGGTGCAGGTCGAACGCCGGGGATTCGCTGCGGATGCGGGGCAGGGTGACGAAGTTGTGGCGCGGCGGCGGGCAGGAGGTCGCCCACTCCAGCGAGCGGCCGTAGCCCCACGGGTCGTCCACCTCGACTGGCTTGCCGTACTTCGCCGTCTTCCAGACGTTGTAGAAGAACGGGAGCATCGAAAGGCCGAGCAGGAACGAGAAGATCGAGGAGACGGTGTTGAGGGCGGTGAACCCGTCGGCCGCCAGGTAGTCGGCGTACCGGCGCGGCATGCCCTCGGCGCCCAGCCAGTGCTGGACCAGGAAGGTGCCGTGGAAGCCGATGAACAGCGTCCAGAAGGTGATCTTGCCGAGTCGTTCGTCCAGCATCTTGCCGGTGAACTTCGGCCACCAGAAGTGGAAGCCGGCGAACATCGCGAAGACGACCGTACCGAAGACCACGTAGTGGAAGTGGGCGACCACGAAGTACGAGTCCGAGACGTGGAAGTCCATCGGGGGCGAGGCCAGGATGACACCGGTCAGACCGCCGAAGAGGAACGTCACGAGGAACCCGGTGACCCACAGCATGGGTGTCTCGAACGAGACGGACCCCTTCCACATCGTGCCGATCCAGTTGAAGAACTTCACCCCGGTCGGCACCGCGATGAGGAATGTCATGAAGGAGAAGAACGGCAACAACACACCACCGGTGACATACATATGGTGCGCCCACACCGTCACCGAGAGACCGGCGATCGCGATCGTCGCCGCGATCAGGCCCATGTAGCCGAAGATCGGCTTGCGGGCGAACACCGGGATGATCTCGGTGACGATGCCGAAGAACGGGATCGCGATGATGTACACCTCCGGATGGCCGAAGAACCAGAAGAGGTGCTGCCACAACAGTGGCCCGCCGTTGGCCGCGTCGAAGACGTGCGCGCCGAACTTGCGGTCCGCCTCCAGCGCCAGCAGCGCCGCCGCCAGCACGGGGAAGGCGAACAGGACCAGGACGCTGGTCAGCATCACGTTCCACACGAAGATCGGCATGCGGAACATCGTCATGCCGGGGGCGCGCATGCAGATGATGGTGGTGATGAAGTTGACCGAGCCGAGGATCGTGCCGAAGCCGGAGAAGGCCAGGCCCATGATCCACAGGTCGCCGCCGACGCCGGGGGAGCGGATCGCGTCCGTCAGCGGGGAGTAGGCGAACCAGCCGAAGTCGGCCGCGCCCTGCGGAGTGATGAAGCCGCTGACCGCGATGAGCGAGCCGAACAGGTAGAGCCAGTAGGCCAGCATGTTCAGCCGGGGGAACGCCACATCGGGCGCGCCGATCTGGAGCGGCATGATCCAGTTCGTGAAGCCCGCGAACAGCGGGGTGGCGAACATCAGCAGCATCACGGTGCCGTGCATCGTGAACGCCTGGTTGAACTGCTCGTTGGAGATGATCTGCAGGCCCGGACGCGCCAGCTCCGCCCGCATGAGCAGCGCCATGACGCCGCCGAACAGGAAGAACCCGAACGACGTCGCCAGATACAGCGAGCCGATGGTCTTGTGGTCGGTGGTCGTCAGCCACTTCACGACGACATTGCCGGGCTGCCTGCGGTGGATGAGAAGCTCGTTCTCGCTCGAGTCCTCAGCCGCCGGCTCGGGCTGATTGATGATTGTCACAGGTCCCGCTTCTCCTGGTCCTCGCGTTCCACCCGCGCCGTGGCGTCAGTGACGGCCATCCTTGCGGCTCGGACCGGACCCCGGCCTGCTGAGCGGCCGACACGCCGCCGATCGGGGGGTTTTGACACCCGCATGGAGTAGCGGGCGCGCTCGGCGCTGCCATCGGCCGCGTACCCGGGCCGCCGGCGATCCCGTCCGGCCGTGGAGGGGGGACTGTCGGGCCCCGTTCTTCGTTGACTACCGTACGGTCCGCCCCGCCCGCACCGGCCGGGGCGGGACGGAGGACATCTTGCCGAGCCTGACCCTGGGCCCCCTGCTGCGCTACGTCGACGGCTCGTCCGCGACCGTCTGGGTCGAGACGAGCGGTCCGTGCACCGCGGAGGTGCGCTGCTCCGACGGCGCCAAGGGCACCGCGCGTACGTTCCGGATAGCGGGCCACCATTACGCCCTGATACCGGTGACCGGCCTCACGCCGGGCACCGAGGCGGAGTACGAGGTGCTGCTGGAGAGCGAGCCCGTGTGGCCGCTGCCGGACTCGCCCTTCCCGCCCTCCCGCATCCGTGTCCCCGGCTCCGAGGACGGCCTGAAGGTTGCCTTCGGCTCCTGTCGCTGGGCCGCGCCGCCCGCCGACGGCGGCCACGACCCGGCCGGCCCGGACGCCCTGGACACCCTCGCCACCGGGCTCGTCGAGGGCGGCGAACGCCCCGACGTCCTGCTGCTGCTCGGCGACCAGGTCTACGCGGACGAGACCTCCGAGGAGACCCAGAAGCGGATCGCCGCCCGCCGCGACCCGGACGAACCGCCCGGCACCCAGGTGGCGGACTACGAGGAGTACACCGGGCTGTACCGCGAGTCCTGGCTCGACCCGGAGGTGCGCTGGCTGCTGTCCACCGTGCCGAGCTGCATGATCTTCGACGACCACGACGTCATCGACGACTGGAACACCTCCGCCTCCTGGCTGGCCGACATGCGGGCCACCGCCTGGTGGCGCGAGCGCCTGCTGAGCGGACTGATGTCCTACTGGGTCTACCAGCACATCGGCAACCTCGCCCCGGACGAGCTGGCCGCCGACCCGCTGTACACCGCCGTCACCTCCGCCGCCGACGGCACCGACCTGCTGCGCGCCTTCGCCGCCGAGGCCGACGCCGATCCCGCCTCGACCCGCTGGAGCTACCGCCGCGACTTCGGCCGGGTACGCGTGCTGATCGTGGACTCGCGGGCGGCGCGGGTGCTGGCCGAGGACGAGCGGGCGATGCTCGACCCGGAGGAGGAGGGCTGGCTGCGGGACCAGGCGCTCACGGACCGGGAGGGCGTCGACCACCTGCTGATCGGCACCTCACTGCCCTGGCTGATGCCCCACCTCGTGCACGACGCCGAGGCGTGGGACGCGGCCCTGTGCCGGGGTGAACGCGGCCCGCGCTGGGCCAGGTTCGGGGAGTGGCTGCGCCGGGCCGCCGACCTGGAGCACTGGGCCGCGTTCCCGGCGTCGTTCACCGCGCTGGCGGACCTGATAGCCGAGGCCGGCTCGGGCCCCGGGGCACCGGCGACGATCAGCGTCCTGTCCGGCGACGTCCACCACGCCTATGTCGCCGAGCCCGCCTGGCGGTCCGGGAAGGTCGACTCCCGCGTCACGCAGCTCACCTGCTCGCCCGTGCACAACTCGGTACCCCGGTCCATGCGGTTCGGCTTCCGCTTCGGCTGGAGCCGGACGGCACGCGCACTGGGACGCCTGCTCGCCCGGCACGGACGCTGCGACCAACTCCCGCTCGTCTGGCGGCACACGGGCGGCCCCTGGTTCGGCAACCAGCTCATGACCCTGAACCTGAAGGGCCGTTCGGCCCAGCTGCTGCTGGAACAGGCGCGGTCGGCCGACGGTGAGCGGGCGCGCCTGGCGAAGGTGATGGAGCGTCAGCTGTCATAGCGCGGGCTCGGAGCCGCTCCAGCGGAGGGTGACGTCGAGGTGGGCGCTGGTGCCCGCGCTGGTCAGAACCGCACCCAGCTTGGCGTCCAGCGTGACACCGAAGGTGACCTCCACCTCGGCGGGCCGCTGGGCGACCTCGCGGAACTGGCCGATCACCTCGGAGGCGGCCGCGGTGACCGGCCGCAGCGCCTCCCGCAGGCTCTCGCCCGCGCTCTCCAGCCGGGTGCCCAGGCCCACGGCCCCGGTGCCGGCACGGGTGGGCGGCGCGACGAGGACGTACGTTCCGTCGTCGAGGGTGAACTGGATGGCGTCCGCCATGGGTTCTCCTGGAGGTCAGCGTGGTTTCGGTGTGCTGCACAGCGGGGTGGGCGCGGACTCGGCCGAGAGGTAGCCGAGTTGCCGCTGGACCTTGTCGAGCGCGGCCAGCAGCGGCCCCGGTTCCTTGCCGTTCGCGTAGTCCAGCACCGCCCGGTAGAACGCGGCGGACACATCGGGGTCCATCGCGTCGGCGGCGCTGAAGCAGAGCGCGAAGTACGGGGACCGGAGTATCCCGGCGATCCGGCCCTGGGTCGCGTTGTCGTACTCCGTCACCTGCCGGTCGGCGGAGACCGCGAAGCCGGGTTGGTTCACCCAGGTCCGCTGGGCCTCGGTGCTCGCCAGGTACCGGATGAACGCGTCGGCGCCCTCGTTCCGGGTGAACTTCCCGACGAAGTCCGCCGAGACCTCCAGGGCGTCGCGCGAGGACGGTACGTAGGTGTACTGCTCGTCGCTCACCTGGGTCGAGTCGAACGGCATCGCGGAGAGGGAACCGTGGCTCAGCGAACACCCCCGCGCGTCCGAGCTGTCGGCGGCCTGGCGGAAGTTCCGCGCGGTCGCGCCCTTGAGGCCGGCCCCCATCAGCCTGCCCCACGCCGTCCACGCCTCCGCGACCGGACCCTCGGCCCACTCCGCGTCGCCCGAGGCCCAGTCGGTGTAGGTGTCGACGCCCGCCTCGGAGAGCACCAGGTCCGCGATCCAGTCGGCCCCCGGCCAGCCGGAGGTCGGCCCCGACTCCAGCCCCAGGCACCAGTGATGGTGACCGGACCACGTCGGTGAGGGTGCTTCGGAGGAACGGGCGTCGTACCAGATCAGGCTCTTGAGGTCGGCCTTCACCGGGACCGCGTACACCTCACCGCCGTGCATGCCGAGGGCGCGGAAGGGCTGGACGTACGCACGGGTGTCGACGTCGAGTTTCCGCAGCGCGCCCTCGGCCCGGTACTTGGTGATCGCGCCCACGCTGGGCAGCACGGCCAGGTCGGGCCTGGCGCCGGCGCCCACCGCCGCGTCGAGCTGCTGGGTGAGGGCGCGGGTGACCTGGGGCTCGACGTCGATGCCGGGGTGGCCGCGCTCGAAGTCCTTGACCACCGCGTAGAACGCCTGGAACTCGGTGCCGGACCAGGGGACCATGATCGTCACCTTGCTCCGCTCCGTTCCGCCGCACGCCACGGACGCCAGCAGCAGCCCGAGGGCCATGGCGCAGCGCAGGAGCGGTGCCGTGGGCCGTCTCACGGGCGCGGGAATCTGTACTCGGCCAGCCGGGGACGGTACGCCAGGTATCCGAGTGCTCCGGCGGCGGCGAGCACGGGCAGCGCGATCGACACGTCCGGCGGGTTGATCGTGCACATGGGGATGCTGATCGACGCGGTGACCAGCGGGGCCAGGACGAGGGCCGGCCCGGGGTATCTGCGGAAGCGGTGGACGACCAGACGGCCGGTGACGCCGGTCAGGAGCAGCATGACCGCCAGCGGGGCCAGGAACAGGGGCCGGAGCAGGCCGGGGTCGCGCCAGCCCGAGCCGCGCTGGTGGTCGCGGGCCTCGGCCTCCAGCGCCTTCAGGTCCCTGAGCGACTGCTTGAGGCCACCGGTGAAGGGGACGGGGCGCCTGCCGTCGTACTCGGGGGCGTCGTCCAGCGCGGCGCGCGCCCGGTCCAGGCCCGGACTGCCGTCCAGGACCGCCGTGTTGGCCGACTGGACGCAGGTGGTCAACTGGCCCTGTACGAACTGGATGTGGCTGAGCCCCTGTTCCCCGGCCGCGTTGCCCTCGGTCGCCGAGGTGAGGTGGGAGCTGACCCGGGCGGTGGCGTTGGCGAAGTCCCCGCTGGTGCCGATCAGGTCGATCGCGCCGGTCCGGGAGACGGCCTCCAGCGCGGAGTCGGCCGCCCCAGCCTGGTCGTACGCCGCGCCGATGTGCCGGATGGCCGTCGTCGTGCGGTCGGCGGCGGCGATCTGCTCCTCGGCCCCGTTAGCCACCACCAGGTACAGCAGCGCCGTCACCGCCACCATGCCGAGCGTGCCCGCGCGCAGCCACCGCAGCAGCACGACCGTATGCGGCATGCGCGGCCGGCCGCCGGTCACCACGCGTCCACCGGGCCCGCGTCCGCGAGCGAATGGCCGCACCTCTCACAGAACTTGGCCGTGGGATTGGTCGCCGTCGTGTCGCACCTGGGGCACACACGGGGCAACCCGGTGTCACGCAGGGCGAGTTCGCGAGCGTCGGCCGGGCGGCTCACCGTCTTGGTGGAGTCGACGCCGATCCGGAGCAGCTGGCCACGGGAGGCGTCCCGTCGCAGCCGGGGCAGGCCGTCGGGGCCGGTGGTCGCGACCGCGCGCAGCAGCCGCAGGCGTGCCGTGTCCCCGAGGGATTCCGCGAGGCCGGTCGCCAGGCGCAGTTCGTGGTCCGCCCGGTCGAGGTCGCCGCGCAACCGGGCGTCCGCGCAGGCGCGCATGGCCATGCCGAGTTCGCGTTCGTTCTCGACGCGGGTGAGGTCGGGGGAGCGGGCGATGCCGAAGCCGGGGGTCGCGCGGCGCCGTACCACCATGGCCGCGCTCTCCGCGCAGGGGCGGCGGGTGCCGTCGGGGAACTCGGCGTGCAGGGTGACACGGGCGGCCCGCAGCAGTTCGTCGACGGTCAGGGTGTCGGGGTCGAAGCGGAGGGAGACCTGGTACTGGCGGGACTCCGCGGGCCATGAGCCCAGGGGGACATGCGTCTCGCCATCCCGGAGTTGACGCACCATCAGATCGGCCTCGGCCGGGCGGGTCTGCCGTACGAAGGCGAGCTGGAAGCGGCTGTTGAGGCGCAGGCCCAGGTACAGCCGGGGGACCACGATCCGTTGGGCCTCCCGCATCAGGCGGGTGAAGTCCTCGGTGAGGTCCGCGATGGTGACGACCGCCTCGGCGGTGCCGTGCAACGCCTGGGTGATGCGCAGGAGTTCGTCGTGGTGCCAGTCGTCGCCCAGGCCCCGCGCGTGGCAGATGAACCGGTCGGCGCACGACGCGAGGATCTCCCCGAGCTGTTCGGGTGTCTCGTGCTCGTCCTTGCCGTCCGTGTAGAGCACGGCGTGGCGCACCGTGCCGGGGGAGTCCACCGAGGTGAACAGGTCGCGTGCGCGGTCGAGCCACTGGCCGATCGCCGTTCCGCCTTCGGGGAGTTGGCCGATGACCCGGAGCTTCGCGTCCTCGCGGGACCGTGCGTCCACCACCGCCAGCCCGCCCGTCGGCGGGAAGATCACCTCGGCCCGGTGGTTGCCCGCGACGATCCCCAGCAGGGTGCCGTCGCGCAGGGTGTCGATCGCCGCGCACATCGCGCGCTTCGCCTCGTCCAGCTTGCGCCGCGACATGGACAACGAGCGGTCCATGATGAGGACTTGGGCGCTCCGCACCCGCGGGGCCGGACCGACGGCCGACTCCGCGGTGACGGTGATCAGAGCGTCCGCGCGCCGCTCGTCGTAGGGCAGGTCCGAGGGCGAGTCCACTTCCAGGGCAAAGCTGAGCCCCAAGGGTGTCCTGTCCCCCACCGGCACCCCCCGATCTGTCGCTGCGCCTCGTCGCGGAGCGTGCTCCCGTCATCGACGGAACGTCTTACAAGCTTAACCGTCCGGGTACGGCTCCGGAACGGGTGTGACCCGATCTGTCGCGCTTTCCCCACCATCCCCAACTCGGCTTCGGCCGCAGCGCGTTGGCCAGGTCCACCAGGGCGACGTACTCGCGTTCGGTGGTGGCGTGCGGGCCGAGGGCGCGGACGGCGTCCGACAGCCTCAGCCGGTCGCCGGTGCGCAGGAACTCCGCGTACTGGATCTCGGCGCGGAGCGCGGCGGCGGCCGCGTCGGTCACGTCGAGGGCGGGCAGCGCGGCCCTGGCCCGGTCCACGTCGTCCTCGGTGGGCGGGGCGAGATCCGGGAGGGTCATGACCCGCAGGCGTACCGCCGCGACGCGTGCCTCGCGCTCGTAGCGGAACTCCTTGGCCAGCTTCTCGGCGACCTCCACCGCCCTGGCCCGCTCCCCGGCGGGCAGCAGTACGCGGGCCAGGCCGAAGCCGGCCGCGCCGAGGGCGGGGGAGGTGTCGAAGACGGTGCCGTAGTGCGACCGGGCAGCGGTGCGGTCGCCGTCGAGCTCGGCGCACAGGCCGAGGGCGAGGGCCGGTATCAGCTCCCCGGGCAGCGCCCGGCGCGCCTCGGTGAACGCGGTGCCGGCTTGCTGCGGGTGCCCGTCGGCCAGGGCGATCAGGCCGCGGTACCAGCCGGTGAGCCAGTGCCAGTCGGGCAGGTCCGCCGCCGCTAGCCGCTCCGCCGCCGCCCCGGCATCCCGTCGGCGCAGGGCCAGCCGGCTCTCGGTGAGCGCGCCTCCGCCGCCCGGGTCGTCGGGGTCGGACGGCGGAGCCGGGAGGGTGGCCGCCACGTCACCGGGGTCCGGGGTGCGAAACGGCGGGGCCATCTCCAGCAGCGCGTCCTTCTCAGGCCGCGCTCCGGCCCAGTGGGCGAGGGGGCGGGCGGCGCCCAGGCCGCCGTGCAGCGGCTCCGGCGCCGGACCGAACAGGGCGGACAGGCGCGTCACCTGACGGCAGGTGGGAGGGGCCGCCACCACCTGCCGTACGACACCGCTGAGCTGCTCCGCGAACTGCCGGGCCGACCCGAACCGCCGGCACGGCTCGGGGTGCGTGGCGCGCTCCAGCAGCAGGTGCAGGGAGTCGACGCCGGGTGCGGAGCGGTCGGTGCCGTAGGAGCGGCAGACCTCGCGCAGGGTCATGCCGAGCCCGTACAGGTCGAAGCCGGGGGTCGGGCGCAGATGCTCCGGGTCGGACTCCGGGGGCGCGTAGGCGCGGGTGAACGCCACCACCGGGCCGGTGTCCTCGGTCTGGCTGCGCACCGCGCCGAAGTCGATGAGCCGCACCCGGTCGAGGGGGCCCGCCGGGTTCTCCTCCCGGAAGCGGATGATGTTCAGCGGCTTCACGTCGCAGTGCAACAGGCCGCGCGCGTGCAGATAGTCCAGCGCCTGGAGGACCCGCACGCCGTGCGCGAGCAGGGTTTCGAGCCGGTCGCCGGGGCGGGCCGCGAGGGGTTCACCGGGTACGTACTCCAGGACCAGGTGCGGGCCCTCGTCCTCGTAGCCGAGGATGCGGACGATGCTGTCGTGACGCAGCTCCACCAGGATGTCCCGCTCGTGCAGCGCGGTCTTGGCCACCGACCTGTGCAGCGCCTTGAGGACGACATCGGTCGCCAGGTTGCGGTCGTGGGCGAGGTAGGCCGCGCCGTACGCCCCCGAGCCGAGGGTGCGCCGGACCTCGTAGCGGTCGGCGATGGTGAAGCCGCCCGGCTGGGTGAAGTCGAAGGCGGTGCCGCACTGCGGGCAGAAGCCGGTGGTCCGGCCCGGCTCACCGTCGTGGTCGCGGCCGACCGGCTGCCCGCATGCCGGGTTGGCGCAGAAACGGTGCTGTTCGGCGACCGGCTCGGGGGCCACGTCCGGGGCCCGCTGGGCCTCCGGGGCCTGCACGGGGTCGACCAGACCGAGGCCGTACCAGGGGTCGGGGCGGACCTGGGCCACGCCCGCGCCCGCCCGCACCGGGTGCTCGGGAGTCGCGACGGGCCCCGGCAGCGGCGGCCGGTCGCAGCGGTCGCAGAAGCCCTGTTCGTCGATGGTGCCGCGCCCGCAGTCGGGGCGGGTGCACGCCGGACGGCTCGTCGTCATCCGTCACCTCTCCTCGAACCGGCGGTTCACCTCGTCGAGATAGCGCCGGACCAGCTCGCGGGCGGCCCCGAGGTCGATGGGCTCGGTCTGGAGGGCGCGTGCGGCCGGGGCGTGCCGTTCGGCGAGCGGGCGGTCCTCGTCGCCGAAGTACCGGGCAGCCCGGAGGCGGTGCAGCTCCAGTGAGGTGGTGAGGTCCTCGTGGGCCGTGATCATGCGGCGCAGACCGTGCTCGAACCGGGTCAGCGCGGCGCGGGCGCCGGTGGCCTCGTCGTGGATGGCGCCGAGTTCGGGACTGGGCCCGGTCGCGCGGGCCACGGCCAGCCGGACCCGCAGGCGGGGCGCGGCCAGCGGTGGCAGCCTGGGTGCGGCGAAGAACCGTACGCCCCAGTCCAGTTGGAGCGCCGATGCCGTCTCCTCCTGTGCGGCGAGCCGCTCGACGGCCGTCTGGACCTCGGGGGCGCCCACGTTCCGGGCGGGGTTCCCGCGCAGCGGTTCGGGGTCCAGGGAGACGTCGTAGGACAGGCCGGGCGGGGGTGTGGCCTCGAAGCCGAGGACGAGACGGAGGCCGCGCGAGCGGGCACGGGCGGCCAGTTGGCCCAGCAGCTCGCCGAGGAGGGCCTCGGGGTCGCGGGCGCGGTCGACGCCGCCGACCACCAGGCAGGCGGGGGGCCTGCGGCGCAGCA
This sequence comes from Streptomyces seoulensis, assembly GCF_004328625.1. Lineage (NCBI taxonomy): Bacteria > Bacillati > Actinomycetota > Actinomycetes > Kitasatosporales > Streptomycetaceae > Streptomyces > Streptomyces seoulensis. Next base: position 5,479,058 of record NZ_CP032229.1, read on the forward strand.
GCTGCCGCCGTACCTCGTGCGGGTCGCCGCCGGGGAGGCCGAAGCGGCGGGTGAGGTAGCCGGCGAAGTCGCCGACCGTCCGGCCGCGCGCGTCGTAGGCCGCGTCGATGGTGCCAAGGCCGAGGACGGTGTCGCCGGGGGAAGCGGTCAGCTCGGCGTCGGACACGCCCACCCGGCCCGCCGGGTCGGCCGTGCGCACCAGCCGGACCAGCCAGGAGTCGCCCACGGCGGTCGTGCCGCCGGTGCCGACCACGGCGGTGCCGCACCAGCCGCTGTCGAGCAGCCGGGTCAGCTCCTGTGTCAGCGCGAGCCGAAGCGGGTCGCCCAGTACATCCGGCGGCAACTCGCCGCGTGTGGGACCCAGTTCGTCGGCGGGATCGCCGCCGGTGAACTCCTCGATCGCGGGGAGGTACCTGAGGATCGTCTCGGTCGGTAGCATCCAGGCCGCCTTCTCGTCGCCGTTGACGTAGTCGGCGACCACGATGCCGATCACATGGCCGTCGAACTCCCCGCCCACCGCCATCGCACCGGCGCCCGAGTACCCCGGCTCGATCCACGGGACGCCCTCGCGCAGCCGGTTCAACAGGCCCCACTCGCCCTGCCGGTGACCGGACCCGGCCAGCCGCGCGTCGGCGCCCATGCCGAACGGCGCGTGCTGCGGGAAGCCGTACACCTGGACCGTGCCGCCGGAGATGGGCGCCTTCCACAGCGTCGTACGGATGCCGCACCCGGCCGGTTCGTCGAGTTCGAGCAGCGCCACGTCCCCGCGCTGGGTGCCGCTCTCGTGCACCCAGGTGCCCGGCGCCACGTGCGCGGTACGGCTCCACTCCGGGCGGCACGCCACGCTGCTGATCCGCACCCGGGACGTGGCGCCTCCGGGTGCCGCCCCGGCGTACCGGACCACATGCGCGCAGGTCAGCACGTGCCGGTCGTCCAGCAGCACGCCGGCGCCACAGGGCGTGCCCTCCTCGTCGTCCACTCGCACACGCCACGGCCGGTCACTGTGGTGATGCAGCGCCATGCGCCAACGGTAGGGCAAAGAGGGGGAGTTCGACCCCGAGGCGTCGGGGGGAGGAGGCGCGCTACCGGCGGGCGCGGCGGATGCGGATCGGACCGCGCGCCTCGGTCTCCTTCACCGGCTGCCCCGACCGGGTCACCTCCACCTCACCGGCCGCGACCAGCCGCCAGGCCGCCCGGCGCGCCGGTTCCATCAGGTCCCGCCAGCCGTCGTCGTCACCCTCGTAGGCCGCGCGGGCGGCGTCGGAGGGGCAGATCGAGGACGTGTCTGCACGCTGCTCCAGCAGGCCCATGATGGTCTGCTCAAGCCGCCGGTCCAGGTCCGTCACCCGGCCAGTCTGGCACCGTCAGAGCCGGGTCGCCGTACGGATGAGACCCGCCAGGGCGACCGAGCGGCTGTGCGCGGGCCAGGCGATGTGGGTGACGACCTGGGGCGCGTCGGTCAGCGGTACGGCGGCGTGCTCGGACCACAGCCAGGCGCGGGCCGACTCGGGGAAGACGGCCATGGTCCGCCCCAGCGCGATCAGTTGGGCCAACTGGGTCTGGTCGTGGATCTCGGGACCCGGCCCCGGCGGGTACGACCCGTCGCGGGGCCAGCGGGCGTGCGGCAGGCCGGGCACGTCGGTGATGTCGGCCGTCGTGAGCGTCGTGCGCGCGGCGAGCGGATGCCCGGCGGGGAGCACGGCGATCTGGCCCTCGCGCATCAGCTCCTCGTGGTCGAACCCGGCGAGGGAGTTGAACGGAGCGTGCATCAGGGCCACGTCGGCCCGGCCGTCGCGCAGCATCTCCTCCTGCTCGCACATCCCGCTGGGCAGCACCTCGATCTCGGCGGCGCCGGGCTCGGCCGCGTAGGCGCCGAGCAGCTTCTGCAGCAGGTCGTGGGAGGCGGCGGCCTTCACCGCCAGCACCAGGCGGTCACGGGAGCCGCCTGCCGCGTCGGCGTCGCCCGCGCGGCGGGTGCGGCGGGCGGCGGCGGTGGCCGCGTCGAGCGCCACCCGGCCCTCGTGCAGCAGCACCTCACCGGCGCCGGTCAGGGAGACACCCCGGCGGTCGCGGGCCAGCAGGGACACCCCGAGACGCCGCTCCAGCTGCTGGATCGCCCGCGACAGCGGCGGCTGCGCCATCCCGAGGCGTTCGGCCGCGCGCCCGAAGTGCAGCTCCTCCGCGACGGCCATGAAATACCGCAGCTCACGCGTCTCCAGTGCCTCCATGCGCCCAGCGTAGACCCGGTGATACCCGCCAGGTATCACAGCCCACCCCATTGGTGTTGGCACCACCCCCCGTCCCGGAGCGAGCATCGAACTATGAGCGAAGCGAAGACCGCGCTGGTCACCGGCGCGAACAAGGGAATCGGGTACGAGATCGCGGCCGGCCTCGGCACCCTCGGCTTTCGGGTTGGGGTAGGCGCCCGCGACGCCGCGCGGCGGGAGGCGGCGGTCGAGAAGCTCCGGGCCGCCGGGGTGGACGCCTTCGGGGTGCCGCTGGACGTCACCGACGACCGGAGCGTGGCCGAGGCGGCCGCGCTGATCGAGAAGCAGGAGGGAGGCTTGGACGTCCTGGTCAACAACGCGGGCATCTCCGGCGACCTGGGGCCGGACTGGGTCCAGGACCCGACCACGATCGACCTCGACATGGTCCGCACGGTCGTGGACACCAACGTCCTCGGCGTCATCCGGGTGACCAACGCGATGCTGCCCCTGCTGCGCCGCTCGGCCGCGCCGCGCATCGTCAACGTCTCCAGCTCGGTCGGTTCCCTGACCCGGCAGGCGGACCCGGACATCGACGTCGGGCCGGTCATGGCGGCGTACGCCCCCTCGAAGACGTTCCTCAACGGCATGACCGTGCAGTACGCCCGGCAGCTCGCCGGTACCGGCGTTCTGATCAACGCCATGTGCCCCGGCCTGGTGGCCACCGACTTCAACGGCCACGCGGGCTCCCGCACCCCCGAGCAGGGCGCGGCCACGGCGGTCCGGCTCGCCACCCTGCCCGACGACGGACCGTCCGGGACGTTCTACGAGGACGCGGGCGTCGTCCCCTGGTAGCGGGCGTCGCCTCCTGGCAGCCGGGTCAGGCCGCCGCGCCCCCGTCCACCACCAGATCGGCGCCGACCACGGAGGCGGCGTCCGGTGAGGCCAGGTACAGCACCGCCGCCGCGATCTCGGCGGTGGAGGACACCCGCCCCAGCGGCGCCACGTCCTTCATCCGGGCCGCCCGGTCCTCGTCGGTCTCGCCCGGCCGCAGCGACATCGCGGTGTCGGACGGGCCGGGGCTCACGGCGTTGACGCGCACTCCGTCGCCGATGTGGTCCAGCGCGGCCGCGCGGGTCAGCGCGGAGACGGCCGCCTTGCTCGCGATGTACGCGGCCAGGCCCTTGGCGCGGCGGTGCGCGCCGAGGTTGGAGGCGATGTTGACGATCGCGCCGCCGCCGGGCTGGGTGCGCATCCGGGCGACCTCGGCCTGGAGGCAGAACAGGACGCCGCTGACGTTGATGTCGAGCAGGGCCCGCCAGTCCTCCTCGGGCAGGTCGGCCACGGGCCCGCCGCCCCGGAAGACGCCCGCGTTGTTGACCGCGACGTCGAGGCTGCCGAACCGGTCGACGGTACGGCGGACCAGCTCCCGGACCTCTGCGGAGCGGCTCACGTCGGCCGTGATCGCGGCCGCCTCGCCGCCCGCCGCCTCGATGAGCTTCACGGTCTCGTCCAGCGGGGCGGCGGTGCGGCCCGCCGCGACCACCGAGGCCCCCTCGGCGGCGAAGGCGAGCGCGACGGCCCGGCCGATGCCGGAACCCGCGCCGGTGACGAGGACGGACTTGCCGGTGAAGCGTGCGGTCACAGTGACGACTCCCCTTTTTGACTGTTCGTTCCAGATTTGCGGCACCGCCCGCGCTCAGTCCAGCAGCTTCAGCGCCTGCTCGGCCGCGTCCACGACCCGCCCCGGACCGCTCGACGCCTTGCCGACCACCCGCAGGCCCTGCATCAGCACCAGCAGCATCCGGGCGAGTGCCCGCGGGTCACGGTCCTGGGGCAGCTCGCCCTGGGCGCGGGCCCGTACCAGCGCCGAGTGCAGCAAGGTCTCCACGTGATCCCAGCTGGTGCCGACCCGGCCGGCCGCCGCCGGGTCGTCCGAGCCCAGTTCGACCGCCGTGTTGGTGACGAAACATCCTTTGCCGCGTTGGAGTTCACTGCTCGCCTCGGCCGCGAAGCGCCGGATCACCGCGCGTACGGCGGGCAGCGCAGGGCCCGGCTGGGACAGCTCGTGCAGGAGGGTCAGGTCGCGGCGCTCGTTGTAGCGGTCCAGCGCCCTCAGGTACAGGTCGTGCTTGTTGCCGAAGGTGGCGTAGATGCTGGCCCGGCCGATGCCGAGGTGCGCCACGAGGTCCGCCATCGAGGTCGCCTCGTAGCCGCGCCGCCAGAACAGTTCGAGGGCTGACTGGAGTGCCGCGTCCGGGTCGAATTCCTTGGTCCTAGCCACGGGGGAACCGTATCTGTTCTTGACCGAGCGGTCCAGTAAGCTGGCCTGCCACTGTGCTTTACCAACCGGTTGGTAAAGTCGCCCCATGGCCAAGAACGCGAAGCAGCGCATCCTCGACGGTGCGCTGAACCTGCTCCGGGCCGAGGGCGGCGGGGCGATCACGCTGGAGGCGGCGGCGAAGGAGGTCGGGCTGTCGAAGCCGGGGCTCATGTACCACTTTCCGACCAAGGAAGCCCTGATGCTGGGGGTGGTCGCCCATGTCGCCGACCGGTGGGAGAAGCTCCTGCTCGAACAGCTCGGCCGGCCCCTGGAGACCGCCACCCCGGCCCAGCGCATCCGGGCCCATGTCGACGTCGCCCTGAACGCCCCGTTCGACCGCGCCGACTTCGCCATCTACACCGACGCGCACTACCGCACCGCGCTGACCGACGCCTGGGTGTGCCGTATCGAGCCCTGGCTCACCCTGCCCGACGACCTGCCGGGCGCGGTACGGGCCCGGCTCACGGCCGCCCGACTGCTGGCCGACGGGTACTGGACGGCCGCCGCCACCGGGGTCTTCCCGGTCCCCGGCCGCGACCGTGCCGAACTGCTGGCCGTCGTCGAGGGGTTGCTGGCGGAGGACCCCGCGTCATGAGGAAGTGGCTGCTGCTCTCCACGGCGATCCTGCTCGAAGTCACCGCCACCCTCTCCCTGCGCGGCGCCCTCGACCATCCGGCGTTCTACGTCCTCGTGGCCCTCGGCTACGTCGGCTCCCTCACCGTCCTGGCCCTCGTGCTGCGCGCCGGACTGGCCCTCGGGGTCGCGTACGGCATCTGGGGCGCATCCGGTGTCGCCCTCACCGCGATCCTGGCCGCGCTGTTCTTCGGCGACCCGCTCACCGGGGTGATGGGCATCGGCATCGCCCTGGTGATCGGGGGCGTGCTCTGCGTCGAACTCGGCGCGCAGTCGGCACGGTCGGCGCCGCCCGCGCAGTCCGCCCCCTCGCCCCGCTCCCGCGACGAAGGGGCACCCTCATGACCTGGGCCTACCTCGGCGCGGCGATCCTCATCGAAGTCGCCGGCACGCTGTGCCTGGGCATGGCCTCCCGGGGGCGCGGCAAGCGCTGGCTCGCCGGAACCGTGACCGGCTACCTGGCGGCCTTCACCTTCCTCAGTCTGGCCCTGAACGGTGGCATGGCTCTCGGTGTCGCCTACGGGATCTGGGCCGCAGCCGGGGTCGCCCTCACCGCCGTGGCCACCCGCGTCCTGTTCGGCGAGCCCCTCACCAAGGTCATGGGCGCCGGTATCGGTCTCATCGCGGTCGGGGTCCTGTGCATCGAACTCGGCGCCGGACACTGACCGGCGCGACGCCGGGTCCGGTTCCCGCCCGCCCCCGGCGCGGCTGACGGCCAGGCTCGACGGCATGAACCGATGCGAAGGAAACGTCGCCCTGGTCACCGGTGGCAGCCGGGGCATCGGCGCCGCCGTGGCGCTGCGGCTCGCCGAAGAGGGCGCCGATGGTCGGGTTCTCCCTCTCGTTCATGGTGCTCGGCGCGCTCGGCGCCCTGGTGTTCTTCGCGGCGCACTCCTGGCCGGTCGGGGTGCTCTTCGTCGGCCTCTTCCTGGTCTACGCCGCGAAGTTCGTGACCTTCGCCGGTGTCCCCGCCCTGGAACGTCTGATGGGCCTGTTCCGCCTCCTGACGGCCCTCTGGTGCATGTACCTGACCTTCGCCGTGGTGGTCGACTTCTCCCTCGGTCACACCTGGCCCGCCTGACGCCTTCGGATTCGGCCATTCCGTATCCATGCCCGCTTCGCACGACGGCGGCCCACCGGTGGCCGGCGACGCCCCCCGGGCCGCGATGACGAACGCGGGCGCACGGTCGGTCAGCAGGCTTGACGCGTGTCTCGCGGGCCGCTGCGCCCCGTCGCCTCCCCTCGATCCGAACGAATGGCCGATTCCCTGCGCCGTGCGTACGGCAGGAGTGCCCTGCGGGCATCTCCGGGTACTCGCGCCGCATCCCAAGTCCCGCACACAGAAAGGGACTTGACGTTCCACGAGAGGGAGTCGAACGATGAACCGCAAGCTCTTCAGGACCGCGCTGCCGCTGATGGGCGCCGTCGCGCTCGCCGCCGTCCCGGCGGTGACCGCGCAGGCCGCGCCCGCGCAGGCGACGCCCTGTGTCCAGAAGGTCGCGGTGGTGAACAACTCCGGGTTCGTGCTCTCCTGGGCCGCGACCACCCGTACCGGGGAGCAGTCGCCGTCGACGGACGACTACCCCGTGAACCAGACCCGGACCATCGACCTGACGACCACGTCGTTCCCGGAGGACACCGACCTGCGCCCGTACGTCGACGCCGTCGCCGGCACCAAGAACTACGGCAACCGGTACGTCTCGTACTGCGACAACGGCCAGACGGCGACGTACTCCGTCACCGGCACCACGCTGGACTACTCGGTCACGCTGCTCGACTAGCAGCAGTGCACCACAAGGGGTCGCGTCCGACGGGCGCGGCCCCTTCGCCGCATCCGGGGGCGCGTGGACGGCGGAAGGACAGGTGACGGCTCCGAGCGGGAGGTGCTCGCCATGAAGGACGTCCGGCTGTCGCCGCACGAGAAGCGCGTACTGGCCGAGATGGAGCGCGCGCTCGGCCGTGACCCGGCGCTCGCCCGCCGGCTCCAGGAGATGCGGGCCCCGCTCGCCGCCCCGGCCCGGCGGCGCTCGCGGGCCCTCACCGCCGCCGTGCTCGCCTTCGCCGTCGTCTCGCTCACCCTGCTCGCGGTCGCGGTCGCCTACGCGCACCCCATGCTGCTCTGGGTGTTCGCGGCCACCTGGCTGCTCACCCTGGCCGGGCTGGTCCGGCTGACGCTGCGCTGGAGCCGGGGCATGCGGTCGACGCCCCCGGTCCTCGAATGAGGGGGGTGACACGGACCACGTTCGAGTGCCGGCCCGGCCGACGGGAAGGAGAATGGTCGACCAGGGAGGCTCATGTGACGGGCGACAGGATCGGACTGGCCGAGGTGCTGGAGGCGGCGGAGGCCGCGGCGCCGGTGGCCTCGGTCGACGTGGTCGCACGCAACCTGCGCGACCGGTTCGGGGCGCAGTACGTGTCGTTCCTGTTCGTCGACGTCGTCGGCCGGTGCGTGGTCAGGGTCGCCGAGGAGACGGTCACCCGCCAGGGTCACCACGCCGACCGGATTCCCCTCGCGGGCAGTGTCTACGAGGAGGTCCTGCGCGGTCAGAAGCCGGTACGGGCGGGGGACGCCGGGGAGGGGCAGCAGGTCCTCGCCCCGGTCACCAACCGAGGGGACGCCATCGGGGTCCTGGAACTGTGGCTGCCCGAGGTCACCCAGGACGTGTTGGAGCAGGTCGAGGAGGCCGCGCACGCGCTGGCGTACATCGTGGTCACCGACCGCCGCTTCACGGATCTGTACCACTGGGGCCAGCGCACGACCCCGGTGAGCCTCGCCGCCGAGATCCAGCGTCAGCTGCTGCCCTCCGCGCCCTCCTGCGAGGCCGCCGAGTTCGCTCTCGCCGGCGCCCTGGTCACGGCCGACAGCAACGCCGGTGACACCTACGACTACAGCCTCGACCGCGACACCCTGCACCTGTCCATCACCGACGCGATGGGCCACGACGTCGACGCCGCCCTCATGGCCACCCTGCTGGTCAACGCCTCGCGTGGCGCCCGCAGAGCCGGGGCCGGACTCGCGGAGCAGGCCCACCGCATCCACCAGGCCCTCCTCGACCACGGCCGGCGCACCTTCGCCACCGGCCAGCTGCTGCGCATCGCCCTCGACGGCAGCCGTGCCCAGATCGTCAACGCCGGGCACGTCTGGCCGCTGCGGCTGCGCGACGGTGCGGTCGAACAGATCCCCCTGGACGTCAACCTGCCCTTCGGCGTGACCGGACTGCACGGCCCGTACAAGGCGCAGGATCTCGACCTGCGGCCCGGCGACCGCCTGCTGCTCTGCACCGACGGCATGCAGGAACGGCGGGCGGAGTCCGTCGATCTCCCCGCGCTCCTCGAAGCCACCGCCACGGAGCACCCGCGCGAGGTCGTACGAAGCCTGGTCGCCGCGGTCATCGCGGCCTGCGGCGAGCGCATCGAGGACGACGCCACCGTCCTCTGCCTGGACTGGCACGGCCCCGTCACCGAGGAACGTCACGCCGGCGGGGGCGCGGACATCTGATCTTCCCGGTCGGGGCGCTCTGTTGCGGGCATGTCAATTCGCGCTACGGTCTACCCGCGTCAACCCACACCTCCCCCACGAGGAGTCGATGCGTCGTGCCCCTGCTCGGACGAGCCCTCGCTCTCGCCGCCCCCGTGCTGGCCACCGCCGCGCTGCTCCAGGCCCCGGCCCAGGCGGCCGTCGTCCCGGACCACGCGGTGATCACCTGCCAGAGCGCCAGCTTCTACGCCAACTACGACAGTTCCTCCGGCCCCACCGGCCTGGTCCGGACGCTGTACCACGGCGACAAGGTCGGCCACACCCGTGGCGCGCACCCCGTCTACAACGGCTGGGCCGCCACCTTCGACTTCGGCCCCAACGACTGGGGCTATGTGCGTGACGAATGCATCGGCGGCTACGGCTCATGGTGAGCCGGGACCAGGGAGGCAAGGCCATGTCCGCACCCCGTACCGTCCGCTTCGCGGCGCTCGTGGCCGCCGTCGGCTCCGTGCTGCTGCTGGGCTCCGGCCCCGCGCAGGCCGCCAACGGCACCGTCGGCGTCCGGGAGACCGTCTGCGCGCAGGACCTCTTCGTGCGGACCGAGCCGGTGGGCGCCTGGATGGGCACGCTCAGCAAGGGACAGACGTTCCTGGTGGAGAGCAAGCAGTCCGGCTGGGCGTACGGCTTCGCCTACGGTGACATCAACCGCCGGGGCTGGGTCCAGGACGGCTGGTTCTGCTAGGGCCGGCGTACTCGTAACCCCCTCAGGGCGACATCCGTGCCGCGACCTCCTCCGCGCACTCCCGCAACGCGGGCGCGTGTGCGCGGAGTTGGTCCGCGTCCGTCAGGATGACCGTCGCGGCCAGCGACAGCGCCAGCGGCGGGGTGCCCTCCGGGGTGTCGGGCAGCGCCACCGCGATCGAGCGGACGCCGATCTCGTTCTCCTCGTCGACCTCCGCCCAGCCCCGCTCCCGCACGAGCGCCAACTCCGCGCGCAGCAGGGCGGGATCGGTGACCGTACGGGGGGTCACCGCCGGGAGCGGGCCGGCGAGCAGGCGTTCGCGGTCCGCCTCCGGGAGCCAGGCGGCCAGTGCCTTGCCGAGCGAGGTGGCGTGCCAGGGGTTACGGGTGCCCTCGGCGTTGCGCAGCTGGAGGTGCTGGGTGCCCTGCACGGAGAGGACGAGCAGCACCTCGCTGTCGTTCAGGATGCCCGCGATGACCGGGAGTCCGGTGCGCGCGCCGAGTCTGCGCATCGGCGCGGCCGCCGCCGAGTAGCCCGCCGGGGAGCGCTGGAAGCCCCGGGACAGCTCCAGCACGCGGGAGCCCAGCGCGTACCGCCGGGCCTCCTCGTCGTAGGTCGCGAACCGTTCCTCGACCAGGCGGCCGAGGATGCGGTGCGCGCTGCTCACGGGCAGCTGCGCGGCGCGGGCGGCGGCGCTGACGCCGAGGCCGGCGGGGTGCTCGGCCAGCACGGTGAGCAGCCGCAGCCCCCGGCCCAGCATGTCGTCGCCGGATGGTGTGGTCACCGTGCGCGCCTTTCGGTCGTGGCCGTGGTGGGGACGGGTGCGGCAGCCGTCCGGGGGAGGGCCGCCGCCTCGGTGGTCACCGTACCGGGACCGGGCCGGCGCTCCTCGCGGGCTCGGGTGCCGCGAGGGTCAGCGCGGCGGCGACCAGGGTGCACACCGCCATCAGGCCGAAGGCGCCCGCGTCGCCCAGTTCGGTGCCGCGCACCCAGCCGACGAGATAGGTCCCGGCGAACGAGCCCAGCGCGCCGAAGGAGTTGACCAGCGCGACGGCCGCGCCCGCGATCCCCGGCGGGGCGAGGGTGGTGACGAGCGCGAAGTACGGGCCGTACGGGGCGTACAGGCAGACGCCGGCCACCACGAGCAGGGTGAGGGCGAGCGGGAAGTCGTCCCCGGCCGCGTACGAGCCGAGCAGGGCGAGGCCGCCGCAGGCAAGCCAGGGCCAGACGGCCACCCGCCGGCGCCCGCTGCGGTCGGAGAGGCGGGAGTTGACCAGCATCGCCACCGCCGCGCCGGCGTACGGGATCGCGGTGAGCAGGCCGGTCGCGCCGATGCCCTCGCCGGAGCCCTTCTTGATGATGGCCGGGAGCCAGAAGACGAACCCGTACATGCCGAAGGACCAGAAGAAATACTGCGCGGCCATGGTGAGTACGGCGGGGGAGCGCAGCACTCGTCCGTACCGCTCGCGCAGGGTGCCGGTCACCGGCGGTGCGGCCGCCTTCTCCGCCGCCAAGTCCGCCCGCAGCAACGCGAGTTCGGGCTCGGGGAGGTTACGGGCCTGCTCCGGGCGGTCCTTGATGAGCCAGAGGCAGCACACGCCCCACAGTACCGACGGCACGCCCTCGGCGACGAACATCACCCGCCAGTCCGAGACCGACACCAGCCAGCCGGAGACCGCCGACAGCCACATCACCGTGACCGGGTTGCCCAGGATGAGGAAGGTGTTGGCCCGCCCGCGCTCACCGCGCGTGAACCAGCGGCCGAGCAGCATCACCATCGACGGCAGCACCGCGCCCTCCACCACACCGAGTGCGAAACGCACCGCGATGAGCTGGGCCGGGCTGCTGAGCATGCCCTGGAGCACGGCGAGCAGGCCCCAGGCCACGGTCGACCAGGCCACCAGACGGCGGGCGCTGCGCTGTTCGGCGTAGATCGTGCCGGGGATCTGGAAGAAGAAGTAGCCGAGGAAGAACGAGGCGGCGATCAGGGAGTCCGCCCCCGCCGACAGCTTCAGGTCCTCGGCCATGCCACCGGCGGAGGCGATCGCGTAGTTGGACTTGTCGAGATAGGCGAGCGAGTACGTGACGAACGCGACCGGCATCAGATACCGGGCGCGGGAGGACCGCCAGAAGCCTGGCCGCTCGGGTGCCGACGACGCGGTGTCGGTGGCGGGTGACGTCGCTGTCATCCCAGACCCCCTGTTTTCCGTGTGATGGAAAGTGTTTCACTGGACGGAAAGCACGGTACGAGACGGAGGGTCCGATGACCAGAGATCTGCACCACACCGCCACCGGCGTCCTGCTGCCCTGGCCCGATCTGGACCGCCACCACGGTCCCTGGCCCGATGGTGTGGATGTCCACATGTGGGACGGCACCACCCCCGGCACCGAACCCGCCGACGGCGTACTCGCGGGCGTCGGCCTGTGGGTGATGCCCTACGCCGTGCCGGACGCCGTCGGCCTGCTGCCGAAGCTGCCGAACCTGCGCGCGGTGCAGTCACTCAGCGCCGGGGTCGAGAAGCTCGCCCCGCTCATGCCCGCCGGGGTCACCCTGCACAACGGGCGCGGCCTGCACGACGCCTCCACCGCCGAACACGCCCTCGGGCTGATCCTCGCCGCCCAGCGGGACCTCCCGCAGTGGACCGCCGACCAGGCCGCCGGCCGCTGGGAGCCGCACTTCACCCGCTCCCTCGCCGACGCCCGCGTCACCATCGTCGGCTACGGCTCGATCGGCGCGGCGCTGGAGCGGCGGCTGATCGCCTGCGAGGCGGATGTCGTCCGGGTGGCGCGGCGCGCCCGGCCCGAGGCGGGCGTCCACGCGGTGGCCGACCTGCCCGCACTGCTCCCGGAGACGGACATCGTGGTGCTCGTGCTGCCCGAGAACCCGCACACCGTCGGCATGTTCGGCGCGAAGGAGCTGGCCGCGCTGCCCGACGGCGCGCTGGTCGTCAACGTCGGACGCGGCCGCACCCTGGACACCGGCGCCCTGCTCGCCGAGACCCGGTCCGGCAGGCTGCGGGCGGCCCTGGACGTCACCGACCCCGAGCCGCTGCCCGCGGAGCACCCCCTGCGGCACGCCCCCGGTGTGCTCCTCACCCCGCATGTCGCGGGCGGCTCGGCCTCGTTCCGGCCGCGCGCGGAACGCCTGATCGTCGAGCAGGTACGGAGGTTCGCCGCCGGGGAGCCGCTGCACCACCTGTTCCCGCGCGACTGAGGTCAACGGCCTTCACTGGGAGGGCCGTTGTTCAGACGGCCCCACCCCGCTCGCGCGGAATCCGCAGCCCCGCCTCGACCGCCACCGGCAGCCGGTTCTCCGCCGGGGGCAGCGGGCAGGTGGCGAGGTCGGTGTAGGCGCAGGGCAGGTTCGCCGCCCGGTTGAAGTCCAGCACCACCGTGCCGTCGGCGGCGGGCGGGGCCAAGGAGAGCACCCGGTTCGCGGCGTACGTGGTGCGGCCGGAGGTCTCGTCGGTGAACAGCACCATCAGCCCGCCGGGGCCCTTGCCGGGGAACGCGGTCAGGGCCAGCGGGCGGCCGTCCAGCTCGAAGGTGATCCGGCCGGGCGCGTCGTACACGTGCTGGAGGTCCTCCACGGCCGCGCCCACGGTGGTCGGGCGGGGCTCGGGGAAGGGCTCGTAGCGGCCCGTCACCACCCAGCGCGGGTCCGGCGCGTAGGACGGGGTGCCGGCGAAGGCGGTGCGCAGCGGGGCGTCCGGGTGGCGGGGGCGGACGATGTCGTGGCCGCCGCGCTTGGCCACCTCGATCACCGCGTCCCCCCACACCGCCTCGACGCCGCCGCGCTCGGGGATCACGCCGAAGTGGTGTGCGCCGCGCACCGGTTCCCCGGCCACGGTGAGTTCCTCGCCCTCGTCGAGGGTGACGGTGACGCCCTCGGGGCCGGTGTGCCAGGTGCCGGGGGCGTCGGGGAAGCGCCGCGGCTGCTCGTCCAGCCAGTTGAGGCTGGTCACCGCGAGGAAGCCGTGCGGGTCGGCGAGGTTCTCCTCGTGCGCCCGGTACCAGTCCTGCCAGGACTCGGTGAAGGCGTGGAGGTCCGTCGCGGGGACGTGGGTGGTCATCGGTGCTCCTTCGTCGTGATGCATGAGGGCCGTCGTGCCTGAGGGGGGCGGTTCTCAGTCCGCCAGTTCGCCGAGGAGGGCGTAGGTGCGCAGCCGGGACGCGTCTCCGGCGATCTCGGTGCCGGTCAGGACCACCTCGGTCGCCCCCGCGTCCCGGTAGCGGCGCACCTCGGCGGCGACCGTCCTCTCGTCGCCGATCACCGCCAAGTCGGCGGCCCGGCGGGCGCCGGAGCGTTCCAGGACCCGGGCGTAGGACGGGATCTGCTCGTAGAACGCGAGCTGCTCGGTGGCCGTCTCCCGTACGGCGTCCACGTCGTCGGTGACCACGCCGGGGACCAGGGCCACGATCCGGGGCGCGGGCCGCCCGGCGGTATCGGCCGCCGCGGTGACCGCCGGGACGATGTCCCGCTCCAGCGCCCGGGGCCCGGCGAGGTACGGCAGGATGCCGTCGGCCAGCTCGCCGCTGACCCTGAGCGCCTGCGGGCCCATCGCGGCGACCAGGACGGGTACGCCGTCCTCGGCGCCCGGGACGAGTGCCGGGACCGGGGTGGCGGCGGTGAGCAGTTCGCCGTGGAAGTCGGCCTCGCCGGTCTCGGTGAGCTGGCGCAGCGCGGTGAGGAACTCCCGCAGCCGGGCGACGGGCCGCTCGAAGGGCAGGCCGAAGCCGCCCTCGGTCAGCAGCTTGGTGCCGAGCGCCAGACCGAGGTGGTAGCGGCCGTGGGTGGCCGCCTGCGCGGTCTGGGCCTGGCTGGAGACGAGCAGGGGGTGCCGCCCGAAGACCGGGATCGCCGAGGTGCCCACCTGGAGACCGGGTACCTCGCGGCCGACGAGCGCGGCGAGCTGGGGCGAGTCCGCGCCGAAGGTCTGTCCGAACCAGGCGGACCGCACCCCCGCCGCCGCTGCCTCGCGGGCCTGGAGTACGGAGGCGTCGACCTGGTTCGCGGCGCCGGGCGTGTTGAGCGCTACTCCGACAGTCATGTCAGGAAGAACGGCCCGCCCCCGAGGCCGCATTCCGGTCCTTGTGTGACAGGTTCTTTGCGGGTGTGTGGAGACCGGTCACCCGGGGCGAGTCACCCGTACGGCGGCCCGGCACGGTTCGCCGACGGGGTTCAGGGAACTCGGGGGCGCATGATTCACAGCATCCTGCGTGGCTGCGCGGCAGGCGCCGCCGGGACCACCGCCCTCAACGCCACCACCTTCGGCGACATGGCCCTGCGGGGCAGGTCCGCCAGTGACGTGCCCGCCGAGGCCGCCGACAGGCTCACCGAGGACGTGGGCCTGCATGTCGGCGGAACCGGCGAGCAGCGGTCGAACCGGCTGTCCGCGCTCGGGGCGCTGAGCGGCATCGGTGTCGGCGTGGCCACCGGCGTGGTCGTCTCCGTGGCCCACCGCGCCGGTGCCCGGGTGCCGTGGTGGGTGGGAAGCCTGGTGACCGGTGTGCTCGCCATGGCGGCCACGGACGTCTCCATGACGCGGCTCGGTGTCACCGACCCCCGGACGTGGTCCCCCACGGACTGGGTGTCGGATCTGGTGCCCCATCTAATCTTCGGTGCCGTCACCTACGGGGTGGTCGCGGGCGACGGCCGCCCCTGACCCTCGTCGCGTCCCGGCCGCTCGCTCGTACATGTGCAGAACGGCCGTACGGCAGGCATGACCCGCAACCTCTCCCCAGGGCCTAGCTGTTAGGTGAGGCAAAGGCCCAAGGTTTCGCGACCATGACGCGGTGGCCACCGCGCTCACGGAGTGACATGAGAGACGACCGGGACGACAGGGACGACACCGACGCGCGCGGCAGCCGCCGCCCGCCCCCGCGCGGGGAGGTGTACTGGCTGCCGCCGCACCCGCCCGAGGACGAGTGCCCCTGGTGCCGGCTGCTCCTGCCGCCCGACGAGCCCCCCGAACCCCCGCCCGACCGGGGCCCGCGCCCCGCCGCCCGCCTCAGAGCCGTGATGGTCGCCTTCTCCGCGCTGGGCACCCTCGTGGCGGCCCTGGCCACCCTCTGGCGCACCTGACCCGGCTCACGCCTCCTCGGGCAGCGGCACCGACCACACCAGCACCGCGCCACCGCCCTCCGCGTCGCCCGACTCCAGGCGTCCGCCGAGCTGTTCGGCGCGCTCGGCCATGTTGCGCAGTCCGCTGCGCCGCCCGCCGGACGGGATGCCCACCCCGTCGTCCGCGACCCGCAGCACCACCTCGCGGCCGTCCGTCGTCAGCACCACCTCGACCGCGTGCGCCTGCGCGTGCCGGGCCACATTGGTCAGCGCCTCGGAGAGTACGGCCACCACATGGTCGGCGATCCGCAGCGGCACCTCGGTGTCGATCAGCCCCTCCATCCGCACCCCGGGCGCGAAGCCCAGCACCGGCGCCGCCTCCCCGGCCACCCGGACGACCCGCGCCCGCAGCCCGCTGCCCGCACCGCCCTCGCGCGCCCGCAGTCCGAAGATGGTCGAGCGGATGATCTTGATGGTCTCGTCCAGGTCGTCCACCGCCCGCAGCACCCGGTCGGCCGCCTTGGGGTGCTCGATGAACCGGCCCGCGCTCTGCAGGGTCATCCCGGTGGCGAACAGCCGCTGGATCGCCAGGTCGTGCAGATCGCGCGCGATCCGGTCGCGGTCCTCCAGCAGGGCCAACTGCTGGGCGTCCTGGCGGCGTTCGGCCAGCTCCATGGCGATGGCCGCCTGTGCGGCGAACCCCTGGAGCATCTCGGTCTCCTTCCGCGAGAACACCGGCCGCCCCGCCTCGCGCACCAGCAGCACCACACCCCGCGCGCCCACCTCCCCGGTACCGATCGGCACCGCCACCGCCGGGCCGAGACCGGGGAACCGGGGCGGCTCGGCGGTGATCCGGTCGTCCCGGGTGATGTCGTCGCTGGTGACCGGCGCGGCCGTGGAGTACGCCAGCCCCGTCAGCCCCTCGTGCAGCGGCAGCACCAGACCCCGGTGCGCCTCGGCGCCCTCGCCCACCGCGATCTCCACGGTCAGCGAGGGGGCGTCGGCCATCGGCATGGCCACCTCCGCCAGCGCCGACCCGGTGATGTCACGGGCCCGCTCGGCGATCAGGTCCAGCGCCCCGGCGCGCTCGCTGCCCGGCATCAGGCGGTGCGTGATCTCGGCGTTCGCCAGCAGCCAGCGCTCACGCAGCCGCGAGTCCTCGTACAGGCGGGCGTTGTCGATAGCGACCCCGGCCGCCACCGCCAGGGTGGAGAGGACCGACTCGTCCTCCTCGTCGAACTCCAGGCCACCGCGCTTCTCGGTCAGGTACAGATTCCCGAACACCTGGCCCCGTACCCGGATCGGCACCCCGAGGAAGCTCCGCATCGGCGGATGGTTGGGCGGGAAGCCGTAGGACGCCGGGTGCTCGGAGATCTTCGACAGACGCAGCGGCTCCGGGTGCCGGATCAGCTCGCCCAGGATGCCGTGGCCCTGCGGGTAGGGGCCGATCTCGGTGATCTTCTCGTCACTGACGCCGACCGTGTGGAACGCGGACAGGGTGCGGCCGTCGAGTCCGATCACCCCGAGCGCCGCGTACTCGGCGTCCACCAGCGCGGCCGCCGCCTCCACGATGGAGTGCAGCGCCTGCTCCAGGTCCAGCTCCCGGCCGACGCTCAGCACCGCCTCCAGCAGGCTGTGCACCCGGTCCCGGGTGCCCCGGGCGGCGTCGATCCGGGCCTGCAGTTCCTCCAGCAGCTCGTCCAGCTTCAGTTGTGGCAGCAGCACGCGTGGCTCGCGTGGCTCACGTGGCTGTCTGGGGGTTGCCACCACGGTCCTCCACCTCGGCTCGGCGCGCGAAGTCGGCACCGGTGGGTCGTCCACTCCACCGTATCGGTCGCGCGTACGGCCCGGTACGCGGAACGGACAGGAGAGGGATCACCGGCCCGCCGCCGGGGGCCGAACGGCCCTGGCAGCGCGGCGCTCGACGGCCGACAGTGGAGCGCATGGTGAGGCTCCGTGACGAGAACCGGGCGGGCCGGCGGCACGCGCTCGGCCGCGACGAGGCGCTGTGCCTGCTGGGCGGGGTCCGGCTGGGCCGGATCGTGTTCACCCGGCACGCGCTGCCCGCCGTCCGCCCCGTCCACCACGTGCTGGACGGCGGCGACATCGTCATCCGCGTCCACGAGGGCGCCGCGCTCGTCTCGGCCGCCCGGCAGGACGAGCTGGTCGTCGCCTACGAGGCCGACGTCATCGACCCGGACACCCACCTCGGCTGGAGCGTCGTCGTCACCGGGTACGCCCACCTCGTCACCGACGTCGGTGAACTCGCCCGCATCAGGCGGCTGCTGGCGCCCTGGGCGCCCCGGCAGGGCCGGGACTACGCGGTGCGCATCCGGCCCGGCCTGGTCACCGGCGTCCGCCTCGGCGCCCCGGACGGCATCCTGCGGGACGACTGAGCGGCACGCGTCTCACGTCATCGGGATGGCCACCTCGTGCCGGTCCGCGCCCAGCACCACCTTCAGCGCGCCGGTCTCGGCGGCGTGGGCGAACACGTCGTACGCCTCCGCCATGTGGTTCAGCGGGAAGGTGTGCGTGACCAGCTCCGCGGTCGGCAGCCGGCCCGCAGCCGCCATCCGCAGCAGGGTCGGGGTGGAGTACGTGTCCACCAGGCCCGTGGTGATGGTGACGTCCCTGATCCACAGGTTCTCCAGGTGCAGGATCGCCGGGGAGCCGTGCACGCCGACGTTGGCCACGTGCCCGCAGGGCCGCACCACTTGGGTGCACAGCTCGAAGCTGGCCGGCACGCCGACCGCCTCCACCGCCACGTCCGCGCCGAGTCCGCCGGTGAGGTCGTCCACCAGCGTCCGGGGGTCCTCCCCGGCCAGGGCGACGACGTCCGCGCCGAGCCGCCGGGCCGCCTGCAACCGGGTCCTGGCCAGGTCCACCACGATGATCCGCTCCGGGGCGTACAGCCGGGCCGCGGCCACGGCCGCGAGACCGATCGGCCCGGCGCCCACGATCACCACCGTGTCGCCCGCCCTGACCTGGCCGTTGAGCACCCCCACCTCGTAGGCGGTCGGGAAGATGTCCGCCAGCAGCACCGCGACCTCGCTCGGCACGGCGGCCGGCAGCGGGTGCACCGAGAGGTCGGCGAACGGGACCCGGACGTACTCGGCCTGGGTGCCGTCCACCTGATGGCCGAGTATCCAGCCGCCCCCGCCGAGGCACTGGCCGTACCGGCCCTCCCGGCAGAAGCGGCACCGGCCGCACGACGTGATGCAGGAGACCAGCACCCGGTCGCCCGGCCGGACCGTGCGCACGTCGCTGCCCACGTCGACGATCTCGCCCACCGCCTCGTGGCCCAGCACCGTGCCGGGCGGCACCTCGGGCACGTCGCCCCTGAGGATGTGCAGGTCGGTCCCGCAGATGGACACCATGCCGACCTTGACGATCGCGTCGGTCGGCTCCTTGACGCCGGGGTCCGGGACGTCCTCCCAGGACGCCTGGCCCGGTCCGTGAAAGACGAAGCCCTTCATGACGCTCCTCACCTCGTCGGCCGGCCCGCTGCTGACCCCGCGCCTGCCCTCATGGCCCGGAACCGGCCCCTGCTTCCAGCTTCGCCGCCCCGGCCCCCGCGCGCATGGGCCGGGGCGGCCCACACCGGGCCGCACGGGTACCCGGACCGGGGCCGGTCGGCCCTACCCGGTGCGCGGCCACATACGGTTCGCTCGGTCCATGGCCGAGAACCACACCGAGCCGACCGTCATCGCCCTCAGCGGTGACATCGACCTGCTGACCGCCCCCGCGGTGACCGCCGCACTGGACGCCCTGACCTCGGACCCGCACCCCGATCTGGTCCTGGACCTGCGCCCGGTCCGCTTCATCGACTGCACCGGCCTGGGCATCCTGTGCCGGGCCCGCCACGGCAGGCTCCGGCTGCTCAGCGAGAGCGCCGCCTTCCTGCGCCTGCTGCGCGCCACCGGTCTGCGGAACTCCTTCGAGGTGCAGACCGGGCCGGTGCTCTGCGAGGCGGCCGGCTGAAGGGGCGGCTACGCCCGGGGGCCTACGCCGGTTCCGGGACCACCGCGACCGGGCAGGGCGCGCGGTGCAGCACACCGTGGGCGACCCGGCCGAGCTGGAGGCCGAAGCCGCCGTGCCGGGGGTGCGCGCCGACCACGAGCAGGGTCGCGCCCCGCGCCGCCTCCACCAGGGCGTCCCGGGTGTGGCCCTCCGGGGTACGGATGATCGTCGCCACCCCCTCCGGCACGTCCCGCAGGGCCTCGGCCACCACCGCCCGCGCCGCCTCCTCCGGATCGCTCTCGGCCGCGTCGTGGCCGGTGAAGGGGCCCGAGGGCCGCCGCCAGGCGCGTACCGCCTCCAGCGGGAGCCCGCGCAGTTCCGCCTCCTGGGCCGCGAACCGGACGGCGGTCGCGTCCGACGGCTTGTCGCCGACCGCCAGCACGATCCGCGGCGAACCGCCGGGCACCTCGTCCTCCGGGGCGTCGCGCAGCACGAACACCGGGCAGTGCGCGTGCCCGGCGACCGTCAGGCTCACCGAGCCGAGCAGCGCCTCGGTGAACCCGCCGCGCCCCCGGCTGCCCACCACCATCGCGCGGGCCGTGCCGCTCTCCCGGACCAGCGCGTACTCCGGTTCGCCGGCCAGCACATCCGTGGTGACCTCCACACCGGGCCGCCGCGACCGGGCCCGTGCCTCGGCGGTGCCGACCACGTCCCTGGCCATGACCTCCTCGACGGGACGGTTCAGCTCCTGGGCGATCAGCTCACCCTCGTAACGCTCCCAGAGCGAGGCGTACACCAGGCGCAGCGGCGCCCCGCGCAGGGCCGCCTCCTCGGCGCCCCAGTCCACGGCGCGCAGGCTGGACGCGGAACCGTCCACACCGACCACGATCGGCTCGTCCATCGGGTTCTCCACTTCGGATCAGGCGTGCGGGACGACGGCGACGGGGGCGGGGGAGTGGTGCAGCACGGCGTGCGCGACATGCCCGAGGTGGGCGCCGAGGCGGGCCTTGCGCGCCCGCCGGCCGACCACGACCAGACAGGCGTCGCGGGAGGCGTCCACCAGCACGGACCCGGCACTGCCCTCGACGGCCGCCTCGGCCACGTCGACGTCCGGGAACGACTCCCGCCAGGGCTCCAGCGCCCGGCCCAGCATGAACGCGTTGCGCGGCTCCAGCGCCTGCGCGGTGACCGGGGCCGCCTCCGCCTCGTAGGCGTAGCCGGGGGTCTCGTTCGAGGGCGGGGGCTGCGGCATCCAGGCGTACACCACCCGCAGCGCGGCGGCGCCGAAGGCGAACTCCAGCAGGGCCGCGTTCGGCGCGGTGATGTCCAGGCCCAGCACCACCGGCCGGAACGGGGTCGCGGCCGACGGGATGCCCGTGGGGTCGGCCCGGTGCTCGTCGGGGGCCTGCTCGCCCTCCCTGACCAGGACCACCGGGCAGTCGGCGTGCCCGGTGACCGCCAGGCCGACCGAGCCCACGAGGAAGCCGTGCAGCCCGCCCAGGCCGCGTGAGCCGAGCGCCAGCAGCTCGGAGGTCCCGGCGGTCTCGCACAGCACGTCCACCGGGTCGCCGGTAACCCGCTCGGCGATCACCTCCAGGCCGGGATGGCGCCGCCGCAGCCCCTCCGCGCTCTCCTCCGGCGGCCGCTCGATCCAGTCCTGCTCGGCCTCGGCACCCAGCAGCGGGGCCTGCGCCAGCGGGTCCGGCAGCGGCTCCCACACCTGTACGAGCCGCAGCGGCAGCCCGCGCAGCACCGCCTCGCGCGCCGCCCACTCGACGGCGGCCCGGCTCTCGGCGGAGCCGTCCAGTCCCGCGGTCACGGTCCGGGGCATCGCCTGCACCTCCCTGGCTGTCGCGGCCCGGCTCTGCTGCCGGGGGCCGAACCCGGCCCACCCACCAGCCTGACCGCAACCGGCCCTCCCGGCCACGGCCACAGGTCCCTCCGGGGGACCGACAGTCACCCCACCAAGGTCCGGACACGGCCTAGTCTGGAACTCCTGGACCGGCGACGATCGTGCCGGTGGGCCGTCGGTCGCGCCTGTCGGCCCAGGGGAACGAGAGGCCGTCATGCCCGAGACACGTACCTTCACGGAGCAGGACCCCGTCCGGGTCTTTCTGCTGGACGACCACGAGGTGGTCCGCCGGGGGCTCGCCGATCTGCTGGACGCCGAACCCGACATCGCCGTGGTCGGCGAGGCCGACACCGCCGCGCACGCCCTCACCCGCGGCCCCGCGCTGCGCCCGCACGTCGCCGTGCTCGACGTACGCCTGCCCGACGGCGACGGCATCACCGTCTGCCGGGAACTGCGCGACCGCGTACCGGGCCTGGCCTGCCTGATGCTGACCTCGTTCGACGACGAGGACGCCCTGCTCGACGCCATCATGGCCGGGGCCGCCGGATACGTGCTGAAGCAGATCAAGGGCTCCGACCTGGTCTCCGCCGTGCGCACGGTCGCCTCCGGGCAGTCGATGCTGGACCCCGCGACCACCGCCCGGCTGATGCGCTCGCTGCGCGCCGACCCGGCCGGGACCGCGCCCGCGCTGCCGCCCGAGCTGGAGGCACTCTCGCCCCGCGAGCGGGACATCCTCGCCCTGATCGGGGACGGTCTCACCAACCGGGAGATCGGCAAGCGGCTCTACCTGTCCGAGAAGACGGTCAAGAACCACATCTCCCGGCTGCTCGCCAAGCTCGGCGTCCAGCGCCGGGTCCAGGCCGCGGTACTCGCCTCGCAGCTCGACCCCCAGCAGCCGCGCTGAGCCGCGCTCAGACCAGCCCGCCGCTGCCGTAGGGGGCGTACAGGTCGAGGAGGCGGACGCGGGAGGAGTGCAGGCGGTGGGCGACCACCCGGCCGACCCAGGTGGTGACCGCCCGACCGAACGCGGGGTCCTCGGCGCAGCGGGCGCGTACCGTCTCCGCGTCGAACTCCCAGGCCCGCACCGGGCTCATCGCCTCGCCGCCCAGATGCCAGACGCAGGGCGTGAAGTGCCAGGACCAGCCGACGAGTTCGCCGTGGCCGAGGGACTCCACGACGGCCGGGCGGCGGCCGGGGACACGGAGGTCGAGACAGACGGTGCCGGTGCGCACGATCCAGAACCGGTCGGCGCGCCGCCCCTCCTCGAAGAGCCGGGTGCCGGCCGGGAAGGAGACCTCACGGGCCAGCTCCATCAGCCGCTCGCGCTGCGGCGGTTCCAGGGCCGTGGTCATGGTGGTCGTGGTCATCGCACCGGCTCCCTTCGAGGCGTCTGCGCCCAGGGTCGTACCGCCGCCGCCCGGTACGCCACGGGCCACCCGGCCCCGGCCGGGGACCTTTCGGCCCCCGGCCGGACACGCCCTAGAAGACGATGCCCACGTGCGCCAGCGCCTGCTTCAGCAGGGCGCCGTGGCCGCCGGGCATCTCGTCGTGCAACGCCGCCGAGGCCGCCTCCTGCGGAGTGAACCAGACGAGGTCCAGCGCGTCCTGCCGGGGACGGCAGTCACCGGTCACCGGCACGATGTAGGCGAGCGACACCGCGTGCTGACGCGGGTCGTGGTACGGGGTGACACCGGCCGTCGGGAAGTACTCCGCGACCGTGAACGGCTGTGTGGCGACCGGGACCCGGGGCAGCGCGACCGGGCCGAGATCCTTCTCCAGGTGCCGCAGCAGCGCGTCGCGCACCCGCTCGTGGTGCAGGACGCGGCCGGAGACCAGGGTGCGGCTGACGGTGCCGTCCGGGCCGATGCGCAACAGCAGCCCGATACTGGTGACTTCACCGCTGTCGTCCACCCGCACGGGCACGGCCTCGACGTACAGGATCGGCATCCGGGCCCTGGCCATCTC
Source organism: Streptomyces seoulensis (assembly GCF_004328625.1). Classification (NCBI taxonomy): domain Bacteria; kingdom Bacillati; phylum Actinomycetota; class Actinomycetes; order Kitasatosporales; family Streptomycetaceae; genus Streptomyces; species Streptomyces seoulensis. Next base: position 5,502,279 of record NZ_CP032229.1, read on the forward strand.
CAGCTCGTCCGTGCTCAGCCAGCCGGGCGTGGTCTCGGTCATGTCAGACATTGCTTGATCATACTTTCCGGGTGGGGACCCGCCGCGGGCGCGGGCGGGCTCGGACACAGGCGTTCCGCGGGGCCGGCGGGCGCACGGTCAGAACTCCATGACGGCCACCTTCCCCGCAACCCGCGCGTTGAGCGCCCCTTGATCACACCGTTCCGTCATTGTGCCGTCCGGCGATCCCGGTGTCCCGAAAATCGCGCACGGTACGCGAACGGGCACCGAACGGGCATCCCCGGACCGTCCGCCCGCCCGGCGAAGGACCTGTTCCGGCCATGAGGAACACTGGGGGAGTCCCCCGAACCGACCGGAAGCAGCACATGTCAGCGACGCCCGCGCCCCTCCTCGACGTCCCCGGCGAGCCCTCGGGACCGGCCGACATCCGCCTGGTGGTGACCGACATGGACGGCACCCTGCTGGACGACGACAAGCGGCCGCCCGCCGCCCTGCGGCCCCTGCTCGCCGAACTCCGGCGCCGGGGCGTGCTGTTCAGCCCCGCGAGCGGCCGCCAGTACGCCACCCTGGCCGAGGAGTTCGCCGACGTCGCCGAGGGCATGGTGTTCATCGCGGAGAACGGCACCTATGTCGTCCGCGACGGCGTCGAACTCAGCTCCGACCCGCTGGACCACGCGACCGCCGCCGAGCTGGCCCGCACGGTACGGGGGCTCGCCGCGCGGGGCGTGGACGCGGGCGCCGTGGTCTGCGGCAAGCGGGCCGCGTACGTGGAGCGAACCGACGAGGCGTTCCTCGCGGAGGTCCGCAAGTACTACGTCTCGCACCGCGTGGTCGAGGACGTGACCGCCGTGGACGACGAGATCATCAAGGTCGCCGTCTACGACTTCGGCTCCGCCGAACACGGCGCCGGTCCCGCCCTCGCGCCCTTCGCCGACAGCCACCAGGTCGTGGTGTCCGGCGAGCACTGGGTCGACGTCATGAACCGCACCGCCAACAAGGGCGCCGCCCTGCGCGGCCTCCAGCGCGAGCTGGGCATCACCCCGGCCCAGACCATGGTCTTCGGCGACTACCTCAACGACCTGGAGATGCTGGACGCCGCCGACTGGTCCTTCGCCATGGCCAACGCCCACCCGGACGTCATCAGCCGCGCCCGGCACCTGGCCCCGTCCAACAACGACCACGGGGTGATCCGGACGGTCACGCGGATACTCGGCATAGAGCTCTAGCCCCACACCCGTCTAGACCAGCACCGAGTCCAGGAAGCCCGTCACCTCCGCGAAGACCTTCGCGCGGTCGGTCTCGTGGAAGACCTCGTGACGGGCGCCGGGGAAGACGCGCTCGGTGGCGCGGCCGGCGCCGAGGCGTTCCACGCCCACGCGGCTGCCCTCGATCGGGACCAGCCGGTCGTCGTCACCGTGCAGCCACAGCACCGGCAGGTCACCGAGGTCGCCGCCCTCCGCCACGGCCGCCAGCCCCCGCTCGAACGCCACAAGGGTCGGCCGTTTCATGGGGCCGTGCCACACCAGCGGGTCGGCGGCGTAGGCCGCGCCCACCGCCGGGTCGCGGGAGAGCGCGGCCGGGCCGACCGGCACGTCCGGGATCTCGTCCAGCGCCAGCAGCCGCCTCGGCAGCTCCCACGCGCCGATCACCGGCCCGGACAGCACCAGCGCGCTCAGCTCGGACCCGTACCGCTGGGCGTAGCGCGCCGCGATCAGGCCGCCCATGGAGTGGCCCACCATGACCAGCGGCAGACCTGTGTGTTCGGCGCGGGCCAGGTCCGCCGCCGCGCGGAGGTCGGTCACCACGTCCTCGAAGTCCTCGATCACCGCCCGCTCACCGGCCGACCTGCCGTGCCCGAGGTGGTCGGGGGCGTACACCGCCGCGCCGTGGCCGGTGAGCACCCCGGCGACCTCGTCGTACCGGCCCGCGTGCTCGCCGTACCCGTGCACCAGCAGGGCGAGGTAGCGGGGCGCCGGGTGCGGCCAGGCGCGGACGTGCAGCGCGCCGTGGACGCCCTGGCGGATGTGGGCGCGTACGTCGGTCATGGGGGGTCTCCTCCGGCGTGGTCGCGTGGGTCACTCCGGGGGGATCTTCCCAGGGGGCCGGTGCGCGGTCTATAGTCCGGTAGAGCCCAAAACTAGCAGTGCTAATTTAGTTGCCCCGTCCCGGCGGGGCATAGGTTCATGCTGATCCACAACGTCGTCGGTCAGGAGTCCCGAGTTGCGTCCCGTCCACTTCGCGGCCGCCCGCCGCACGCCCATCGGCAAGCTGCGCGGCGCCCTGTCCGCCGTGCGGCCCGACGACCTCGCGGCGGCCGTCGTCCGCGACCTGGCGAGCGGCGTGCCCGCTCTCGACCCGGCCCGGATCGACGACGTGTACTGGGGCGCCGCCAACCAGGCGGGCGAGGACAACCGCAACATCGCCCGCATGGCCGTCCTGCTCGCCGGCCTCCCCGACTCCGTGCCCGGCGCCACCGTCAACCGGCTCTGCGCCTCCGGCCTGGAAGCCGTCACCACCGCCGCCCGCACCATCGCGGCCGGTGAGGCGGACATCGTGATCGCGGGCGGCTCGGAGTCCATGAGCCGCGCCCCCTTCGTGCTGCCCCGCCCCGACGAGGCCCTCCCGCACCGCATGGAGACCTACGACACCCGCCTCGGCTGGCGCCTCACCAACCCGGCCATGAAGGACCTGCACGGCGTCCTGGCCATGGGCGAGACCGCCGAGGAGGTCGCCCAGAAGTACGGCATCTCCCGTGAACGGCAGGACGAGTTCGCCCTGCGCAGCCACCAACTCGCCGCCACCGCACGGAAGAACGGCCACTTCGACGCCGAACTCCTCCCCGTCCAGTGCCCGGACGGCAGCACCGTCGACCGCGACGAATGCGTACGCGAGGACACCTCCCTGGAGAAACTCGCCCGCCTGAAGCCGGTGTTCCGCCAGGGCGGCACGGTCACCGCGGGCAACGCCTCTCCCATGAACGACGGCGCCGCCGGACTCCTCCTGGTCAGCGAGGACGCGCTCGAGGAACTCGGCCTCGAATCCCTCGGCCGGTATGTCGCCGGCGCCTCGGCGGGCGTCCACCCCGACGTGATGGGCATCGGCCCGGTCCCGGCCACCCGCAAGGCACTCGCCCGCGTCGGCTGGAGCATCGACGACCTCCAAGAGGCCGAGTTCAACGAGGCGTTCGCCGCGCAGGCGCTCGCCTCCGTCGACCAACTGGGCATCGACCCCGGCCTGGTGAACCCCACCGGCGGCGCCATCGCGCTGGGTCACCCCCTCGGCTGCTCCGGCGCCCGCATCCTCACCACCCTGCTGCACCGCATGCGCCGCACCGGCGCCGGGCGCGGCCTCGCCACCATGTGCGTCGGCGTCGGGCAGGGCAGCGCGGTCCTGGTGGAGCGCCCCTGAACCACCCCGACGGACCTTCCCCACAACGGGAGTTCCGCAGCACGAGTCGCACCGCAGGAAACGGAGCCGCACCTCATGGCAACCCTGTCCGTCGCCGCCATCCTGGCCGAGAACGCCCGCCGCCGCCCCGACCGGACGGCCCTCGTCGAGGGCGACCTGCGCCTCACCTTCGCCGAAGCCTGGCGGCGCTCCCTCGCCCAGGCCGGCGCACTCACCGCCCTCGGCGTACGGCCGGGCGACCGGGTCGCCCTGATGGCCCCCAACACCGCCGAGTTCCCGCTCGCCTACTACGCGGCCATGGCGGTCGGCGGTGTCGTCGTCCCCGTCCACCTGCTGCTCTCCGCCACCGAGGTGCAGCACGTCCTCAAGGACAGCGGCGCCGGCCTGCTGCTCGCCCACCCCGCCCAGGAGGCCACCGCCCGCGCGGCCGCCGAGCCCCTCGGCATCCGCGTGGTCGTCCTCGGCGAGGAGCTGGACAAGCTCGCGGTCGACGCCGAGCCGCCGCACTCCTACGTCACCCGGTCCGCCGACGACCCGGCCGTCGTCTTCTACACCAGCGGCACCACCGGCGTCCCGAAGGGCGCCGTGCTCAGCCACTTCAACATCGTGATGAACGCGACCGTCAACGCCTTCGACGCCAACGACATCCGCCCCGACGACATCGTCCTCGGCGCGCTGCCGCTGTTCCACGCCTTCGGGCAGACGGTCTCCCTCAACTCCACCTGGCGCGCGGGCGCGACGCTCGTCCTGATGCCCCGCTTCGACGCCGCCCGCGCGATCGAGATCATGGTCGCCGAGCGGGTCAACACCTTCCACGGTGTCCCCACCATGTTCGTCTCCCTGGCCGCCGTCGCGGCCGGCGCCGCCGCCCTGCCCGAGCTGCGGCTGTGCATCTCCGGCGGCGCCTCGCTGCCGGTGGCGGTGCTGGAGAGGTTCGAGTCGGCGTTCGGCGCGCAGATCTGCGAGGGGTACGGCCTGTCGGAGACCTCCCCGGCCGCCACCGTCAACCAGCCCGTCTTCGGCACCCGCGCCGGCACCATCGGCCACCCGCTGTGGGGTGTGGACGCCGAGATCGCGCAGGCGGACGTCGAGGACCGGGTCGAACTCCTCCCGGCCGGTGAGCTGGGCGAGGTCGTCATCCGGGGCCACAACGTCTTCTCCGGCTACCTCGGCCGCCCCGAGGCCACCGCGGAGGCGCTGGTCGACGGCTGGTTCCGCACCGGCGACCTCGGCACCAAGGACGAGGACGGCTTCCTGCGGATCGTCGACCGCAAGAAGGACGTCATCATCCGCGGCGGCTACAACGTCTACCCCCGCGAGGTCGAGGAGGTGCTCGCCCGGCACCCGGAGATCGCCCAGGTCGCCGTCATCGGGCTCCCCGACGAGCTGCACGGCGAGGAGATCTGCGCGGTCGTCGTCCCCGCACCGGGCGCCACCCCCGACGCCGCCGCGATCACCGGGTGGTCCAAGGAGCACCTCGGCAAGCACAAGTACCCCCGCCGCGTGGAGTTCACGGACGAACTCCCGCTCGGCCCCAGCATGAAGGTGCTCAAGCGCGAACTGCGCGCCCGCTACACCGCCCGCTGAGCCACCGGCGCCCGGCCGGACGTGTGCACATAGCATCAGTCTCCGCATGAACATGATGACGCTCTGGCACATATCCGGCTGGGAGTTCGCCGCCCTGGCCCTCGCCGCCCTCCTGGTCGGCTTCTCCAAGACCGCCGTCAGCGGGGCCAACACGGTCAGCCTCGCCGTCTTCGCGGCCGTCCTGCCCGCCCGCGCCTCCACCGGCGTGCTCCTGCCGCTCCTCATCGCGGGCGACACCTTCGCCGTGCTCACCTACCGGCGGCACGCCCACTGGCCCACCCTGTGGCGGCTGTTCCCCGCAGTGGCGGCCGGGGTGGTGGCGGGCACCCTGTTCCTCGCCCGCGTCGGCGACGGGATCGTACGGGTCTCCATCGGCGTGATCCTGCTGATGATGACCGGCATCACCCTGTGGCGACGGCGCCAGGAGGCGACGGAGGACGTCAGCACGCGCACCGGCCGGGCCACGGCGGGGGCGTACGGCGTGCTGGGCGGCTTCACCACCATGGTCGCCAACGCCGGCGGACCGGTGATGTCGATGTATCTCCTTTCCGCCGGCTTCCGGAAGATGGGCTTCCTCGGCACCTCCGCGTTCTTCTTCCTCATCGTCAACGTCGCCAAGATCCCCTTCAGCGCCGCGCTCGGCCTGATCGACACCGACTCGCTGCTGCTGGACGCCGCTCTGCTGGTCTTCGTCGTCCCCGGCGCGTTCCTCGGCCGGTGGGCCGTGCACAAGATCAACCAGCGGCTGTTCGACCGCATCGTCATCGTGGCGACCGTGGTCGGGGCGGTCGAACTCCTGCTGACCTGACCGGATGCGTACGCTCACCCCATGTCCGCGCACGTCCTGATCCTCGGCGGCACCACCGAGGCCCGCCGCCTCGCCACCGCCCTCTCCGCCCGCCCCGGTCTCCGGGTCACCACCTCCCTCGCCGGGCGGGTGAGCCGGCCGGGAGCGGTCGACGGCGAGGTCCGCATCGGCGGGTTCGGGGGCGCGGCGGGGCTGGCCGACTGGCTGCGCGCCCACCGGGTGACCGCACTGGTGGACGCGACCCACCCCTTCGCGGAGCTGATCACCGCGAACGCGGCGGAGGCGGCTCGGGCGACCGGAGTTCCGCACGCGGTCCTGCGCCGCCCCGGCTGGGACCTCGCCGACGACTGGTACCCGGTGGCCTCCCTGGAAGAGGCTGCACGGCTCGTACCCCGCCTGGGACAAAGGGTGTTCCTCAGCACGGGACGGCTCGGACTGGCCGCCTTCGCGGAGCTGACGGACACTCAGTTCGTGATCCGCTCGGTGGAACCACCGGAGCCGCCCCTGCCCCCGCACCGCGAACTGGTCCTCGCGCGCGGCCCGTTCACCCTCGCCGACGAGCTGGACCTGCTCCGGACGCACCGCGTCGACGTACTGGTGACGAAGGACAGCGGGGGAGCGGCGACGGCAGCGAAACTCGCCGCCGCCCGCGCGCTCTCGCTGCCCGTGGTCGTCGTACGCCGCCCCGAACTCCCCTCCGACGTACGGGCGTTGCCGGACGTGGACGGCGTACTGGGCTGGCTGGCCGGGATCATTCCCCCCGGGGGTTCCTGCGCAGCAGATACGTGTCCATGATCCAGCCCTTGCGCTCCCGCGCCTCCGCCCGCACCCGCTCGATCTCCGGACCGGCCTCCGCGAGCGGCCCGGAGACCAGGATCTCGTCCGGGGTGCCGATGTACGCGCCCCAGTAGATGTCGATGTCCTCCCCGGCGTACTCCCGGAACGCCTGGTGCGCGTCGAGCATCACCACCACGTCGTCCACCCCCGCCGGGAACCCCTCCGCGAGCCGCCGCCCGGTGGTGATCTGCACCGGCCGCGCCACCCGGTTCAGGCCGGTCCGGTGCCGGGCGACCAGCGCGGAGACACTGCTGATGCCGGGCACCACGTCGTACGTGAACTCCACCGCGCCCGCCGCCAGCACCTCTTCCAGGATGCCGAGCGTGCTGTCGTACAGCGCGGGGTCGCCCCACACCAGGAACGCGCCCGTACCGTCCTCCGCGACCTCCTCCGCGATGAGCCGCTCGTAGATCCCCGCTCGGGCGGTCCGCCAGTCCCCGACGGCCGGCGAGTAGGCCGCACCGCCCGCCCTCCGGTCCCGCTCCGGGTCCCGGGCCGCCACCACCCGGTACGACCCCTCGGGCAGCTGCGCGTCCAGGATGTCCCGGCGCAGCCGCGTCAGATCACTCTTCACCTCGCCCTTGTCGAGCAGGAAGAACACGTCCGTGCCACGCATCGCCCTGACCGCCTGCAACGTGAGCTGGTCGGGGTCGCCCGCACCGATACCGATGACATGAATCTTTCGCACCCGCCGAGTCTGCCGCACGGGGTGAAGGGCGCTGGATACGGGGGCGGCGCGACGGGAACCGGAACGCCCGCCGGGCCGTGGTAATGATCAAGGCGGGAGCGACAGGGATCTTCCCGCCCACTCGATGACGGAGGCTCAGCATGACGAGAACGACCCGCGCGGCACTGCTCCTCGCGGCCACGGCCCTCACCCCGGCCCTCCTTCTCTCCACCCCAGCGTCCGCCGCCGTCCAGACCGCGACGGCCTCGGCGACGGCGTCCGCCCCGGTGGACCAGATGTCCGACGACGACGTCCGGGTCGCCATCGCCCGCATACTCGCGGACCCGGCGAGCGGCAGGGCGGTCATCCGCGAGGCGAACAAGGCGCTCGACGGCACGATCGCGGACCAGCGCGCGTTCCTGGAGACGGGCTACCGGCTGGCGCAGGCCGAGGACGACCGAGTGGCCATCGCCCGCATCCTCGCGGACCCGGCGAGCGGCGTGGCCGTGAAGCGGGAGGCGGGCAAGGCGCTGGACGGCACGATGGACGACCAGCGGGCGTTCCTGGAGACGGGCTACCGGCTGGCGCAGGCCGAGGACGACCGAGTGGCCATCGCCCGCATCCTCGCGGACCCGAAGAGCGGCGTGGCCGTGAAGCGGGAGGCGGGCAAGGCGCTGGACGGCACGATGGACGACCAGCGGGCCTTCCTGGAGACCGGTTACCGGCTGGCGCAGGGCGAGGACGACCGGGTGGCCGCCCTGCGCATCATCGCCGACCCCAAGTCCAGCGCCGCCCTCCGCGCGGCCGCCTCCGCCGCGCTCGACGGCACGCTGGAGGAGCTGCGGTACTTCATCGCGGTGGGGCAGTACCAGGTGCACTAGCCCCCCGGCGGAGCTTCCCCTCCTACCTGGGTACTCGGCACTTCCGGTGAGCCCGGACGGTCCGGGTTCCGCTGACGGAGGCGCCGCCATGTACGACAGCCCCCTCGCAGGCCGTACCGTCGTCGTGACCGGGGCCGCGCGCGGCCTGGGCGCGGCCCTCGCCCATGCCTTCGCCGAGCGCGGCGCACGGCTCGCGCTGCTCGGTCTGGAGCGGACGGAACTGGAGGGGGTGGCCGCCTCGCTCCCGCCGCCGGTGATCGCCCTGGAGGTCGACATCACCGACTTCCACGCGCTGGAGCGAGCGGCGGTGGAGGTACGGGACCGGCTCGGTGCGCCGTCCGTCGTCGTCGCCAACGCGGGGATCGCCGAGGGCGGCCCCTTCGCCGGTTCCGACCCGGAGTCCTGGCGGCGGGTGATCGACGTCAACCTCGTCGGCAGCGCCCTGACCGCGCGGGCGTTCCTCGCCGACCTGCTGATCACGTCCGGCTACTTCCTCCAGGTCGCCTCGCTGGCCGCGTTCGGCACCTCGCCGATGATGAGCGCCTACTGCGCGTCCAAGGCCGGCGTCGAGTCGTTCGCCCGCTCCCTCCAGGCCGAGGTCGCGCACGAGTCCGTCGGCGTGGGCATCGCCTACATCAACTGGACCGACACCGACATGACCCGCGACGCCGACAACTACCCCGTACTCCGCGAACTCCGCGCCCATATGCCGGCCCCGGCCCGCAAGGTCTACCCGGCGGCGGTGGTCGCGGAACGCCTGGTCCGCGCGGTGGAGCGCCGGCGCACGTCGGTGTACGTACCGGCGTGGCTGCGGCTCGCCCAGTGGGGGCGCGCGGTCCTGCCACCGGTCGTACGGCACGTCTCCAGCCGGGCACTGCCGCGCCTGCAGGAGGAGCGGGCGCTGCCGCCTACGGGGCTGCTGGGGGCGGGGGGAGTGGCGGACGAGGCGTGGCGGGGGCGGCGGGTGTAAGGCGCGGCGCCTCGGCGGCGGCGTCGACGGGGGCGGCGGTCCGCTCCACCCGCCCGGCGAGATCCTGGGCCCAGCCGGCGAGGGCGGGGAGATCGAGGCCGTAGGGGAGGGACCGGCCCTGTCCGGACCAGGCCGTCACCGCCGCCGCGCCCCGGCGCAGGAGACGAGGCCCGCCGGTGACGTTGCCCCGCGCGGAGTGGGTGAGGCCCACGGCGATCTGGGCGAGCCCGCGCCACAGCTCGCGTTCGGCGTCGGGGCCGGACTTCCAGGCGTCCTCGAACACCTCGTGCGCGTGGAACGGCTTCCCGGCGTCCAGCAGCGCCTGCGCCTCCGCGACGGTCTCCGCCGGGCTCCGCACCACCCCCTCCGGCTGCCGCTCGACCCCTTCGGCCCCGTACGGCAGCGGCCGCCCCAGCCCGTCCCGAGGCCGCGCGTTCCGCGCCCGCCCCTCCGTGTCCCGGTCGCGCCCGCCGCTCTCTCCGCCCGCCTCTGCGTCTGCCATGCGGCCGATTCTCCCCCTCCTCGCCCACGACCCGCTTCGGAGGAGTCCCCTACGTGGGGTAAAGTGCTGTTCGCGCGATCACGCGGGTCACCGCGAGTGAGCGCATCGGGACGTGGCGCAGCTTGGTAGCGCACTTGACTGGGGGTCAAGGGGTCGCAGGTTCAAATCCTGTCGTCCCGACTCGTGAGAGTCGCAGGTAAGGGCCGGTTACGGAGAAATCCGCAACCGGCCCTTTCGCCGTTCGCGGGGGTCACTCCGCCGTACCCCTGCCGCCCAGGTTCCTCAGATAGGAAGCGGGTGTGCTCCCGTAGGTCGCCTTGAAGTTCCTGATGAAGTGGCTGGCGTCCGCGAACTGCCAGCGTGCGGCGATCTCGGAGATCCTCGCCGTGCCGCCCAGCCGCCTGAGTTCCGCGTGTGCGCTCTGCAGACGGCGGCGGCGAACGAAGGCCATGACCGTGTCATCCGCGTCCGAAAAGGACCGCTGGAGTGTGCGCAGCGACACCCCGACGTTCTGGGCGACCATGGCGGGCGACAGGCGAGTGCTCCCGAGGTTCTTCTCGATGAAGTTCCGGGCGGCCGTCACCGTCGCGTTCGGGTGGTCCTGGATGGCGGACGCACGCTGATCGAAGAGCATGCCGGAGAAGAGAGCCGTGCACGCGTCCGCCGCGAGAGCCTGCGCCGAGGCGGAGCGGTGGAGATCGTCGCGGCTTTTCTCGACCGCCTCCAGGAAGTTGAGCAGGAAGCGGACCTCGGGGGTGCTGACGTCCGCCAGGTACGACCCGGTGACGCTCCCCGGTGACGCGGCGCGCGAGAACACCAGGTGCCGCGGGATGGTGACCACACGCACGCGCGTCGCGGGTTCGCAGTAGAACTCCCAGGAAGCCTTCGTGTCACGGATGCAGATACGGCCCGGTGTGACGACGTGCGAAGCCTGCCTGCTGGTGAACAGGATTCTTCCTGCGGTGACCAGGTCCGCCACGACGGGGTCCTCTTCCCGGTCGTCACCCGAGATCCCCGACAGGGAGTCGCAGTACACGCTGATCGACAGGAGGCTCTCGAAGTACTGGCCGTTCGCCAGGAACCGGAATCCGCTGCGGGCGTCGGGCTCCGGGATGGCCAGATGGTTCAAGTGGGCGAGGGGTCCCCCCTCCCAGGCCCGGACGATGTTCTCGGTGCGGTCGGTCTGCCGAACGGGCAGGTGTATCGCGGAGCGAAAATCCGTCGGGTGGCTCCGGCTCGACTGCGCGGATTCCGTGCCGTTCGCTTCTTGGTGAATCACCTGAGCCTCTTCTCAAGTGCATCTTGATCCGATCGCAGACTCGTCGGCGATCTAACTCACCGCATATACGGGTTGTCCAAATGATCAACAGCCGAGCGGCGCGGAAATTCGATCCCGGTTCTTCGCGCCTGCTGGCAAAGGCGCCACGGGGCGAGATTCGGCGCTCCTGTTCCATCCTTACGCCGCGGGTCGCGCTCACGGTCGCCGGCGGGGGTCGCCTAGTCCTCGAAGACGATGACCAGCCGGCCGACGACGTCCCCCCGGCCCAGAGCTTCGAGGTTCTCGTTGACGTCCTCGAGCTTGACCTTGGTGACATCGTGTTCGACGAGGCCCTTCTCGGCGAGCGAGAGCACCTCCACCAGGTTCGCGTGATTGCCCCAGAAGGAACCGAGGTAGGTGCGCTCGGTGCCCACGAAGGGGAACTGGGCGATGCTGACGTGATCGCTCATCAGGCCGACGCTCGCCACCACTCCCTCGGGGCCGAGCAGGTCGAAGGCCATCGGGATGGACTGCTCGCTGCCGACGCAGTCCAGGACGGCGTCGAAGGCCGCGCTGCCGGTGAGGTCCTCCAGCTCGCTCTGGATGGCCTCGATGGACTTGTCCCTGACGTTGATCGCGTAGTCGGCGCCGTTCTTCTTCGCCACGTCGAGCTTGTTGTCGGACCGGGCCAGAGCGACTACGGTCGCGCCGCCGCCGAGAAGCTTCGCGTACTGGACGCCGTAGCTGCCGAGGCCGCCGATGCCGGTGACGCCGACCACCCGGTCGGGGCCGATCTTCCCGGTGTCCCGGAGCTTCTTCATCGCCCGGAAGGGGGTGAGGCCCGCGTCGGTCATGGGGGCGAGCAGTTCGGGCCGCTTCGCGGCCTCCTCGGAGACCGGGATGGCGTGGTTGTACTGCACGGGCATGTACTCGGCGAATCCGCCCTGCGGGCCGAAGCCGACCCACCTGCCGTCGCCGCTGCAGAGCTGTTCGTTGCCCTCCCGGCACTGGCGGCAAGTACCGTCGCCCCAGCTCGGATTGACCACGACCATGTCACCGACCGCGTAGTCGACCGTGTCCGGGACGTCACTGCCGAGCTTGACCACGCGGCCTGCCACCTCATGACCCGGGATGTAGGGAAAGTCCACGGGAAAGGGGCCCTTGAAGTAGCCGTCGAGGAGTTGGTAGTCGCTGCGGCACATACCGACCGCGGCCACCTTGACGAGGATCTCGTCCGGTCCGGGTTCGGGGACGGGGACCTCCTCGATCCGGAGCGGTTCGTTGTACCCGTGCATTCGAGCTGCGCGCATCTTCATGGAGTAGCCGCCTTTCACTCGGGGTGAACGATGTCGCGGAACGGCCGCCGGCCTCGCGCCGACATCGCCGCAACCGACTGGATGAAAACCAGAATCCCGCACGGCTCCCTCGCCCTGCAACCGGGGAATTGAACATTGATGCACGATGGAACATGGGCGCCAATCGGCCTCCGATCCCAAAACGGCAAGCGGTGGTTGACCACTCGGTCGCCGTACCCGGAATTTCCGCGCCGGGGCAGGTGAATCCCGGGGCGATCGCGCGTCCCCATTGATGCCGGGGAGGGCGGCGATCGCCGTTCAGCGCCACCGCACGGACGAATGGGTATCTCCCGACGGCCGGCTCCACGGCCCGTCGGACGCGTCCTGGGCGGAGCGGGCCCCGGTCCCCGGGGCAGGGCTCCGGCCGGTCAGCCGAGGGTCCGGATTGCCGACCCGAAACGCTGCTCATAGCGTTGAATGACGGCCGCCGCAGCCACAGTTGCATCGCCGTCGCGGCCCCGGCGGGTCCGGCTGTCTCCACTGTTCGCTCAGCTGGAGGCCGGGCGGTCGCCTCCAGCAGATCCATCGCCGCGAATGTGAGAGGCCGTCATGATCAAGCCCTGTGGCCCGTACGACCATGTCCCGCCGATTCCAGCCTTCTCCCTCACCTCGCAGTCCGTCGCCCAGGGTGCGCCGCTGGCCGTGGAACAGGCGAGCGGGATCCTGGGGGCGGGCGGAGCGGACGTCTCCCCGCAGCTGAGCTGGTCGGGATTCCCCGAGGAGACCCGCAGTTTCACCGTGGCCATGTGCGACCCGGACGTGCCCACTGCCTCGGGCTTCTGGCACTGGGCCGTGGCCAATCTGCCCGCCTCCGTGACCGATCTCCCCGCCGGTGCGGGAGACGGGAGCGACCTGCCCGGTCACGCCGTGACGCTCGCCAACGACGCGGGCCACCGAAGGTACCTCGGGCCGGCGACGCCCCCCGGGAACGGCCCCGACCGCTACTTCCTGGTGGTGCACGCCGTCGACGTGGAGGAGTTGGAGGTGTCCGGGGCGACGGCCCCCGCGCTCATGGACTTCCTCCTGTTCACCCACGCGATCGCGCGGGCCTCCATGTTCGCCACGTACGAAAGGTGACCGAGGGGCGGGATGCGCGCCGAGGCCGGCGCGATCGGGAATGCCGAGTGGAACAGGAATGCCTTTTTTCTGGAATCCGAGTGCCACGTCCGATGCATTCTGATGAGAAAATGGGATCATTTCCGTCGCGGTGATCCTGCGGTAATTCCAGGAGTTGCCGACGTCAGATGCCGCTCGTATCCTTATCGATATGGCTATCGCATCAACGAATCCGGCTACGGGCGAGATTGTCGAGAGATTCGAGGAGCTGACTGCCGGTCAACTGGAGGACAGGCTCGCGCGGGCCGCGGCCGAGTCGTACCGGCTGACGAGCGTCGAGGACAGAGCGGGATGGCTGAGGGCCGCCGCCGACCATCTGGAGAACGAGGCGGACGACGTCGCCGAGCTGATCGTGACGGAGATGGGAAAGACCCTTCGGGCGGCCCGGCAGGAGGTGGCCAAGTGCGTCGCGGGACTGCGTTTCTACGCCGAGCACGGCCCCGGGTTCCTCCGCGACGTCGACGGCGACGGCGAGAGTGTCGGCGCGCGGCACACGTACGTGACGTACCAGCCGATCGGCACGGTCCTCGCGGTGATGCCGTGGAACCTCCCGCTCTGGCAGGCCATGAGATTCGCCGCCCCCGCGCTGATGGCGGGCAACGTGGGCCTGCTCAAGCACGCCTCCAACGTGCCGCAGTGCGCGCTGTACATGGAACGGCTCTTCCGCGAGGCGGGCTTTCCCGAGGACGTGTTCCAGACCCTGCTGATCCCGTCGGGCAAGGTGGCACAGGTTCTGCGCGACCCGCGGGTGGCGGCCGCGACCCTCACGGGCAGCGAGCCCGCCGGCCGGTCGGTGGCCTCCATCGCCGGCGAGGAGATCAAGAAGGTGGTCCTCGAACTGGGCGGCTCCGACCCCTTCATCGTGATGCCGTCCACGGACCTCGACCGGGCCACGGACGTCGCGGTCGTGGCACGCACCCTGAACAACGGGCAGTCCTGCATCAACGGCAAGCGGTTCTTCGTCCACGAGGACATCGCCGACGCGTTCATCGAGAAGTTCGTGGCCAAGATGGGGGCACTCGTCGTGGGCGACCCCATGGACCAGGACACCGACATCGGGCCGCTCGCGACGGAGTCCGGCCGGCAGGACGTCGAGGACTACGTCGAGGACGCCGTCGGCAAGGGCGCGACCGTGCTGGTCGGGGGGGAGCGTCCCGACCGGCCCGGCTGGTACTACCCGCCCACGGTGCTGTCCGGCACGACCCCGGAGATGCGGATGTACCACGAGGAGGTGTTCGGCCCGGTGGCGCAGGTGTTCGTCGTCTCCTCACTGGAGGAAGCCCTGCGGGAGGCCAACGGCCATCCGTACGGGCTGGGTTCGAACCTGTGGAGCGAGGACGAGGCCGAACGCGCACTGTTCGTGCGTGATGTCCAGTCCGGCATGGCCTTCATCAACGGCCACACCACCAGCTACCCCGAGATCCCGTTCGGCGGAGCCAAACGTAGTGGCTACGGCCGCGAGCTGTCGGACCTCGGCATGCGCGAGTTCATGAACGCCAAGACCGTCTGGGTGGGCGGGTGACAAGAGCGGAACGCGACGGTGGGCGCATCCATCCCGGCCGGCCCCCGGACGGCGCGCTCACATGGCTGCGCGGCCGCGATCCGGGACTGGCGGCGCTGCGGCGGGCACTTCGGGCGGCGATCCTGGCACCTTCGGTCCTCGCCGTCACGTACTTCGGTCTCGGACGGCCGGACATCGCGGTCTTCGCGGCCTTCGGCTCGCTGGTGCTGACGCTGTTCGTGGACTTCGGCGGCCCGATGCGCGAACGGATCGCCGGCCAGGCGGCGCTGATCCTCGCCACCACGGTCATCACCTGCCTGGGCACCCTGGCCGGCCAGACGCTCTGGCTGACAGGAGCGGCGACCTTCGTCATCGCGTTCTGCGTCCTGTTCTCCGGGATCGTCAGCTCCGCCCTCGCCGGCGCGACCACAGCGCTCCTGTTCGCCTACATCCTGCCGGTGACGCTCGGCGGTCCGCTCGGCGCGATCCCGGAGCACGTGATCGGGTGGGTACTGGGCGGTGCGGCCTCGATGATCGCCGTCACCCTGATGTGGCCGGTCCCCGCCAGCGACCCGCTGCGCGCGGCAGGCGCCCGCGCCTGTGCCCTGCTCGCCGGCAGACTGCGCGCCGAGGTCGACTGCGCGCCCGACCCGACCGCGCACGATCAGGCCCTCGAGACGGCGGTACGGCAGGCGGAGGAGGGCGTGGCCGACCTGCGGAAGACCTTCTACGGCACGCCGTACCGCCCCACCGGACTGTCGCTGTCGTCCCGGGCCGTGGTCCGGCTCGTGGACCAGGTGATCTGGCTCGGCTCCGTACTGCACCAGGACCCGCCGAGGAGCAGGGACCCGCTGAGCCAGCTCATGGTGTGCGAGACCAAGATGGCCACGGTGGACCTCCTGGAGCACAGCGCGGCGCTGCTGCAGGCCGATGTCTCGGTGCCGCACGGCCTCGGCCCCCGCGTCGACCGCCTCGAAGAGGCTCGGGCGGGACTGGAGAAGTCCATGATCGGGCTCCTGCCCCGTCGGTCTGCCGTCCCGGCGGCCCGTGCCGACCGCGGGGGAGTGCCGGCCGCCGCGCCTGCGGACGCCCTGATCGGTTCGCTCGGGCCCAGTTTCCGGGCCCAGAGCATGAGCTTCGTCGTGACCGCGATCGCGGGCAACGTCCAGCTCGCGGTGACCGCGCGGCAGCGGAGCCGGCGGGACAGGCTGCTCGGCCGTCGTCCCCCGGGAGCCGACTCCGCCCTGTCCTCGGCGCAGGAACGCTTCGCGGCACATCTGAGCCGCAACTCCGTCTGGCTCCACAACAGCCTGCGCGGGGCGGCGGCGTTGAGTCTGGCGGTGGTGATCGCCCACCTGACCGGTCTGCAGCACGCCTTCTGGGTGGCCTCCGGCACGCTCGCCGTCCTGCGTTCCAACGCCGTGAGCACGGGTCAGACGGTCCGACGGGCCCTGCTCGGCACGGTACTCGGCTTCGTCGTGGGCGCACCCCTCATTCTGGCGCTGGGCGCACATCCCGTCGTTCTGTGGCTGCTGCTGCCCCTGGCGATCGTCCTCGTGGGGATGGAGGCCGCCGTCACGTCGTTCACCGCCGGACAGGCCGGATTCACCGTCGTGCTGCTGGTCCTGTTCAGCATCATCGACCCCGAGGGCTGGCAGCTCGGACTCGTCAGGATCGAGGACGTGGCCCTCGGATGCGCCGTCAGCCTGGTGGTCGGCCTGCTGCTCTGGCCACTGGGTGCCGCGGCCGCACTGGGCCGGGTGCTCTGCGACGCCCTCGGCGACGGCGCGCGCTACCTGCGCGGTGCCGTCGTGACGGGGCTGGCGCTCTGCGACAGGGCAGGTGCCGCGGGCCCGGCTTCCGGGGGCGACGACCGCCGGCGGGCGCTTGCCTCCGCCCGCCGGCTCGACGACGCGTTCCGCGAGTACCTGGCAGAACGCGGCACCAAGCACCTCGCGCTGGCCGGCGTCACCGCGCTGGTGGACGCGGTCGCCATCCTCCGGCTGACCGCCGACGCCGTCACCGACCTGTGGTCCCGCGCGGGACACGCCCCCGGGAACGGCCGGGCCGAAGCCGGTCGCGAAATCCTCGACTCGTGCGCGGACGTCGTCTCGTGGTTCGAGTCGGCAGGCCGGGCACTGGCCGGGGACGGGGCCGCTCCCGGCCGCCCGCCCAGCCGTCCGGCCGTGGACGCGGCCCTGCACGAGAGCGTGGGCCGCGATCTGAGCGCGGGCACGGAACAGACCACGGCGACGGCCGTCAGGATGGTCTGGACGGCGGATCACCTCGACACGATGCGCCGCCTCCAGGCGGAGATCGACGGCCACGTCCGGGCCGCCGCGGCGTCCGTACGACGACAGCGCGCACGGCGGCGCAAGCTCAGGGCACGCGTCACATGGCCTCGGCCGCCGGCCGCCCGCGCCGGGGCTCGTCCCGGTTCTCCTCCGCGGGGTTGACGCACTTGGTGAGGCAGCGGGTGCGGGAGAGCGCGAACACCCCGTAGACCACCAGGGCCGCCCCCGCGAGCGCCGGGACGAGCCACCAGCCGCCGCGGGGCGACTCCGCGTAGAGCGTCACGCCGAGGAAGAAGCTGACCGCCGCGTCACCGAGCGTCAGAGCGGGCTGGGAGCCGATGATGGGGCCTGCCTGCATCGCGTACCCGAGCAGAATGACGGACACCGACCCGGCGATCGCGAAAGCGTAGGTCTGCCAGGCCAGGAAGAAGCCCGCCGCTCCCTCCTGGGACAGCACATCCATCGAGGACTTCACCAGGGCTGCCGTGAGCGCGTTGCCGATCGCCGCCGCGAGCGCGAGGCAGGCGGCTCGCGCGGCCCCCTGCGGGCGCCGCAGACCGACGACGACGAACGCGGCGGCGAGTCCGCCGAGGACGAGGAGCGCCGGAACCCACGCCATGCCCGGCACCTGAGGCCGCCCCCCGGAGGGTGCGGCCGAGAACAGCGCGACGGCCAGGCCGGAGAAGATGCAGATCACGCATCCCCACGCTCTCGGCGACACTCCGACCCGGAACACCACGCTGCCGAAGATCAGAGCCAGGGGCAGCTCGAGGATGAAGATCGGCTGGACGGTGGCCAGTGACCCCGACAGGAGGGCGAGAGCCTGGAACAGCGCCGCCAGAACGGTGCCCAGAATCCCCACGAACCAGGCCGGATTGTGCAGCAGGTCGCCGACGAGAGCGAGTCCCCGCCCGCGGGAACCGGGCACATGGACCACTGCCCGCCGCTGCAGCACGGTGCCCAGGGCATTGCTGGCAGCAGCAAGGACGGCGAAGATGACCCCGAGGATCATTCCGGTCGCACCGCCTCCGCGTCGGGGGTTCTCAGACGCCGCCGGGCAGGGGTGCCAGTGGGCTGACGAGGCCGGCTTCGCGGAGTTCCCGCCAGAACTCGACGGGGATGTCCTCCCGCAGGGCGGACAGGTCCTCGCTGATGCGGCTGGGTTTGGTCGCACCGGGGATGACCGCGTCGCTCACGGGGTGGGCGAGGGAGAACTGCAGCGCGGCGGCCTTGATCGGGACGCCGTGCCGGTCGGCGATCTCCTTGATGCGTCCGACCCGCTCGACGATCTCCGGGGGCGCGTCCTGGTACTCGAAATTGGTACCCCCGGCGAGGATGCCGGAACTGTAGGGGCCACCGACGACCATGCCGACGTCCTGCCGCTCCGCCATCGGCAGGAGCCGTTCCAGTGCGTGCGCGTGGTCCAGCAGGGTGTACCGGCCCGCCAGCAGGAAGCCGTCCGGCTTGGGCTCGTCCAGTTCGAGGGCGATCTCGATCGGTTCGGTGCGGTTGACCCCGAGCCCCCAGGCCCTGATGACGCCCTCGTCCCGAAGCCGGGACAGGACCCGGAAGGCACCCGTCCGCGCCTCCTCGAACTTGCCGAGCCACTGGTCGCCGTGGAAGTCCTGGGCGATGTCGTGCACCCAGACGATGTCCAGCCGGTCCACTCCGAGCCGTTCCAGGCTGCCTTCGATGGAGCGCTCGGTCGCTTCGGCCGTCCAGTCGTGCTGGATCTTGTTGGGCCTGCCGTGCGCGAACAGATCGCCCTTGTCGCCCAGATCCCTGCTGCCGGATTCGACCTCGTCGAGGATGACCCGGCCAACTTTCGAGGAGAGCACGAACTCGTCCCGCGGCTTCTGCGACAGCAGTTCGCCCAGGCGGATCTCGGCGAGCCCGGCTCCGTACAGCGGCGCCGAGTCGTAGTAGCGGATGCCCTGGTCCCAGGCGGCGTCGAGCGTCGCCGACACCTCTTCGTCCGAGACGGCGCGGAACATGTTCCCGAGGGGGGCCGTGCCGAAGCCTATGCGCCCGGGGAGAATCTGATCGAGGGCCATGATGGTTCCTTTTCGGGTGTTGGAGGCCGGCGTCCTGTCCGTGTCCGCCTCAAGGCCGTCGACCGGTGCATGCGGAGGAGGCACGTCCTGTGCCCGGCGGAACCCTCAGGTGAGAACCTTGAGCATCTCCTCGGCCAGCGGTCCGGACGACGCGGGATTCTGGCCCGTGTAGAGAGTTCGGTCCACCACCGTGTACGGCTCCCACACCGGGCCCCGCGAGTACTCCGTGGGCAGCTTCTTCAGCTCGTCCTCGAGCAGCCACTTGGCCCTGTCGGCGAAGCCGACACCGGCCTCCTCCTCGTTGCTGAACCCGGCCACCCGGTAACCGGCGAAGGGCGTGGTCCCGTTCTCGTCACGTGTGGCGAGGAGCGCGGCCGGAGCGTGGCAGACGATGCCCAGCGGTTTGCCCGACGCCAGAGTCTCGCGCAGCAGACGGGCGGAGTCCGCGTCGGAGGAGAGATCCTCCATCGGCCCGTGTCCACCGGGGTAGTACACCGCGTCGAAGTCGTCGATGCCGACCTGATCGAGGGGCAGCGGATGACGCAGCTCCTCGGCCGCCTCGATGGCGGATTCCAGCTCCAGGGAGTTCTCCTCCCCGCCGGTCATGCTCGGCCGCAGGCTCATCGTGTCCACGACGGGGACGACTCCACCCGGCGTCGCGACAGTGACCTTGTGTCCGGCCCTCGTGAACGCGGTGTAAGGGGCCACGAACTCCTCGGCCCAGTAACCGGTCGGGTGGCGGTGACCGTCCCGAAGTGTCCAGTAGCTCGCACCGGTCAGCACGAAAAGAATATCAGCCATCAATCTTCTCCTCTTTATTTGAAGGGGGGAGTGATGAGCCGTCAGACGGCGGCCTCAGGCAGACCCACTCAAGCTAACGCGGCGGGAGAACGGGGGCAACTTGCATAATGATGCAGCCATCCAGGTGCGGCGAACGAGACGCTGCCGTCCAACAATCTGGCGCGCTTGTCCAAGTGAAATGCGGCGGCCAGACCGAGTGCGGGTTCTCATGCTCTCCACGTATTCGATGTGGAATTCCCTTACGGCGGCGATCGCGAGGGTTCGGTGCCTTCGGTTTCGCGCCCCGGATGCCGCTGCTCCCCGTGCGGGAGCACACTGGGAGCGTAGGGAGCCGGGGTACCGGTGCACCGACTTGCTCGGGAGATGGATGACATGACGAGCTACGACGGTTCTGTCCGGGTCGGCATGGACGAGGATGCCTTTCCGGTGCTTTCCGAGGAGCATGTGAGCCGGGTCCGTGAATACGGAAGCGCCGACACATTGGAGCGCGGGCAGATCCTCTACAGTCGCGGAACGACGGGTTTTGATTTCTTCCTGATTCTGGACGGAGTGATCGACATCCTCCAGGAGGGAAACCCCGGTGATTCCGTCGAAGACCGGACCGTCACCGTGCTGTCCGCGGCGCAGTTCACCGGTGAGCTGTCCCTGCTGCACCGGCAGAAATCACTCGTGCAGGCGGTGGCACGTGAGGATTGCGTCGTAATTCGCCTGCGGCCGGCCCAGTTGCGGACATTGATAGCGAACGAGCCTGACATCGCACAGATCGTCCTTCAGGCATTCATGCAACGGCGGCTGCGATACGTGCACATGGGCCTTGGGACCGTCCTTCTCGCGGGTCCTCCCGAATCGGGCGACATGCTGAGGATCCGCGGTTTCCTGGATCGCAGCAACTACCCTGTGCGCCAGATCGACCCCGGTGAGCCCGAGGCGGCCGGAGTGCTGCGGGACTACGGCGTGAAGTCCGATGCCCGCTGGCCGGTCGTCATCTGCCGCCCAGGTACGTACATGCAGAATCCGGAGATCTCCGAGGTGGCGGAATGCCTGGGGCTCAGGGAGGACATCGGCGATCTGGGGACGGTGGATGTGGCCGTGGTGGGCGCCGGGCCGTCGGGCCTCGCCGCCGCGGTGTACGCGGCGTCCGAGGGGCTGAGCACGGTCGTCGTCGAGGCCACGGCCCCGGGAGGGCAGGCTGGAACGTCGTCGATGATCGAGAACTACCTCGGGTTCCCGCTCGGGATCAGCGGACGCGATCTGGCGACACGCGCGCAGGTGCAGGCGATGAAGTTCGGGGCGCGCATCGCCCTTCCCTACACCGTGGAGAGGCTGGACTGTTCCGGAAGTCCTCTGACCCTGCGGATGGGCGACGGGGAGACACTGTCCGCCCGTACGGTGATCGTCGCCACCGGCGCCCACTACCGGCGTCTCGACCTGCCGGAACTGCCGCGGTTCGAGGGCAACGGCGTTCATTACGCCGCGACGGCCCTGGAAGGCGCGTGCTGTCAGGGCGAGGAGGTGTTCGTGGTGGGCGGCGCCAACTCGGCGGGGCAGGCCGCGGTGTTCCTTTCTCAGGTGGCGGATCACGTACGCATGCTGGTCCGCGGGGCTGCGCTTTCGAACTCGATGTCGCAATACCTGTCCAGACGCATAGACGCGGCGGCCAGAATTTCTGTGCACACGAGGAGCGAGGTCGTCGAGCTCCAGGGAAAGGGGCACTTGCAGGAAGTGCGCTGGAAGGACAACTCCACGGGTGAGTCGCGGGTCACGCCCAGTTCCAACGCCTTCCTGATGCTCGGGGCCGTACCGAACACGTCATGGCTGACGGACTGCCTGGAGACGGACGAAAAGGGATTCATTCGCGTGGGCCACGACGTCTCCGACACCTCGGCCTTTCCCCCGGACGGCCGGCCCATGGAATTGGAATCGAGCGTCCCCGGCGTGTTCGCTGTCGGTGATGTCCGCTCGGGGTCGGTCAAACGAGTTGCTTCTTCGGTGGGTGAGGGCTCGATCGTGGTGGCGGCCGTCCATCGTGCGCTGGCGTCACAGAGGAAGGCGAGATCCACCGCATAGCCCGAACCGAAGCCGTCCCGGAGAGCGCAGGACAAGGTGTCACCGGTCGTGACCCCATGGACAGGCGTGCTCAGTTCCTGTCAACTCAGCCGGAAGCGACCTGACTTGCCCGGTCATCCGTCCGCAGGTGCGCAATCCGCTTCTGAAGTATCTTTGAGGCGGCGCCGGAAAGACGCGCCCAGGTGCCGGATGATCCGGCAGGCGTGGACGCTCCGGACCATTTCCCGGCCCGAAGTCACGCGTTCCGTGCGCCGCACAGTCTCTCCTGCGTGCCGGAAGGGGTCCCATGAATACTCGACCCGCCATGCCCGACCAGTCCTTGAACGGCCGGATAGCGGTCGTCACCGGAGCTTCCAGCGGAATCGGCCAGGCGACTGCCGAACGTCTGGCGGCAATGGGCGCTCACGTCGCGGTCCTCGCACGCCGTGCCGACCGGCTCGGCAGTCTCGTCGACCGCATCGAGAAGGAGGGCGGCCGCGCGCTGGCGATCACGGTGGACGTGACCGACGCCGCCGCCGTCCAGTCGGCCGCGGACCGCGTGGCCGAGGACCTCGGCGACGCCGACCTGCTCGTCAACAACGCGGGTGTCATGCTTCCCGCTCCCATCGAGGAGCGTGCGGCCGACCAGTGGCAGCAGCAGGTCGACCTCAACATCACCGGGCTGATGAACGTCATCGGCGCCTTCACGCCCCAGCTCGTCAGGGCGGCCCAGGAGCGAGGCGTCGCCGATCTCGTCAACATGTCCTCGATCGCCGCCCAGAACATCTTCCCGAACTTCGCGGTGTACTCGGGCACCAAGGCGTTCGTCACCCACCTGTCCCGGCACCTGCGCGTCGAGCTGGGGCCGAAGAACGTACGCGTGTCCGCGCTCGAACCCGGGATCGTCGGGACCGAGCTGCAGAGCCACGTGACCGACGAAGGCACGTTGCAGTGGCTCGCCGACTCCAAGGAGAGCGGCATGGAGTGGCTCACCCCCGAGGACATCGCCGACGTCGTCGGATTCCTGGCCGCTCTTCCCCCGCGCGTCAACCTCCAGCAGGTCACCATCATGCCCACCGCACAGCCGAGCTGAACCGCCCGTCACGGCCCGCGAGTACCGACGAGGGAACGAT
This sequence comes from Streptomyces seoulensis, assembly GCF_004328625.1. Taxonomy (NCBI): domain Bacteria; kingdom Bacillati; phylum Actinomycetota; class Actinomycetes; order Kitasatosporales; family Streptomycetaceae; genus Streptomyces; species Streptomyces seoulensis. The sequence goes on from NZ_CP032229.1 coordinate 5,525,497, forward strand.
CTGGAGGAACACCATGGCATCGACGTCAGTGAGCCGGCACGTGCCGGCTTCCCCCGACCGCGTGTGGCGGCTGATCGGCGGGTTCGGGTCCCTTCCCGACTGGCTGCCCTACATCCCCGAGAGCACCTTCGCCGAGGGTGGCCGGGTGCGGCGGCTGAAGAACCCGGACGGCGACGTCATCGTCGAGCGCCTCGTGGAGTTCGACGACATCGAGCGGTTCTACAGCTACACCATCCTGCAGGCACCCTTCCCCGTCGTCGACTACCTCTCGACCTTGCGGGTGCACGCGGTGACCGGAGACGGCGACGTCGCCGAGGTCCAGTGGTCCGGACGCTTCGTGCCCGAGGGAGCCGGTGACGACGAAGTCGTGGCGCTCTTCACGGACATCTACCGCGAGGGGCTCGACGCCCTGCACGAGGCCCTCGAACAGCAGCGCTGAGGAGAGACGGTCTTCGGCGGCGGAGAAGAACGCTCATGGTCACGGGTGGAAGCGCCACCGGCCCTCCGAGACGACGTCCACCTTGTCGCCACGCACGCGGAGTGCCGTGTCGTCGTCGATGAAGTGGATCGGGAAGTCCGCCCGCGCGACGATGCGATCGGCCCAGGCGTCGTCGCGTTCCGGGAAGTCCGGTGAGTACAGATGGGGCTTCAGGTACGAGTCGACGAGGCCGAAGGGCGGGGTCACGGTGGTCGCGCCGAGCCTACGGAGGTCCGCCGAGTCTCCGAGGACGTCGGCGGAGTGCGTGGTGAGATGCCGGCTGTGGATCATCGATCCGGCGCTCAGTCCCACGTAGACCCGGTCCGCCAGTGCATCCCGGATGCCGTCGGCCAGGCCGTTGCCGGTGATGCTGCGGGCCAGGTGGTAGTGGTTGCCGCCGCCGACGTAGATGACGTCGGCGCGCTCCAGCCGGTCGAGCACCAGCCGCGGCGGCAGGCCGTTCAGCTCCAGGATGTCGGCCTCCCGCCAGCCGAGGCCGTGCACGCGGGTCATGTCGGCGAGGAGTCACCCGTGGTCCCCGGACTCGGCCATGGACGCCGTGGGGACGTACACGACGTTCGCCGACCCGAAGGGCTTGCCCAGCATGTCCCGCAGGGCGTCCTTCAGGGTCTCGTTGCGCAGGCCGGCCGAGGTCAGCAGAAGATCCATCGGCCGAGCCAATCACGCACGCCGGGTGCGGGCAACGCCCTTTGCCGGTCGCGGCGGGGCCGAGTCGTGCGCGGGGCTCAGGCGCCGGGGAGGAAGAGGCAGAAGAGGTGGCCGTGGGGGTCGCGCAGCACGCGGACGTCGTCCTGCGGCTGGTGCTCCTCGACCGTCGCGCCCAGGGCGCGGGCGCGCTCCGTCTCGGCGGCGAGGTCGTCGACCTGGATGTCCAGGTGGGCCTGCATCTGCTGGTCGCCGGGGCCGGACGGCCAGGCCGGCGGGCGGTGCTCCTTCTCCAACTGGAAGCTGAGACCGGGGCGTTCACGCTCCGGAGACCTGAGCCGGACCCAGTCCGGCTCCCGGTCGACCTCGTCCCAGCCCAGAAGGGCGCGATAGAAATCGGCCAGCGCGGGCGGATCGGGGGTGCCGAGTACAAAGGCCGCGAGCAGTGTCGTCATGGTTCATCACTGCCCGCAGCCCATTTCCGTACGCCTCCGGAATTCCCTTGCGGCGTCAGCTTCCGACGTACCAGTGGAATCCGCCGTTGTTCGCCGCCACGATCATGAGAATCGCGAAGATCACGAGGTCGACGATACCGAGAACGACGGCGGCCTTCGCCATGCCATGGCCGCCCTTGGCGCCGGACTGCCGGTTGGCGACCATGCCGAAGATGATCGCCAGGGGGCCGAGAACGACATTGAGGAAGAAGAAGCCGACGATGCCGCACACCAGGCCCGCGATGGCGAGACCATTGGTCCGCGAACCGGATCGAGTGGCCGGCTGGCCACCGTAACTCGCCATGAGAACTCCCGTTCCGTGAAAGCAGGAATGCCGGTACGTCGAATGAACGCCCAGTCGCCTTTTGTGCCTGGACTTCATGTGCCCGGGGGTTCTTGCGGCATTCCATGGAAAAGCGGGGATTAAGCGGAACCTCGCATTCACTGCTTCCGTACCGGTACCGGCACCTCGATCGCGACGGGCTCCACCGCCGCCCGTCGCCGAGGGAGGTGGGCGGGAGGTGTCCGACGGGCCTGGGCGAGCGGTGGTGGAGCCTTGGCGTGTCCCACCGGGCTGAGGCCAATTCCTGAGCCGGCGGGGCGCTACTCCCGCCTCTCCGGGGTACCGGGTGCTCACCCAGGCGCCGATTCCGGTGGTCTGAGCAAGGCCCGGAATGCAGGGAGAGCATGATGACTACCGCCCAGGCGAAGCGGCTGCGGAAGAGCGCGTCGGACGTGTTCGGGTGGGAGGAGTTGCGACCCGAGCAACTCGTGGCGATGGAAGCGGTGATGGAACGGCGGGACACGCTGGTCGTGATGCCCACCGGGGCCGGGAAGTCGGCCGTCTACCAGGTGCCGGGGCTGCTGCTGCCGGGGCCGACCGTCGTGGTGTCGCCGCTCGTCGCCCTCCAACGGGATCAGGTCCGGGGCCTGTTGAGCCGCGAGGGCGCGGAGGCGGCGGCCGTGAACTCGTCCCAGAGCGGCAGCGAGAACGCGGCGGTCTGGGACCGGATCAGCGAGGGTGACGTCGACTTCCTCTTCCTGGCGCCCGAGCAGCTCGCCAAGGACGAGGTGGTCGACCAGCTCCTGGCCGCCCAGCCCGCGCTGTTCGTCGTCGACGAGGCCCAGTGCGTGTCGTCGTGGGGGCACGACTTCCGCCCCGACTACCTGCGGCTCGGCCAGGTCATCGACCGGCTCGGCCGCCCTCCCGTACTGGCCCTGACCGCGAGCGCCGCCGCACCCGTACGGGCCGACATCGTCAGCCAGTTGGGCATGCGCGACGTGCACGAGGTCGTCACGGGGTTCGACCGGCCCAACATCCACCTGGAGGTCATCCCGTTCCGGGAGGCCGGGGCCAAGAAGCGTGCCGTGGTCGAGCGCGCCGCCGCGGAGGCCAAGCCCGGCCTCGTATACGCCGGTACGCGCCGGGAGGCGGAGGAGTACGCGGAGGAGCTGAGCCTGCTCGGGCTGGACGCGGCCGCGTACCACGCGGGGCTGCCCGCGCGGGAGCGGGGCGATGTGCACGACCGGTTCATGGCGGGGGAGCTGGACGTGGTCGTGGCGACCTCGGCCTTCGGGATGGGCATCGACAAGCCGGACGTCCGCTTCGTGCTGCACGCCTCCGTGCCCGGCTCCCTGGACGCCTACTACCAGGAGATCGGCCGCGCCGGACGCGACGGCGAGGCGTCCCGCGCGATACTCATGTACCGGCCCCAGGACCTCGGCATGCAGCGCTTCTTCGCGGCCGGGCGCCCCGACCCGGACACCGTCACCCAGGTGGTGAGCACCCTGGAGGAGCACGACGGGCCCGTCCCGCCCACCGAGCTGCGCGACGAGACCCACCTGACGGCGAGCCGCCTGACGGCCGTCGTCAACCTCCTGGAGCAGGTCGACGCCGTCCACACCACCGAGGACGGCGAACTGGAGGCCACCGGCAAGGCCGGCCCGGCCGAGGCCGCCCAGGCGGCGATCGAACTCGGCGACGCCCACCAGCAGTTGGAGCGCTCCCGCGTCGACATGATGCGGGGCTACGCGGAGGCCACCGGCTGCCGGCGGCGGTTCCTGCTCGGCTACTTCGGCCAGGGCGGCCAGGACGAGTCCTGCGGCTCCTGCGACCGGTGCGAGGCGGCCGAACTGGCGGAGGACGGCGGTGCGGAGGGCGGGCCCGCCGTGCTGGCCGGTACGGGCGGTCCGATTCCCGAGCCCGCGACTCCGGCACCCGCCGGGTACGAGCACGCCTTCCCGCCCGGCACCCTCGTACGGCACGAGCAGTGGGGGCAGGGGTCGGTCATGAGCGAGGAGAACGAGCGGCTCACGGTGCTGTTCGAGACGGTGGGTTATCGCACGCTGTCCCTTGAGGTCATCAACAGGAACCAGCTGCTGACTGTGTGCTGAGTGTGTGGGGCGAGCACGTGTGGGCTCCCCACATGTGCTTTGCCCACACGTCCTGCCCGGACGTGTGGCCTCCCCACATATGGGACCCGCACATGTGGCCCACCCCGCCCCTCAGCCCAGCCTCCGCACCACGCCGAGCGACACCGCGGCCGCCGCGAACCCCAGCACCGCGCCCGCCGCCACATCCCCCGGATAGTGCACCCCGGTGTGCACACGGGAGTACCCCACGGCGACCGCCAGCGAGCCCAGGGGAAAGGCGGCCGGGGGCAACACGACACCCACGGCGGTCGCGAAGGCCGTGGCCGAGGCCGTGTGGCCGGACGGGAACGACGCCGACTCGGGCATCGGCACATGCCGCGCCACCGCCACCTGCGCGTCCTCCCGGTCGGGCCGGTGCCGGCGCACCATCCGCTTGCCGAACAGGTTCGCCGCCGCCGACGCGAGCCCGACCGAGACGACCCCGGCCAGCGCCGCACGGCGCGGCCGCCGGCCAGGCAGCAGGGCGAGCCCCGCCGCGACGCCGAACGAGATCTTCGAGTGGTCCGCCGCGTGCGACAGCAGCCGCAGCGCCCGGTCCAGCGCGGGCGTCGGCGTGGCGGCGACGGCGGCGTACAGGGCGCCGTCGACCGCGCGCAGGTCGCGGAGGACGGCGGGGACGGTGTTGCGGTCAGGCACGTTTATCTCCTGGTGCTGTGTGCTCCGCCGGGGCGGTGCGATCGGCGGGACCGAACGCGAGGTCCAGCAGCTTCCGCCAGTCGATGGGCGGCGCGGGCGTCGGCACGCCGGGGCGGTCGCGCGGCAGCAGCACCCGCAGCGCGCCCGGCCGTACCGAGCAGGTGACCGGAGTACGCAGCCACAGCGCCTCCCCGTCCACCGCCACCGGGATCTGCTCCTCACCGGCCGTCACCTCGACCCGGTGCGCGGTCGTCACGGTGAGCCCCGGCGCCTGCGTCCCCCGTACGGCCAGCTCCGCCGCCTGGGCCGCGTTCTCCACCCTGATCGAGATCACGCCCAGCTCGCCGGTGTCCAGCCGGGGCCGGCGCCCACCGCCGCTCAGTTCGTCCGGGGAGACGTACGGGTTGTTGCTGATCAGGAGCGCCTGCTGCTCGGCGAGGCGGTTGCCGTCCACGTTCGCGTCGACCCGCCGTACGTTCTCCTGGGCCAGCAGGTCCGGCATCAGGTTCAGGGCGGTGCCGGTCTTGTTGTCGCGGTACTCGGGGCTCTGCACGATGTCCGCGTACACCCCGAAGGACACCGTGTTGACGAAGGGGCGGCCGGAGACGTCGCCGAGGTCGACACGGACCTCCTCGCCGTCGGTCAGGGCGTCGAGGCAGCGGGCCGGGTCGGCCCGGTCGAGGCCGAGGTCCATGGCGAAGTGGTTGCGGGTGCCCGCGGAGATCACCAGGAACGGCAGATGGTGCTCGGCGGCGACCGCCGCGACCAGCGCCTGGGTGCCGTCGCCGCCCGCCACGCCCAGCAGATCCGCACCCTTGGCCACGGCCTCCTCGGCCAGCTCGGTCACGTCGGCCGGGGCGGAGGGGTCCAGCAGGATCACCCGCGCGCCCAGGTCCTCCGCCCGCTTCACCAGGTCGAAGCGGCCGACCTTGCCCCCACCGGACTTCGGATTCATGATCAGCACCGGTCGCTTCGGCCGACGCGCCCGGGCGGGCCGCTGGACCCGGTGCGGGCGCGCCTTGCGCAGCGCCTGGCGGCCGGTGAGGGCCGCCACCGCCCAGCACACGGCGGAGATCAGCGCGACCAGCCACAGGCCGCTCCGCGTGATGAACACCAGGAAACCGACCGGCGCGGCGACGGCCACGAGTGCGCCGAGCAGCCGCACCACGCCCCGCCGGGCCACGAACCACCACAGGCCGGCGGCGAAGAGCACCACCCCGATCAACGCCGCCAGGGCCACGAACAGCCCGCCCCCGCCGACCGCGAGCAGCAGCACCACCGCGGCACCGATCGCCGCCACCACGGCGCACCGCGCGAGCAGCCGGGCGACCAGCCCCGACCGCGCCCTTCGTGCCCCGCCCATGACGTCCTCCTGGTCGATCTCGCTCCGCCCCGCCCCACCAGCCTGACGCAGGGCCCCGCCCGGAGGGTGTTCCGGTCGGCTATATGGGCCCAAGGGTCATCCGAAGGTCGCCATATGTGGTGAGCGTATGCGTTGCCGCGGACTGGGGCGCGTGGGGCGAGTTCGCCGTACCGGCCCGGTACGACAAGGGCCGTACGGCCCAGACGACCGCCCTCGCCACGACCCTCTCCCTCTGGACCGGCCTGCGCCCCGCCTTCGACGCCGTCTGCACCGGCCTGCACCGCGGGGCGCTGGACAGGCGTGACGACTGGTTCGAGAGGACAGTGCACCCCAACTACGTGTTCTGGTGGCTCCCTGAGGGCGTGACGCCCGCCTGGCAGGACGGCGTCTCCCGACTGGAACACCTCCACGCCCACGGCCCCGCCCCACACGCCTTCACCTATCCCCATGCGTTCGCCCCGGACGGGGCTCCGCTCACGGTGTCACAGTGGCGAAGTCCGGGTCCGGAGCACCGAGGTAGCCGACGGTCCCCGCGATGACGGCGGTACGGCGCGAGGACCGCCGCCGCCGTCTCCGTACTGATGAGGGGATCGATCACCAGCACCCCGCTGTCGCCCTCGACGATCGTCATGTTGGACAGGTCGAAGCCCCGGACCTGGTAGATCCCCTCGGTCACCGCGAAGAGGCCGTGCAGGGCCGCCAGCCGGCTCTGGCGCCACAGGCTGGGGTTGGCCGTGGGCGGGCAGTCCGCGTCGAGGAACCCGTACGCCGCCAGATCCCACACCTCGCCGTCGTCGCCGCACACCTCTGCGGCGCTGCTCCCGGCCATGGGGCGACTCCCGCGGGGTGACATCCGGTCCCGCCCACCCTTCCCCAAGGCCCCGCGTCGAGCGAGCGCACCCACCCGTTCAGGGCACCGGTGCTCCGCCGCGAGGACGGCGCTTGACGTTCCCCGAACCTCCAATGCATCATTCCACTAGTTCATTGGTTCAAAGCGGGGGTTCACTCGTGGCGTTCGCCTTCCGGATCGACCGGTCCAGCGGGGTACCCAGCTACGTCCAGATCGTCCAGCAGGTCCAACAGGCCCTCCGCTTGGGCCAGTTGGAGCACGGTGACCGTCTGCCGACCGCCCGCGCGGTCGTGGAGGCGACCGCGCTCAACCCCAACACCGTGCTCAAGGCGTACCGCGAGCTGGAGTCCCAGGGCCTGGTCGAGACCCGGCGCAGGCACGGGACGTTCGTCACCGGCACGCTCGGCGCCTCCGCCGGCGACTCGCCCTGGCGGGCGGAGCTGGCGGACGTGGCCGCGCGGGCCCGTACGGCAGGGCTGGAGCGCGAGGACCTCGCCGCGCTGTTCACCGCCGTGCTCGAAGACCTCTACTCGTCAACGCGACTAACGAAGGAACCCGATGCCGTTCCCCACCAGCAGTCCTGAAGCGGCGCTCGCCGCGGACGGCGTCACCAGGAGATACCGGCGCAGCGGTCCGGACGCGCTCGGCGGCTGCACCTTCGCCGTCCCCGCCGGGGTCGTCTGCGCGCTCGTCGGACCGAACGGCGCGGGCAAGTCGACGCTGCTGGAGCTGGCGGCCGGCCTCGGGCGTCCCACCTCCGGCACCGTCGAGGTCTTCGGCGGGCCCGCCCGCGTCGGCAATCCGCGGGTCGCCTACCTGGCGCAGGACCGGCCGCTGTTCCCCCGGTTCACCGTCGCCGAGACGCTGCGCCTGGGCGCGCGGCTCAACGAGGGCCACTGGGACGCCGGGCTGGCGGAACGGTTCGCCGACCCCTCCCGGTTCGGCAAGGGCGACCGGATCGGCAGCCTGTCCGGCGGCGAGCGCACCCGTATCGCGCTGGCCCTCGCCCTCGGCAAGCGCGCCGACCTGCTGCTGCTCGACGAGCCGATGGCGGACCTCGACGTCCTCGCCCGCCAGGAACTGATGGGCCTGCTCATGGCGCATGTCGCCGACACCGGCGCCACGGTGGTCATGTCGTCGCACATCCTGTCCGAGCTGACCGACGTCTGCGACCACCTGCTGCTCCTCGACGCGGGTACGACCCGGCTGTGCGGCGACATGGACGAACTGACCGACGCCCACGCCGTGGTGGCCTTCGCGGGCGGCGCCGAGCGGCTCGCCGGTCACGCCGTCGTGGAGTCCCGCCCCGCCGGACGGGGCACCACCGCCCTGATCCGCCGCGCCGGGCCGCTCCCCGCCGACTGGGAGGTGCGGCCGCCCTCCGTGGAGGAGCTGGTGCTCGCGCACCTCACCGGTCCCTCCCTTCCCGCCTCGATACCGCCCCGCAAGGACACCGCCGCATGAGCGCCGCCATCGCCGCCGCCCCGACGTCTCCCCGCCCCGGCCGCGTCCGGCCCCTCGCCGGGATCGCCCTGCGCCAGTACTGGGTTCCCGGCGCGATCCTCCTGCTGCTGGCGCTGCGCATCGGCGTCCAGATCGTGTACCACTACTACGGCTGGGCCGACGCCGTCGCGCTGCGGAACCATGTGGGCAGCCAGGCGTACCACTTCGGGCGCTACACGGATGACGCCCACACCATGACCGCGAAACTCATGGATGACGGCGCCATGCTCGTCTTCCAGCCGGCCCTGTGCGCCGCGCTCCTCACCGGTGTGCTGACCGCACGTGAATGGGAGACCCGGCGTGTGGTCCTCGCGCTCACCCAGACGGTCACCCCCCGGCGCTGGTTCGGCGTCCGCTGGGCGACGCTCGCTGCGGTCTTCGTGGTGCTGACCGTCCCGCTGGTGGCCCTGTACCGGATGAGCGTCGGGCACGCCCTCGGCCTCGACCTGCTCACCTACGGCGCCGAGCGGCAGAACGCGTACTACACGATCGGCCCCGTCACCGTCGCGTACGTCCTCCTCGGCGTCGCGGCCGGCGCCCTGACCGGTACGTATCTGCGCCGCCTGTGGCCCACGCTCGTCGCCGCCCCGCTGCTGACCTGGCTGGTGGCCGCCGTGCTCGTCCGGTCCCGGGCGATGCTGCTGCTCGACCTCCCGGTCCTCGGCAAGGTGTCCGAGTTCCACTCCGGCGGCGTATTCGGCCTGATGTTCTACGACGCGCTGCCCCAGGACGCCCTGCTCACCAACGTCCTCGTCACCGGCGACTACTGGCCGTACCAGCTGGCCTCCAGCGCGCTGGTGCTGGTGGTGGCGGCCCTGCTGACCCTGGCGGCGTTCCGCGTCATCCGGCGCCGCACGGCCTGACCCGCAACCCCGCTCCGCCCCGGCGAACGTGATCGCCGGGGCGCGGCCATGCCCCCCGGAATGCGCCCCGTCGGCGTGTTGCGCATGCTGGTTGCGGAGGTGCCATGGAAGGCGACGCCCGACGCGAGCGGACCCTTGAGACCTGCCCCGAGGCCATGCGCGTGGCCTGCGAGGCGCTGGCGGCCTCGCCGCTGGCGATCCTCGTCCTCGACGACGACCTGCGGGTCACCGAGTGCAACGAGGCCGCGCACCACCTGCTGGCCGGCACCGATCCGGCCGGCAAGGTGATCACCGACGTACTCCCGCTGCGCGACCCCGAGACCGAGACGTCCGGCGCGCGCGATGTACGACATAGCGGTGTGGCCTCGCTGAACCGGCTGGTCCGCACTCACCCGACCCCTCGCCGCGGCCCCCGCACCCTCTGCCTCTCGCTCTTCCCGCTGCCGCCCGGCCAGGAGGGCTCCGGCCTCATCTGCACCATCGCGGACATCACCCCGGAGACGGCGGATACCGGTACCGACCCGCTGCGGCGGCTGGCGGCCATCCAGGGCGAGGTCGGGGAGACCCTCGACCACGACACCACCTGCGCCGAACTCGCCGACGCGCTCGTCCCCGGCGCCGCCGACACCGTCGTCATCGCCCTCGCCGAGCACATGACCCAGGGCGACCCCCCGCCGCTGACCCCTCACGATGCCGAGCCGCTGTGCCCGATCGCGTGCAGCGGGGCCCCCGAGGGCGGCCAGGTGTGGCCTCTCGACCAGCGCCCCTTCGCCCCGCTCCTCGCCGCCCACACCCCACGCGCCACCGACACCGAGGCCGACCCCGGCTGGCTGGACGCCGAACCCGCGCTGAAACGTCTGCTGCGCGCGGCCGGGGCGCATGCGCTGCTCGCGGCGCCCATCATGCGCGAGGGGACGGTACTCGGACTGCTGCTGCTCTACCGGGGTCAGACGCCGGGCCCCTTCTCCGACGAGGACATCGCCCTCGTCGAGAAGGTGTGCGGGTACACCGCGCGGTGCCTGGACCACGCCAGCCGCTTCCACCGCGAGCACACCATCGCACTGGCCATCCAGCACTCCCTGCTGCCGAGGCAGCCACCGACCGGGGCCGCGCTCGACATCGCCGACCTGCGGCTGCCCGGCGAGGAGAGCGGGGGCGGCTGGTTCGACGTGATGCCGCTGTCGGGTGCCCGCACCGGGCTCGCCGTCGGGCAGGTCACCGGGTTCGGCGTACGGACGGCCACCACGATGGGCGAGCTGCGGACGGCCGGACGTTCCCTCGCCACGCTCGACCTCCAGCCGGGGGAGCTGCTGGCGCGGCTGAGCCGGACGACCGCGACGCTGGCCCGCGACCGGAGTGCGGCCCAGCGGGAGTCCGGCCGCTTGCGTGCCGGGTGCACCTACGCGGAGTGGGACCCGCTGTCGTGCGAGGTCACGGTGGCGCGGGCGGGCGGGCCGGAGGTCCTGGTCGTGCGCCCCGACCGCACGATCGACACCGTCGGCACGCCCGAGGGGCCGTCGCTCGGCGGTCCGGCCGAGCCGATCCCGTCCGTCACCGTCGCCGTCCCGCCCGAGTCGCTGCTGATCCTGCACACCCCCGGACTCACCGACGACCCCGCCGAGGTGCCCGGCCTGCTGCGCCGGGCGCTGGAACGGGTTCCCGACTCCGACGGAGTGGACGCACGGGCCCTCTGCGACGAACTGTCCGCCCTGCTCACCTCCCACCCGCGCACGATCGAGGCGCAGGTGCTCGTCTGCCGGGTCATGGCCTTCCCCCGCGAACGCGTCGCCACCCTCGCGCTCCCCGACGGCCCCCAGGCGGCGGAGGCCGCGCGAGCCTGCTGCGAGCAACACCTGCGCGTTTGGGGGCTGGACGAGGAGGTCCGCTTCAACGGCCAGCTGATCGTCAGCGAGTTCGCCGGCAACGCCGTCCGCCACGGCACCCCGCCGGCCCGCCTCCGCCTCATCCTCGACCAGGCCCTCACCATCGAGGTCTCCGACACCGGCGGCAACGCACCGCTGCTGCGGCACGCGCAGGAAGGGGACGAGGGCGGGCGGGGGTTGTTCATCGTCTCCCAGCTCGCGGACCGGTGGGGGACGCGGTACGAGAGCGGGGGCGGGAAGACGATCTGGGCGGAGGTGGACCCGCCGGAGAAGCGGGACGGGGGAGAGGGGTGAGCGGCCAACTCGCCCATGTTGACGCGTACGTGGACGGCTCAGCTCAAGGGGAGGGCGTCGGTGTAGCCGTTCGTGGGGCGGTGTTTGCTCTCACTCGCGTATGTGACTTCTCCGGGCCGGTGTCCAGAGGGGTGCTGATGGGGGGGTGCGCTGGCGGGGGCGCTGGCCGGGGTGTGGCGGCTGGCTCGGGTCCTGTACCGCTTTGACGTGGAGCGTCGTAAGGGCCGTTGACGTCGCGGTACTCCGCAAGGGGGACCTCGGGTTTGTTCGCACCCAAGGCGGACACCCGCCCGTTACGCCCCTGGCGGGAGACCGGATGTGGACCGCATCCACCTCCTGGGGCTGGAGTATGGAGGTGTGGTCTGTGACTGCCGAGAACATGTGGAGCTATGGCCCGACCGCTGGCCACACGCCGGACGCTGATCTGAGCGGGTACAAGGTCGAGGCGCTCGACGGGCCCATCGGCAAGGTGGACAAGCACTCCAACGACGTGGGGGAGCAGTACATCGTCGTCGACACCGGTGTGTGGATCTTCGGCAAGGAGGTCCTGCTGCCGGCCGGGACGATCACCGGGATCGACCACGAGGAGCGCACGCTGCACGTGGCGCAGACCAAGGACCAGATCAAGGACGCGCCCGAGTTCGACAAGGACAAGCATCTGGGCGACCCGGCGTACCGGGACCAGATCGGCGGTCACTACGGCCAGTACGGTCCGGGGCACTGAGCGGAGGTTCCTCGGGTGCCGTCCCGGCCAGGCTTCGCTCCAGGTCGGTGAGGGCCTCGCGGGCCGTGGCGATGTGCTGGAGCAGGGCCCGGTGGTCCGGGGGAGCGGCCGCCGGGCCCCGCTCCAGTTCCCGGGCCTCCTCCAGCGAGGTCAGCACCACGCCGATCAGTACGTTGACCAGCACGAACGAGGCGAGCAGCACGTAGGACGCGTAGTACAGGAGACTCCAGCGGGAGATCTCCAGGCCAGCGTGGACCGCGTCCCCGATGCCGTCCAGGGTCATCAGCAGGAACAGGGTGAGGACCGCCCGGCCCACCGAGCCGAAGTGCCCGGGATCGTGGCGGGCGAAGAAGACCCAGCCGACCATCGCGTACAGATACAGCAACAGCGCCCCGACCAGCAGGAAACTCAGCGTGCCGGGCAGACTGCGGGCCACCGCGACCAGTGCGACGCGCAGTTGGGGCAGGAAGCGGGCCGTGCGCAGCACCCGGGCGAGGCGCAACAGCCGCAGCACGGTGGTGTTCTCGTGCACCAGCGGCAGGAACGTACTGAGGACGATCGCCAGGTCGAAGAGGTTCCACGGGTCGCGGAAGAACGCGCGCGGCCGGTCCGCCTACGCCACCAGCCGCAGCAGGATCTCCGCCGTGAAGGCCGCCACGTACATCTGCTCGGCCAGCCGTAACCACCCCTGCCACCCGGCCGCCAGCCCCGGATACGTCTCCGCGCCCAGCAGCGCCGCGTTCGCCAGGATCAGGCCGAACACGGCGAGCCCGAACCAGCGCGCCTCGGTGACGCCCCGGCACCACACCGCCGTCGCCAGCCGCACCGGAAACGGTCGGATCGAGGGGGTCCCGTCGGTCATGCTGCTCTGTTCCTCCGTGCGACGGCACGCTCCGCCCGGCCGTCCGGGCGGACGGTCGGATACGGAACGATCATGTTCTGCAGGAGACTTCTACAGCAATGTAGATAATGATGGGGAGCGGGGCCGCCCGGTCCCGGCCACCGCCCCGCTGGGAGGAACCGCATCCGATGTTCGGCCTGAGTGAAGTCGCCCTGCTCCTCATCGTGTTGATCGTCCTGCTCGGCGTACGCAAGCTGCCCGGCCTCGTCCGCTCGGCCGGCCAGGCCACCCGCATCTTCAAGAGCGAGTCCCGCGCCCTGCGCACCCAGGACGCACCGCCCGCCACCGGCCCCGTCGTCGAGGGCACCGTCCTGCCCCGCGAAGAACGGAACTGAGCCGCCCCCGCGGCGGTCTACGATCCACGCACGGCGGAAAGGAGTGGGCGTGAACGAGCAGCGGCGTACCCGGCGACGGGGCCAGGGCGAGTTGGAGGGGCTGGTGCTCTCCGCCCTGCGCGAGACCCGCGCGCCCGCGTCGGCCGGCTGGGTGCAGGACCACCTCGGCGGCGATCTCGCCTACACCACCGTCATCACCATCCTCACCCGCCTCCTCGCCAAGGGCGCCGTCACCCGCGAACGCGCCGGCCGCTCCTTCGTGTGGACCCCCGTCTCCGACCAGGCCGGCCTCGCCGCGCACCGCATGCGCAAGGTGCTCGACGGCGAGAGCGACCGCGAGGCGGTACTGTCCCGCTTCGTCACCTCCCTCGAACCGGACGACGAACGTCTCCTGCGGCACCTGCTGGGCGAGTGGGGCCCGGACGGAGAAGGCTGAGAGAACATGGGCGTGTTCGTCCTGCTGCCGCTGGTGCTCCCCCTGACGGCATGGCCGGTCGCCCGGCTGGCCGAACAGCGGCTGCACCCCCGCGCCGCGACCTGGCTGCTCACCGTCGCCGCCTGCGCGCTGGCCCTGTGCAGCACCCTCTGCCTGACCCTGCTCATGGTGGTCGGCACGGCCCAGCTCCCCGGCAACCCCCTGCCGGACGCCTGGTCGGACGACGAGGTGCGCGAGGCCGTCCCGTACGACGAGGCAGCCGGCGAACTCGCCATCCCGGCCCTGCTCGCCGTGCTCGCGGGCTGCTCACGCGTCCTCTGGCGGCATGTCCGGGTACGGCGGCGGGTCGGGCGGAGTCTCGCGGGCCTGCCCCGGCGTACGGTCGCCGTCCTGCCCGATCCGGAGCCCTACGCGTACGCCCTGCCGGGCCGGAGCCGGGGTCGGGTCGTGGTGTCCACCGGCCTGCTGACCCGGCTGGCCGCCCGGGAGCGGCGGGCGCTGTTCGCGCACGAGCGGGCGCATCTGGCGGGCGGCCACCACCGGTTCCTGCTGCTGGTCCAACTGGCCGCGCGGGCCAACCCGTTCCTGCGCCCACTGCGTACCGCCGTGTCGTACACCGTGGAGCGGTGGGCCGACGAGGAGGCGGCCGGGGTGGTGCGCGACCGGCAGACGGTGGCCCGTGCCATCGGCAAGGCGGCGCTGGTCTCGCGGCCGCACCCCGTCCTGGCCGGGTTCGCCGCCCCGGGACCCGTACCGCGCCGGGTGGCCGCGCTGTTGGGGCCCGCGCCCGCCGTGCACGTCTGGCCCTCGCTGTTCACGGCGGTGGGAGTGGCGGCGTGGACGGCGGCGGCCGGGACGATGATCTCGGCGCTGTCCTCGGCCAATTCGGCCGTGACGCTCTTCCTCGTGCTGAAGGCGGCCACCCCGCTGTAGAGGTGGCCGCCCCGAGTCTCAGCCGCGTCTCAGAGGTCGAACTCGTGCGGCGGCAGGTCGAGGGCGAAGCACGCCTCGCGGACCACGCCCTGCTCGTCCTTGTCGAAGTCGCCGTCCGCGCCGCCGATCACGATGCCGATCTGGATCACGGCACGCGCCTCGGCCGGCTTCTTCTTCGCCTTGGCGATCTCCTGGAGCACGCTGACCTTGCCGAAGTCGAAGTCGGCGGTCAGCTTGCCGAGGTTGTCCTCGAACCGGCGCTGCAGATCCATCGCGTCGAAGTTCTGCAACACCTCGTTGCTGGCGATGAGTTGGGCGACCCGGCGCCGCTCGGAGGGGTCCACAGTGCCGTCGGCGGCCGCCACCAGCGCACACATCGCCATCGACGCGTCACGGAAGGCGCCGCTCTTGAGGTCGTTCTTCCGTGCCACCAGCTGCGTCTGCATGGTGGCGGCGGAATCCTTGATGCGGTCCCACAGGGCCATGAGTACTCCAGATCTCGAAACGGAAGGAGCCGCGCCGCTGCCCGGCCCCCAAGTGTCCCTCGTAGTAGGGGGGTTCCTCAGTCCTCCACCGCGTCGTCTTCTTCGTCGTCCTCGAAGAAGTCGCCCACCTCGTCGACGACTTCGGCCGCGACCATGCCGCCGACCACGCCGACGGCCAGCCCGGCCGCGCCCGCCGCGACGGCGGTGCCCATGCCCATGCCGGGCCGGGACTCGTGGTGCGGCTCGGCGTGCACCGGCGTCGAGCGGCTCTCCAGCAGCTGCCGGAACCAGCCGTCGACCAGTGCGTTCCAGTCCACCCCGGCCACGTCGTGGGACACGGTGAACCGGCCGAGCGCGTCATGCCCGCCGCCCAGGAAGCCGCCCCGCTTGTCGGCCTCCACCACGACCTCCATGCCGCCGGGATGGGCGAGGAAGGTCAACTCGAACTCGCTGGCCCCGTATGCGTATTGCGGAGCGGGAGTCAGCTCGATCTCCTGGTAGAAGGGGAGTTGCTGACCCGTACCGCCGATGCGGCCGTATTCCAGGTCTGCCGACCGGAAGCCGAAGCCCAGTTGACCCAGCGCCTCCAGGACGGCCTCCTGTACGGGCAGCGGGCGTACGGCCAGTGGGTCCAGGTCGCCCTTGTCCCGCGCCCCGGTGACCGCCAGTTCGGTCCGTACGCCCAGCACGATGCCGAGCGGCTGACCGTACAGCTCGGTGACGGGGGTCTCCCACGGCAGCGGCACGTCGAACCGCACCGTACGCTGTTCGCCCTCGCCGAGGCGGAACCCGCCGCCCACGGTGAACCGTTCGAAGACGACCGAGCCCTCGCTCTCGCCGTCCTCGTGCTCGGCCTCGACCCGGGCGACGAGTTCGAGCGTGATGTGGTCGACGTCGACGGCGGCCGTCCCGCCCGCGAGGCGGACCTCTCCCGACAGCGTGCCGCCGGGCGGCATGGCGCCGGGGTCCAGGACGGTGTCGACCGTGGGCCCTCCCACACCGAGCGAGCCGAGCAGCCTCTTGAACACCATGAGGCGTCCACTCCCTTTCCTGCTTCTACAAGTGTGTAGAAGCATAGGTGGCCTCCAGGGTCCGGTCCACCAACGAACGGGGGTGGTACTGACGTTCCACCAGCCCGGATGACACGATCACGGCATGCCCGAGACAAAGCCCGCCCCCTGCCGGATCGTGGTGTGCCGGGACTGCTGCTGCGGCACTCCCAAGGTGACCGGGATCAACCACGCCGCGCAGACAGCCCGGTTCGCCGCGAGCGCGCCCGTCCGGATCTCCGACTGCCTCGACGTGTGCGACCAGGCGAATGTGGTCGTCGTCCAGCCCTCCGCCGCCGGACGAGCGGCCGGGGGCCGCCCGGTCTGGCTCGGCCTCGTCAACGACCCCGACGCCACCGAGGACATCATCGGCTGGGTGCGGGCCGGCGGGCCGGGCCTCTCCCCGCCGCCCGACATCCTCGATCTGTACGCCATCGACCCGCCCCGCAGGCCGTAACTCGCCTATGTAACAACAGAGTTGGCTCACGACTCTGGTCGACCCGCACCCCCTGGGCTACCGTCGGTAACACCTGCCGACGGCGACCGTCAGGACCTCCTCCCTGCCTCGGCAGCCTTCACTCGTCACCCCGCACCGCCGGTATCCCCGACGAAAGGCAGCCATGGACCACCCCATCGCTCCCTCAGGAATCACCCGTCGCCGCGCCCTCACCGTCACCGGTGGGATGCTCGCCGGGACCGCGCTGGCCGCCCACGCCTTCCCGGCCTTCGCCGGGGAATCGCAGGACGCGGACGCGATCGTCGTCGGGCACGGCCTCGCGGGACTGGTCGCCACGGCCGAACTCGCCGCCGCCGGACGCAAGGTGCTGCTGCTGGACCAGGAGCCGGAAGCGAGTCTCGGCGGGCAGGCGTTCTGGTCGTTCGGCGGGCTGTTCTTCGTCAACTCCGAGGAACAGCGGCTGATGGGCGTCAAGGACACCCACGACCTCGCCTGGCAGGACTGGCTGGGCAGCGCCGGGTTCGACCGGGGCGTGGCCGACCCGGCGGGCCAGGACCACTGGGCGTACAAGTGGGCCGAGGCGTACGTCGACTTCGCGTCCGGGGAGAAGCGGTCCTGGCTCGCGGGGCTGGGCGTGCAGTGGTTCCCGATCGTCGGCTGGGCCGAGCGGGGCGGGGGCCTCGCGGACGGACACGGCAACTCGGTGCCGCGCTTCCACGTCACCTGGGGCACCGGTCCGGCCGTGGTCGAGCCGTTCGAGAAGAAGGTGCGGGCGGCGGTGGCGGCCGGGAAGGCCGCCTTCAGATTCCGGCACCGCGTCGACGGCATCGTCACCACGGGCGGCGCCGTCACCGGTGTACGCGGTGCCGTCCTCGAACCCAGCGGCGCGGCGCGCGGCAAGCCCAGCTCCCGAACCGTGATCGGCGAGTTCGAGCTGCGCGCGCCGGTCGTGGTCGTCACCTCCGGCGGCATCGGCGCCAACCACGACCTCGTACGCCAGAACTGGCCCGCGCGGCTCGGCACCCCGCCCAAGACCATGATCACCGGGGTGCCCGCGCACGTCGACGGGCGGATGCTCGCGATCACCGAGCGGGCGGGCGGCCGCATCGTCAACCCCGACCGGATGTGGCACTACACCGAGGGACTGCGCAACTACGACCCGATCTGGCCGGACCATGGCATCCGCATCCTGCCCGGACCGTCCTCCATGTGGTTCGACGCCACAGGCAAGCGCTTCGGCACCCCGGACATCCCCGGATACGACACCCTGCACACCCTCGGCTCGATCACCGCGTCCGGCCACGACTACTCATGGTTCGTGACCACACAGAAGATCATCGCCAAGGAGTTCGCGCTCTCCGGCTCGGAGCAGAACCCGGACCTCACCAACAAGAACGTCTGGCAGCTGCTCTCCCGGATCTGGCAGACGCCCGAGCCGATCGAGAAGTTCAAGAAGAACGGCGTCGACTTCGTGGTCGCCACCACACTGTCCGAGCTGGTGGCCGGGATGAACAAGCTTACCGGCGACAACCTGATCGACCTCGCCCGGCTGAAGGCGCAGATCGAGGCCCGCGACCGGGAGATGGACAACCCGTACACCAAGGACGCCCAGGTCATGGGCATCCGCAACGCCCTCTCCTACATCGGGGACTCGCTCAGCCGGACCGCACCCGCACACCGGATACTCGACCCGTCGGCCGGCCCGCTGATCGCCGTACGGCTCAACGTGCTCACCCGCAAGACCCTCGGCGGACTCCAGACCGACCTCTCCGGGCGCGTGCTGAACGCCTCCGGCGAACCGGTGCCGGGGCTGTACGCGGCCGGGGAGGTCGCGGGCTTCGGCGGCGGGGGAGTGCACGGCTACCGCTCGCTGGAAGGCACCTTCCTCGGCGGCTGCCTCTTCTCCGGACGGCAGGCGGGCCGGGCGGCGGCCGCGGCGACGGCTACCTGAGTGCGGCCCCGGGGCCGGTGGCGGGGGTACCGGAACGGGTGAACATCTGTCGGTGTCAAGGCCCGGTAAGCGCGGTTTTTGCGTGATCGCGGTGGCGGGACGGGACAAGAAGCGGTGATTTGGCGGCCACTCGGGGCATCCCCGACCATTGGGGCTGGCCCGGTGCCCCGGGAGGGCCGTTCACCTGGCCTTTTCCCGTGAGCCAGGTCACCGCCCGTCCCCCCTCTGTGCCGGTCACGGCCAGTTCCGCGAGAGGTAACCCCCACCCATGCAGGTCACCGGAACCGCTCCGCCGCCGGCTCCGGCGACGGACCCCCTCGGCGCCCCGGCCGAGGAACCGGGCACCGACGCGACCACGCACGCCCGCCGCTTCGGGCTGCCCGTCGCCACCGCCCTGGTCATGGGCAACATCATCGGCGGAGGCATCTTCCTGCTCCCCGCCTCCGTCGCCCCGTACGGCACGGTCAGCCTGGTCGCCCTCGGCGTCCTCACCGTCGGCGCCATCGCGCTCGCCCTGGTCTTCGGCCGCCTCGCCCAGCGCGACCCGCGCACCGGCGGCCCGTACGTCTACGCCCGCGAGGCGTTCGGCGACTTCGCCGGGTTCCTCGCGGCCTGGGCGTACTGGATCACCACCTGGGTCTCCAACGCCGCGCTCGCCGTCGCCGCCGTCGGCTACCTCGACGTACTGATCCCGGTCAGCCACCACCGCTGGACCGCGTGCCTCGCGGCGCTGGTCATCCAGTGGCTCCCGGCCCTCGCCAACTTCGCGGGCACCCGCTGGGTGGGCGCCGTGCAGCTCGTCTCCACGGTGCTGAAGTTCGTCCCGCTGCTGCTCGTGGCGGTCGGCGGGCTGTTCTTCTTCGACCCGGACAAGCTGGGCCCGTTCAACCCGGGCGGCGGGAGCCCGGTCGGCGCGATCTCCGCGTCCGCCGCGCTGCTGCTGTACTCCTACCTCGGGGTGGAGTCCGCCGCCGTCAGCGCGGGTGAGGTCCGTGACGCCCGCCGCAACGTCGGCCGGGCCACCGTGATCGGCACCGCCGGCGCCGCGCTCGTCTACCTGCTCGGCACGGTCTCCGTCTTCGGCACCGTCGCCCACAACAGCCTGGTCAAGTCGACCGCGCCCTTCTCCGACGCCGTGAACGCCATGTTCGGCGGCACCTGGGGCGGCTGGGCGGTGGCCCTGGCCGCGCTGGTCTCGATGACCGGCTGCCTCAACGGCTGGACCCTGCTCAGCGCGCAGACCCCGTACGCCGCCGCGCGCGACGGGCTCTTCCCGGCCGCCTTCACCCGGCGCCGGCGCGGGGTGCCGACCGTGGGCGTCGGGGTGACGGTCGTCCTCTCCTCGCTGCTCACCGTCTACAACTTCATGGCCGGTTCGGCGCACGTCTTCGAGGTCCTGGTGCTGGTCACCACCTTCACCGCGACCGTGCCGTACCTGCTGGCCACGGCCGCGCAGCTGCACCACCTCGCCTCCGGCCGCCGCGACGAGGTCGACGGCCGGCGGCTGGTGCGTGACGCGGTGATCGCCGCCGTCGCCGCGGGCTTCTCCATCTGGCTGGTCGCGGGCGCGGGCTACGCGGCGGTCTACCAGGGCGTCCTCTTCCTGTTCATCGGCATCCTCGTCTACGCCGTGATGGCCGGCCGACGGCGCCGCGTCGAAGCCTGATCCACCCGGAGCCCGGCGGCCTCTCCTGGAGACCGCCGGGCTCCGGCGTACCCGCCACCCCTTTCGGGAAACTCGCCGCGCTCACCGGGTGACCGGGGAAATGCCCCTTTGTGCCGACGCCCCGGCCTCCACCTGCCGTCATGTCTGGACAAACCATTGACACCGGACCCGGCAGGGACTTGTATCCCGTCCCGACGCAACAGCGCTCACCCTTCCCAGCACAGTGAGGTGCAGGACAGATGGACCGCTCTTCTCGCTCGCGCTCACGCCGACTGGCCCCGGTCGTCGCGGTGGCCGCCGCCGCGGCCCTCACCCTCGCCGGCTGCTCCAGCGGTTCCGGCGGGAAGAAGGCGGCGGAGGGCGGGTCGGGGGCACCGGCCGGCAAGGCCGACACCCCCCGGATGACGGTCGCGCTGGTCACCCACCAGTCGCCCGGCGACACCTTCTGGGACATCGTCCGCAAGGGCGCCGAGGCGGCCGCCGCCAAGGACAACGTCAAGCTCGTCTACTCCGCCGACCCCAGCGCCGGCACCCAGGCCAACCTGGTGCAGAACGCCGTCGACCAGAAGGTGGACGGCATCGCGCTCACCCTGGCCAAGCCAGGCGCGATGAAGGACGTCATCGCCAAGGCCGACGCGGCGAAGATACCCGTGCTCGGCCTCAACTCCGGGCTCAGCGACTGGAAGAAGCTCGGACTGCTCCAGTTCTTCGGGCAGGACGAGAGCGTCGCGGGCGAGGCGCTCGGCAAGAAGCTGAACGAGGTCGGCGCCAAGAAGATCGTGTGTGTGATCCACGAGCAGGGCAACGTCGGCCTCACCCAGCGCTGCGACGGCGTGAGGAAGACCTTCTCCGGCAAGACCGAGACGCTGTACGTCAACGGCACCGACCGGCCCTCCGTGCAGTCCACCATCACCGCCAAGCTGAAGCAGGACAGCTCCCTCGACCATGTCGTCACCCTCGGCGCCCCGTTCGCGCTGACCGCCGTGCAGTCCGTCGCCGACGCGGGCGGCAAGGCCGAGGTCGCCACCTTCGACCTCAACAAGGACCTGACCGGCGCGATCAAGAAGGGCACCATCGAGTTCGCCGTCGACCAGCAGCCGTACCTCCAGGGCTACTTGGCCGTCGACTCGCTGTGGCTGTACAAGAACAACGGCAACTACAGCGGAGGCGGCGAGCAGCCGGTGCTCACCGGGCCGGCATTCGTGGACAAGTCCAACGTGGACCGGGTCGCCGAGTTCGCGGCGAAGGGCACCCGCTGATGAGCACCGCCCAGCGGACCGAGCCCGCCTCCGGCCCGCCACCGGTGTCCGGCCCGGCGCCGGGCACCGGACGCCCGCTCGCGCTGCGGCTGGTGGCACGTCCCGAAGTGGGCGTGTTCCTGGGCGCGTTGGCCGTCATGGTGTTCTTCCTCGTCGCCGCGCCCACGCTGCGCCAGGGCGACTCGATGGCCACCGTGCTCTACCAGTGCTCCACCATCGGGCTGATGGCGCTGCCGGTCGCGCTGCTGATGATCGGCGGGGAGTTCGACCTGTCCTCCGGCGTCGCCGTCATCACCTCGGCGCTCACCGCGAGCATGCTCAGCTACCAACTCACCGTGAACGTCTGGACGGGCGTACTCGTCTCCCTCGTACTCTCCCTGGCCATCGGGGCGTTCAACGGCTGGATGGTGGTGCGCACCGGGCTGCCCAGCTTCCTGGTCACCCTCGGCACCTTCCTGATCCTCCAGGGCGTCAACCTCGCCGTCACCAAGCTGGTCACCGGCAATGTCGCCACCGACGACATCAGCGACATGGACGGCTTCGGGCAGGCCAAGGCGGTCTTCGCGTCCTCGGTCGGCATCGGGGGCGTCCAGGTGAAGATCACCGTCTTCTACTGGCTCGCCTTCGCCGCGCTCGCCACCTGGGTGCTGCTGCGCACCAAGTACGGCAACTGGATCTTCGCGGTCGGCGGTAGCAAGGAGAGCGCCCGCGCGGTGGGTGTCCGGGTGGACTTCACCAAGATCACGCTGTTCATGCTGGTCAGCTTCGGCGCGTGGTTCGTCGGCATGCACAACCTGTTCGCCTTCAACACCGTGCAGTCCGGCGAGGGCGTGGGCCAGGAGCTGATCTACATCGCGGCCGCGGTGATCGGCGGCTGTCTGCTCACCGGGGGCTCGGGGTCCGCGATCGGACCGGTCTTCGGTGCCTTCATGTTCGGCATGGTCAACCAGGGCATCGTCTTCGCGGGTTGGAACCCCGACTGGTTCAAGGCGTTCCTCGGCGTGATGCTGCTCGGCGCCGTCCTGATCAATCTGTGGGTCCAGCGCACGGCGACCCGGAGGTGAGTGAGATGACCGACCAGAACACCGCCCCACTGGTGGAGTTGCGCGGCGCGGGCAAGTCGTACGGCACGGTACGCGCCCTGCACGGCGTCGACCTGGCCGTGCACGCGGGCCGGGTCACCTGTGTGCTCGGCGACAACGGCGCGGGCAAGTCCACCCTGATCAAAATCATCTCGGGCCTGCACCGGCACACCGAGGGCGAGTTCCTCGTGGACGGCGAGCCGGTGCGCTTCGACAGCCCGCGCGACGCCCTCGCCAAAGGCATCGCCGCCGTCTACCAGGACCTCGCCACCATCCCGCTGATGCCGGTCTGGCGGAACTTCTTCCTGGGCTCCGAACTCACCAAGGGCCCCTGGCCGTTGCGCCGCCTGGACATCGCCCGGATGAAGGAGACCGCCGACCGCGAACTCCGGGGGATGGGCATCGCCCTGGACGACCTGGAGCAGCCCATCGGCACCCTCTCCGGCGGCCAGCGCCAGTGCGTGGCCATCGCCCGCGCCGTCCACTTCGGCGCCCGCGTGCTGATCCTGGACGAGCCGACGGCCGCGCTCGGCGTCAAGCAGTCCGGGGTGGTCCTCAAGTACATCGCGGCCGCCCGCGACCGGGGCCTCGGCGTCATCTTCATCACCCACAACCCCCACCACGCCTACATGGTCGGCGACAACTTCAGCGTCCTGCGCCTCGGCACGCTCGAACTCAGCGCGGCCCGGGGGGACATCACTCTGGAGGACCTGACCAACCACATGGCGGGCGGCGCGGAACTCGCCACGCTCAAGCACGAGTTGGCCCAGGTGCGGGGGGTGGACACGGCGGAGCTGCCGTGAGGCCGGCGGAGGGGCGCGCACCCTGGGCCTGATCGTGGACGATCCGCGCGCCCGCGCCCTCAGCCGGTGCGGACCTCCGCCAGGGGTACCGGCCGGTGTTCGCGCAGCGAGAGCGTGCACGCCTCCGCGATCCAGCCCGCCTCCAGCGCCTCCTCGATCGTGCAGGGAGAGGGGCGCTTGCCGGCCACCACCTCGGTGAACGCGGTGAGTTCGGCACGGTAGGCGTCCGTGAACCGGTCCATGAAGAAGTCGTGCGGGGTGCCCGAGGGGAAGGTGACACCGGGCTCCGCCGAGCGGATCGGCAGCCGGTCGTCCAGGCCGACCGCGAGGGAGTCCGCGAACCCGAGCAGCTCCATGCGCACGTCGTGACCCCGGGCGTTGTGGCGGGAGTTGGAGACCACCGCGATCGTGCCGTCGTCCAGCGTGAGGACCGCGCTCGTGGTGTCGGCGTCGCCCGCCTCCGCGATGTACGCGGCACCCCGGTTGCCGCCGGCCGCGTACACCTCGGTCACCTCGCGGCCGGTCACCCAGCGGATCATGTCGAAGTCGTGCACGGAGCAGTCGCGGAAGATGCCCCCGGACGCGGCGACGTACGCGGCCGGCGGCGGCGCCGGGTCCAGGGTGGTGGAGCGCACCGTGTGCAGTCTGCCCAGCTCACCGGCGCGGACGGCGGCGCGGGCGGCCAGGAAACCGGCGTCGAAACGGCGGTTGAAGCCGATCTGGATCGGCACCCCGCTCTCCCGCACGGCGTCCAGCACCGCGACGCCCTCCTCGATGGTGCGGGCCACCGGCTTCTCGCAGAACACCGGTACGCCCGCCGCGACCCCGGCCCGGATCAGCGCGGGGTGGGCGTCGGTGGCGGCCGCGATCACCAGGCCGTCGACCCCGGCCGCGAGCAGCGCCTCGGGGGAGTCGGCGACCTCGGCCCCGTACCGTTCGGCGGCCGCCTTCGCCGCGTCCGCGACCGGGTCGGCGACGACGAGGGAGGTGACGGCGTCCAGTCCGGACAGGGTCTCGGCGTGGAAGGCGCCGATGCGGCCGAGGCCGAGAATTCCGATACGCATGTGCTCGAATGCTCCTCGCGTGTGCTGGGACAGGGGCCGCGCTTCAGCTCACCGGCAGATCGACCCACCCCCGGCCCTCGGCCGAGACCGCCATCGCGTCCAGCACCCCGGCCGCGCGCACCGCGTCCGCGAGCGTGGCGCCGTACGGCTTGCCCTCGGCGACCGAGCGGAGGAAGCGGTACGCCTCGACGACCTTGAGGTCGTCGTAGCCCATCGCGTTGGCCGCGCCGGGCTGGAAGGCGGCGAACTCGCCGTCCGCCGGGCCGACGTACACCGTGCTCATCGGCTGGTCCTGGTACAACCCGCCCCGGCTGACGCGGAGTTCGTTCATCCGGCGGAAGTCCCAGGCGACGGCGCCCTCGGTGCCGTGCACCTCGAAGCCGTAGTTGTTCTGCTCGCCGACCGACACCCGGCACGCCTCCAGCACGCCACGGGCGCCGGAGGCGAAGCGCAGCAGGCAGCTCACGTAGTCCTCGTTCTCCACCGGGCCGCGCTCGCCGCCCGCCGCGAGGGTGTGGCCGGCGGTCGCGCCGGCGGGGCGCGAGCGTTCCGGGACGAACACCGCCGTGTCGGCGGCCAGCGACTCGATGTCCCCGAGCAGGAAGTACGCGAGGTCGGCGCCGTGCGAGGCCAGGTCGCCCAGCACCCCGCTGCCGCCCCGGCCGCGCTCGTACCGCCAGGTCAGGGCACCGTCCGGGTGCGCGGCGTAGTCGCTGAGCAGGCGGACGCGGGCGTGGGTGATCCGGCCGATGCCGCCGGAGGCGATCAGCTCGCGGGCGGACTCCACGGCGGGCGCGTTGCGGTAGTTGAAACCGACCGCGCTCTGGACGCCGGCCGCGGCGACCGCGTCCGCGACCGCGCGGGCGTCCGCGCCGCTCAGCCCGACCGGCTTCTCGATCCACACGTGCTTGCCCGCCCGGGCCATCGCGACGCCGATCCCGCGGTGCAGGAAGTTCGGCGCGGTGACGCTGACGGCGCGCACGCGGGGGTCGGCGGCGACCTCGCGCCAGTCGCGGGTGGCGGTGGCGAAGCCGTACTGGGCGGCCGCCTCCTCCGCGAGGCCCGGCACCTCCTCGGCGACCGTCACCAGCTCGGGGCGCACGGGCAGCCGGGGGTAGTGGTGCGGGAGGCGGGCGTACGCCCGGGTGTGCACCCGGCCCATCCAGCCGAAACCCACGACGGCGACACCCAGCGCATCCACGATGACAGCCCTTCCCGGAACCGGACCCACATCTGCCGGGCCCACCTTTGTGCGGACAAATACCGGGTGTCAACCCTGCTGCGCGCCCCCGACCGGTGCACACCGGCGTGCGGGGGCGCGGGGGCCGGGTGATCGTGGGAGGCATGGCTGCTGACCCGACGGCGGAGGCCGGCGCACCCCGGCCGCGGCGCGACACCCGCGAGTCCGTCCTGTTCGGCGGGGTGTACGGCGCCGTCCTGGCCAGCTCCCTGGTCGCCGCGCTCACCCAGCACGGGCACGGCTCGGCGGCCAGCCGGCGCTACGACGCGCTGTGGGTCCTGGTCACCGCGTTCGCCTCCGCCCTCGCCCACGGTTACGCCCACCACGTCGCCGAACGCCGTCCTCGGCGCCGGGGCGAGGCGCTGCGGGCCCTGCGCGACGAGTGGCCGCTCGTCGCGGCCGTGCTGCCGACCGTGTTCCTGCTGGCCGGGGCGGGGTGGGGGTGGTGGCCGCCCGGTGACGTCGAGTACCCCGCCCTCTATCTCAACATCGCCATCCTCTTCACCCTCGGCGTGATCACCGCCCGCTGGGCCTCCCGCAGCTGGCCCTCCGCCCTCCTCACCGGCCTCGCCGACGCCCTCCTCGGCTTCGTCGTGGTCATCGCCAACGCCCTCATCAAGTGACCGGGCACCGCCGCGGGTGCGGTAGGGTTGACCTGCGTGATCACGCGGACCACTCCGCCGGATCACCTCGGGACGTGGCGCAGCTTGGTAGCGCACTTGACTGGGGGTCAAGGGGTCGCAGGTTCAAATCCTGTCGTCCCGACTCGTGAGAGTCGCAGGTCAGGGCCGGTTACGGAGAAATCCGCAACCGGCCTTCGCTGTTTCTGGGGGGACCCGCGGCGCCGTGGAGACGCATGGACCGGCACGATGCGCGGATAGTCCATCGGACGGCCCTGTCATACCTCGGGTGCACACTTCCCCTCATGGCGATCCGAAGTGACATGACGCTGGAATGGCAGCTCCGTGAGGTGGCGAAGAAGACCGGTGACGAGACGGTGGGCTCGGCGCTCAACGAGGTGTTCACCTATCTGCACAGCCTCGGCAATGGCAGGCGCAGGCAGGGAAAAGAGCTCATACGTCTGCTCGAGGTTGCCAGAGGGCTGGCTGCGGCCGCAGGGGAGTGGCAGGTCGTGCGGCTCCTGCAGGACTCGCTGGACTACGCGGAGGGCCGGATACTTCAGCACGATTTCGCGGAGCGTTACCGCCTCTTCCAGGATGGGACGCGACAGGAACGGAACCGAGACTTCCTCGCTAGTTCCCTGCGAGCGATGCATGAATGGCTTGTCTCGGAGTGCGAGGCACATCTGAGGAATCATCCCAGTGCGGGCGCGAAGGATGTAGTAGCGCATTTTCGGTCCCAGGGCCGTGACGCTGCGTTCCTGCGAGCTCCCGAGGACCGGCCCGGTCGCTACGTCATTCCGCGCGGGATGTCGGAGACCTCGCTGTGGCTGGAGCGGCTAATGCGCAGCGATCGTATCGAGGTGGAGGACCCCGCCAAGGCAGCCCGAAAGATCGTCAGCTCACCCGAGGCTCTAGCCCTGCTCGCGGCCGATGATGAGGGACAACTCGTCCTGCGGGCCGCCGAACTACGGCGGCGCTCGGCCGGACTCGAGTTGCTGCGTGCTGTTGTCGAGGATGACGAAGCGATGGAAAGAGATCTCCAGCGGGCGTTGGAGGGGCAGCACTGGATCTTCGGCGGGCGATTCGTTGGGCAGGCCGCCCACCGTCGGCTCGTGCCGGGGGACGAGGTGGACATCCCGCTGATACGGGGCGACGGGGCGCTCCACATCGTCGAACTCAAACGGGCCATGAGCCTTAAGAGGCGCCTGGTCAGATGGCACCGCAACGCCTGGGTGCCCGCTGCGTCGGTCCACGAGGCCGTCGGACAGGCCGTCAACTACCTCACCGGGCTGGACGAACACCGCGACCGCATTCGAGAGGAGCTCGGCATCGAGGTCCGCCGGGCCAGCGCGCTCGTTCTGGTTGGCCACCCGGGCTTGCACCCCGACATACCGGAGACGGAGATCAACGAAGCGTTGCGGACGTTCAACTCGCATCTCACGCGTGTCGAGGTACTCACCTATAAGGAGCTGCTGGACAACGCGGAGCGGTCTCTTGCCGGCGAGCTCTTGTCCGAAGATGAGTAGAGGGCTTAGGTCGGGCCGGATGGCAAGTGCTTGACCCTGACACCGTGGCAAGGTTTTGACTGGGGTGCTGGAGGTGGTCCCCATCGACATGACCGCTCAGCACACTCGTCTGGTCAAAGCCATGGGTGCAGAGGACACATCGGTTCGGCTTCAGGCAGCCATGGCGGTCGGGGCGAACGCCGACGCCGTCTTCCTGGAGAGCCTGGTCGAGCGGTGCGCCGTCGAGCCCGACTTCTTCGTGCGGGACATGTTGTCCTGGGCGTTGACGCGTCTCGCGCCGGAGACCACCCTGCCTCGCCTCCGGCAGGAGCTGGGCTCCGGGTGCGGTCAGGCCCGTAGCCAGGCGTTGCACACGCTCTCCAAGATCAAGGACCGGACCACGTGGGGGTGGATCACCCGTGACCTCCTGCGCGACGCCGACGACGAAGTCGCGCGAACCGCGTGGCGCGTGGCCGTCATCCTGGTACCCGAGGCGGAGGAGAGGGGACTGGCCGAGGAACTGGTCCGGCAGCTCGGGCGCGGTGACCGCGACGTGCGGCTGAGCCTCAGCCGGGCCTTGGTCGACCTCGGCGAAGCGAGCCGGCCCGCGCTGGAGCGGGCCGCCGGCCACCCGGACCCCGCCGTGTCGACCCACGCGCGCGCCACCGAGGTACTGCGGCGGAACCCGGAGGCCGGTTTCGACGCGGCCATCGAGGAGGCGAAGCGTACGGTCGTACTCGGCCCGGAGCGCGGGGCCGCGGAGGCATAGGAGGCCGTACGTTGCTGATCGGGGAGGTGGCTCGTCGGTCCGGGGTGAGTGCGCGGATGCTGCGGCACTACGACGCGCTGGGGCTGGTGCGGCCGAGCGGGCGGAGCGTCGGCGGGTACCGGGAGTACTCGGCCGATGACGTCCGCCGGATCTTCCATGTGGAGAGCCTGCGGTCGCTCGGGCTGTCGCTCAAGCAGATCGGACGGGCGCTGGAGGACCCGGGGTTCACGCCGTCCGCCCTGGTCGGCGACCTCATCCTGTGGGCGGAGGAACGCCTGGCGCGCGAGCGGGAGCTGCTCGACCGGCTTCGGGTCATCGACGCCTCCGCACCCACCGGCTGGCAGGACGTGCTCCGCGTCGTGGAACTCATGCGGGAACTGGACTCGACCAGCGCCGCCCGCAGACAGCAGGCCGTCCTCACCCGGCCGGACGGCATGCCGGTTCCGGCGGAGCTGCTGGCCGGGGCCGTACTGGGCGAGTCCGACCCGCACGTCGCGGGCGCCTTGCGCTGGGCCCTGGCCCGTACGGGCGACGACGGTGTGGCGGCGCTGGCGGCAGCCGCGCGGTCGGAGGATGTCGAGATCCGGCGGCGGGCGGTACTGGCGATCGCCGGGATGGCGGAGACGCCGGGCGCGATCGAAGTCCTCACGGACCGGCTGGACGACCCGGACGCCCCCGTCCGCAGACAAGCCGCACTCGCCCTGGGCGCACACGGCGTGGCGGCGGCCGTACCCACCCTCGTCCGCATGGTGGTGGACGGCACCAACGACGTGGACGCGGCGGAGGCGCTGGGAGTCCTCTCCCGGGACCCCGCTTCCGCTACCAGGATCACCACACTCCTGGCCGGTCGGCTGGACGCCCCCGAAGCCGACACCGCGACCCGCGTCCGTCTGATCCAGGCGCTGGTCGAACTGGAGGGCACCGTCCCGCTGGAGATCCTGCGCCGACTCGCCCACGACCAGGACCGCACCGTCGCCCTCGTGGCATCGGCCCTGGCGGGAGTCCTGGAGGAGCGGGCCGGCGAGGCGCTGGGCGACTAGGAGTGGTCGCCCAGCACATGTGCGTCAGCTATACACGAGCAGGTAGTCGCATGTGCTCGTGCCATCGTGGATCGACGTGTCGCTGTTGAGGACGTAGAAGGCGCCGGCGAACCCGGTGGCGGTCATCTTCGGGACCACGATCATCGTCTGGTTGGCCATGCTCAGAGAGTTGGGCCGCACCACGTTCGTGTTGAGCAGGCCGAACAGGTTGTCCCGCAGGTTGGGGAGCCGGAGGATGCGGTACACGCGGTCGCCCGCCGAGCCCGTGACGGCGGCCTGGTTGGCCGGGTTCCCCCACTGCGACGGCGACGTGGCCATACGGCCCTGCGACTCAAGCTCCTGGAGGCGCCGCTGGGTGCTCGCCCGGACGCCGGCCATGTGGATGTGCAGCTGGTTGAAGCGCCGGGCGCCCTGCGAGTTGATACCCAGGCCGATGTTCGGGTACTGCACGGGGACATCGCCGCCGCTGCGCGCGTTCTCCCACGCCTCGTGCCAGTAGTTCGGCGGGCCGCTGGTCACGAGGTACGGGCATTCGATGCCCGTCACACGGCACGCCGGGAGCAGGAGATAGTTGTGCGTGGTCTCCGGCTTTCCGTGCAGCACGACGTAATTCGCAGTCATCTTCAGGCAGTCCGGCTTGGGCTGCGGCGGCGGGGGGACGATTCCGCTGGTGCAGTACTGGACGTCGTGCCACAGCGGGTCGTTGTCCGTGGGCCGGCCGCAGATGCCCTGGAGGCTGGCCGGCGGGCACGGACCGGTGCCGCCCGGGGGAGGCGTGGTGGGACACGAGTCGGGGGTCGGACCTGCGGTGACACCGCTCGCCGCCACGGCCGTGCCGCCGCTCATCGCGGCCGCGCCGGCCAGGAGCGTTCCGGCGCCGACGGCACCGGAGACGGCGACGAACTGCCGCCGGGGAAATTCCTTCGCATTCTGCTGGTCGTTCATGGGTGATCTCCGATGGAGAGGCGCCTGCTGGGGGTTTTCGCAGCGTAAGTGGCGGAAATTGATTTACGGCGATCCGACCCATCGGCCGAATGAGTGAGCGTCGGGAACGGCGGTACGCTCTCGGGTGATGCCGGAGAACCGCCCCGCCCTGCCCGAGTCGGTGGACGTGCCCTTGCGCGGGGCCGGATGGCTGCCGCACGGCTATCACCTCGACGCCCACTCCCACCCCCATGGCCAGTTCGTCTACGCGGCAGCCGGTGTACTCGCCACCACCACCGAGCAAGGCACCTGGGTCGCCCCGGCCAACCGCCTGACCTGGACACCACCGGGCTTCGCCCACTCCCACCGCTTCTACGGCCGTACCGACACCCGTGTGCTCAGCGTCCCGCCGGAACTGTGCACCCAACTCTCCAAGCAGCCAAGCGTGTTCGCGGTCAGCCCGCTGCTGCGCGAGGCGGTGCTCGTGCTGACCGACCGGACCGAGAGCCGCCCCGGTGCCCACGGCCGCCTGCTCGCCGTGGTCATGGACGAGCTGGCCGACACCGCCGAGCGGTCACTGCACCTGCCCGAACCGCGCGACGACCGGCTGCGCGCCGTCACCGACCTCCTGCACGCCGACCCCGCCCGTCCTGCCACCCTGGCCGAGCTGGGCCGCGCGGCCGGGGCCGGTGAACGCACGCTGAGCAGGCTGTTCCACACCGAGCTGGGCATGAGCTTCCACCGCTGGCGCACCACCCTGCGCATCCATCACGCCCTGGCCCACCTCACCGACGGCCTGTCGGTCACCGACACCGCGATGGTGTGCGGCTGGTCCAACCCCTCCAGCTTCATCGACGCGTTCACCGAGGTGGTCGGGCAGACCCCGGGGCGCTATCAGGCGGAGCTGCGCGGCAGGCGGTAGGTTGGCGGGTTTCCGGTATCCGCTGTCGCTATGCCGGTGGTACGCGGTCCGGCTCCGGCTCCAGAGTGGGGGCAGTCCCTCGACATCCCCTGAGCACGGAGGCTTGTAGACCCATGTCGAAAACACCCGTGGCCATCGTCGGAGCCGGTGTCGCCGGTCTGGCGCTCGGCAACTTCCTGCTGCGCAACGGCGTCGACTGCGTCGTACTGGAGAAGCACAGCCGCTCCTACGTCGAGCAGTGTCAACGCGCGGGAACCGTCGACGCGTTCGGCGTGCGCATGCTCCGCGAGTGGGGGCTCGGCGAGGTGCTGGAGGGCACCCCGATACCCGAGAGCGAGGGCGCCTTCTTCATCGACGGGGATGCGATGCCGATCGACATGGACGACGACGGCAACGAGAGCCTCTACTGCCCGCAGCAGGTCCTCGTCCGCAACCTCACCGACGCCTACCTGCGTATGGGCGGCGACCTGCGGTACGAGGCCGCCGATGTGGTGCTGGAGAACATAGAGGGCGACCACACCCGCGGCCGCACCCACGGCCACACCCGGGTCCGGTACCAGGATCCCGACGGCACGGCCAGAACCGTCGAGTGCGACCTCATCGCCGGGTGCGACGGCTTCCACGGCGTCAGCCGGCGTTCCGTCCCGGCCGGCGTCCTCACCGAGTACTCCCACCGGTACGGGTACTCGTGGCTCAGTGTCCTGGCAGCCGTCCCCACGAACCCGTCCGGCATGGCGATCCACTCGCGCGGCCTCGCCGGGCTGATCCCGCGTGGCCCGCACGCCACCCGCGTCTACCTCCAGTGCGCCGTGGACGACACCCCCGAGCAGTGGCCGGACGCACGCGTCTGGAGCGAACTGGAAGCCCGGTTCGGGACGACGGTGGCGCGCGGCGAGATCGTCAGCAGCCACATAGTGCCGCTGCGCAGTGTGGTGTTCGACCCCATGTGTTACGGCAACCTGTATCTGCTCGGGGACGCGGCCCACATCGTGCCGCCGATGAGCGCCAAGGGCATCCACCTCGCCCTGCACGACGCCGAGGTGTTCGCCCACGCCGTCCTCCGCTGGGCCGGGGACGGCGACACGAGCCTGCTCGACGGCTACTCCGCGACCTGCCTGCCGCACATCTGGAACTACCAGGCGTTCGCCACCTGGATCACCCACGTCATGCACAACGCCGGGAACACCACGCAGGCGGGGGAGTTCCGCAAGCTGGTCGCCCGCGCGGAACTCCAGCGGCAGTTCACCTCGGAGTCGGCGAACCGGCTCTTCGGTGAACTCGCCTCCGTAACCAACTAGTTCAGGCGCTCCGCCCGCAACGCCGAGCGCCGCAGCTTCCCGGCCGCACTCCGCAGCGGCTCCGTCACCAACTCGAGCGATCTCGGCCGCTTGTGGGGCGACAGCCGGGCGGCCAGGAAGTCGGTGAGCTCCTCCGGGGTGGTCGTACGCCCCTCCTCGATCTGCACGATGGCGTGGACGCGGTTGCCCCGGTCCGGGTCCGGCAGGCCGATGACCGCGCTGGACAGGACGTGCGGATGCTCGGTGAGGGCGCCCTCGATCTCGGCGGGGTACACGTTCACCCCGCCGACCAGGAGCATGTCGGAGCGGCGGTCGTGGAGGTACAGATAGCCGTCCGCGTCGAACTCGCCGATGTCGCCGAGCGTCGACCAGCCGCCGGTCTCCTGGACCTCGGCCCCCAGGTACCGGAAGGCCGGCGGCTTGCCCTCCGCGACCCGCATGAAGATCTCACCGGGGACTTTGGGCCCGGTGACCGGTGTGCCGTCCAGACCCACGATCTTGATCTCGCCCCAGGTGGGACGGCCCACCGAGCCCCGGTGCGCCAGCCACTCCGTGCCGGAGATCGTGCAGCCGGCCTGGGCCTCGGTGCCCGCGTACAGCTCCCAGATCCGGTCCGCGCCCAGCCAGTCGATCCACGCCTGCTTGGTCGCGGGCGGACAGGGTTCGGCGCAGTGCCAGACCGAGACGAGGGAGGAGAGGTCGTAGCGGTCGCGGACCGGTGCCGGGAGGGCCAGGATGCGGCGCATCATGGTCGGCACCAGATACACCCAGGTGATCGCGTGCCGTTCCACCTCGGCCAGGACCCGTTCGGCGTCGAAGCGCTCCAGCAGGGTGACGGTCCCGCCGTTGAACAGGGTCGTCATCGCCGTGGAGAAGGGGGCGTTGTGATGGACGGGGGCGGTGACGAGGGACTGTTCGCCGGGGCGCAGTCCCCATGCCTCCATGTCGAACGGGTTGAACGCTCCCTCCGCCCCGGACAGGATGATCTTCGGCCGGCCGGTCGAACCACCCGAGGTGGGCGCCTTCCACGAGGGGCCGACCTCGGTGGGCAACTCGGCCTCCTCTGCGCCCAGTCGGCGCAATGCGGCGACGGTCGTCGTCCGGTTGGCCGGGCTCTCCTGGAGGCCCACGACGACCGGTGGTTCGGACAGGGCGAGTATCGCCCGTTCCTCGGCCGGTGCCAGCCTGGTCGACAACGGCTGCGGGATCGCGCCGAGTTTGAGGCAGGCGAAGGCCGCCACCACGACGTCCACGCCGTTCGGCAGCATGAGGGGGACGATGTGCCCGCGCTCGACACCGGCGCGATGCAGGCCGCGCGCGACGGCGTCGCTCGCCCGGTACAGCTCCTCCCAGGTCAGCTCCGTGTCGCCGGCGCGGACGGCCAAGGCGTCGGGGCGTCCGGCCGCGTGGGCTGCGGGGATGTCACCGAGCGGGAACCCCGGTTCGGGGGTGAACATGACTGTGTCTCCTCGTCGTTGGGGATTCCGGCCGGTCAGGAGTAGAGCTGCGCTCCGGGCAGCGCGTCGGGGTCGCGGCGCACCTCGGCCGGGTTCGTCTCGGGCAGGAACCACGCGCTGGCGAAGGTGATCAGGCCCATCAGGGCGATGTAGGCGGCGACCAGCGTGGTCGCCCCGGTCTTCGCGATGATGGTGGTCATCAGGATCGGCGTACCGCCGCTGACCACGATGGCGGAGAGCTGGTAGGCCAAAGAGGCGCTGGAGTAGCGGACGTTGGGCGCGAACAGCTCACCGAGGAACGCGGCCATCGGGCCGTAGGTGAGCCCCTGGAAGAGGAAGCCGACGGTGACCGCGACGAAGACCAACGGCGCCGAGGCCGTGCCCACCAGCGCGAAGTACGGGAACGCCCAGGCGGCCACGCCCAGTCCGCCGACCAGGATCAGTCTGCGGCGGCCGAAGCGGTCGGAGAGGCGGCCCGCGTAGGGGAGTATCCCGGCCATCAGGGCCGAGCTGAGCAGGGTGACCGTGAGGAGGGAGTCGCGGTCCATGTGCAGGGTCGTCGTGCCGTAGCTGAGCAGACCGGTGATGCTCACGTAGAAGAGGCTGTTGGTGGCGGACAGGGTGCCGCAACCGAGCAGGACAGTGCGCCAGTTGCGGCGTACGGCGTCGGCCAGCGGGGCGCGGACCACGGACGCCTCCGGCCTGCGGGCGGCCGCTTCCTTCAGTTCGCGGAAGTCCGGGGTGTCCTCGACCTTGTTCTGGATGTGCAGGACGACCGGGAACATGACCGCGCTGAGCAGGAACGGCACGCGCCAGCCCCAGTCGAGGAACGCGTCGCTCGATATGACCGAGCCGGTCGTGGTGAAGACGAGGTTCACGATGATGACCGCGACCGGGACGCTCGTCTGCCCGAACGTGCCCGCGAATCCACGGCGTTTGGGGTGCGCCGACTCCGTCAGCAGCAGGGCGATGCCGCCCCACTGGCCGCCCGCCGCCGCGCCCTGGACGAAGCGGAGCAGCACCAGCAGCACCGGTGCGAGCACGCCCACGCTCGCGGCGCTGGGCAGACAGCCGATGAGGAACGTGGCGGCGGCCATGCCGATCAGACAGGCCACGACCGTGGGCTTGCGGCCGTGCTTGTCCCCGAAGTGACCGGCGAGCAGCCCGCCGAGTGGCCGGGCCACGAACCCGGCCCAGAAGGTGCTGAAGGAGAGCAGCGTGCCCATGAACGCGGACGAGTGCGGAAAGAAGACGTGCGGGAAGACCAGCGCCGCCGCCGTGCCGTAGAGGAAGAAGTCGTACCACTCGATCGAGCTGCCGATCAGCCCGGCCGCCAGCAGCTTCCAGTTGGTGCGGCGTACGGGCACGGTGGCGGGATCGGAGCCGTCGCCCTGGACGGGGGCCTGCGCGGATGAGGCCATGGGAGGCATCCCTCCGGTTCTGGTCAGGGGTGTGTGCGGGGACGCCCGCCGGCCGGTCGGGACATGTGTCACAGCTCTGTGTGGGGCGAGAGTAGGGCTGAGCAAGCGCTTTGGGAGATGGGGATTCGCTACACTCCTCGCACCTCAAGGGTGGGTGAATCCACCACCTCCCTTCCCGTTGAAGGCGAGCCATGGCACACAGCGATCCCGAGCTCGCAGGCGAGGGCGGGCAGGGCGAACTCGCCGCCTACCGGCTGCGCCGCGAACGCGAGCTGAGCAGCCTGTACGCCACGGCCCGCTCGCTGACGGTGCTGGGTGAGGTCGACGAGGTGCTGCCGTCCATCGTCCGGGCGGCGCACGAGCTGATCGGCAGCGACTTCGTCTACCTCTCGCTCCGCGACGCGTCCGGCGCGCTCGCCCTCAGCGCGTCGGCCGGCACCATCTCCTCGGAGTTCTCCTCGGCGCGCATGCCCGCCGGGGCGGGACTCGGCGGCTGGGTGATCGAGAGCCGGGCGCCCGTCTGGGTGAGCGACTACCGCCACGCCGACGGCTTCCACCGTGACCCCGTCTTCGACCGGCTGGTCTCCGACGAGGGGCTGGTGGCCCTGCTCGGTGTCCCGCTCCTGGTCGGTGACCGCGTGATCGGCGTCCTCTTCGCCGCCGACCGCACCGAGCGCCCCTTCGAGAAGGACGAGGTCGCCCTCCTCAGCGCCTTCGCCGATCACGCCGCGATCGCGCTCAACAACGCCCGGCTGTACGACGAGAGCCGGGTGGCGCTCCAGCGGCTCCAGGACGCCTACCGCGTCATCGAGGACCAGGTCACCACGATGGAACGGGCCGCCGCCGTGCACGAGGCACTCACCCATGTGGTGCTGACCGGGGGCGGACCGGACGACATCGCGCAGTCGCTGGTCGACCACCTGGAGGGCGTGGTCACCATCCGGGACCGGGACGACGAGATCGTGGCCACCCGGTCCTCCGGCGCGGCGAGCGCGGGTGAAGATCCCCATCTGGAGCAGGAGTTGCTCGCGCAGGCGCGCCGGACCGGCCGGTGCGTCCACGGCGAGGGTGCCGACGGTACGGTCCTCAGTGTGGCCGCCATCCAGGCCGGGGGCAGCCACCTCGGCTCCCTGTCCCTGCGGCGGCGGGCGGTCACGGAATCGGCGGACGTCCGGATGCTGGAGCGCTCCGCCCAGATCACCGGCCTGCTGGCGCTCCTGCGTGACGCCCGCGTGGAGGCCGAGGAGCGGGTACGGGGCGAACTCCTCATGGAGCTGCTGTCCCACCCGCCGCTCCAGCCCGTCCATCCGGCACTGCGGGACCGCGCCCTCGCCCGGGGCGTCGACGTCGACCGGCTCGATGTCCTGGTCACCGCCGACTGCCCCGACCGGTCCGCCGCCGACATCGTCCGCGAACTGCACGGCGCCTCAGCGGAGTTGTCCGGTCTGGCGGGTGAATACCTGGGCCGCGCGACGATGCTGCTCCGCGCCGACGACGCCGAGGCCGCGGTGCGCACGCTGCACCAACGGCTGCGCCGCAGGCTCGGTACGCCGGTGCTCGTGGTCGCCGACCGGATCACCGGGCACGACCGCGCCCACTCCTTCACGCTGGCCGTACGCTGCCTCGACGTCATGCGCAGCCTCGGCGAGACCGACCGGGGCGCCACCACACGCCGGTACGCGATGTACGGGCTCGTCTTCGACCTTCGGCGGGCGCAGGAGCTGGAGGGGTTCGTCACCGACTCCCTCGGCCCCCTCCTCGACTACGACCGGCGCCGCTCGACCGACCTCGTCAGCACCGTCGCCGCCTACTTCGCCCACTCCGGAAACCTCGGCCGGGCCGCTCACGCACTCCATGTGCACCCCAACACCCTCCTGAAGCGCCTGGACCGCATCACGGCCCTCCTCGGCACCGGCTGGCGCTCGGCCGACTCCGCGCTGCGGCTCCATCTGGCCGTGCGGCTTCACCAGTTGAGGGCGCTGCTGGACGGACCCGGGTAGGTCAGGGCGTCGCCCGTCCGGCGCGCTCGCGCAGGGCCAGCAGGGTCCAACCGTGCCCTGACGGGTCGAGCGGCCTGGTCGCGGCGGTGAAGAGTTCCGCAGCCCGGCGGTAGGAGAGCCGGCCACGGCCGGTCACCGGGCAGCGGTCGGCCGGGGGTGTGGCGGCGGGGGCCCGACGGGCGGTGACGAACACCGGGCCCTCTGTGCGGCCGGCGAGCAGGAGGGGGAGGAGTCGGGCTGTGCCCTCGCCCCAGCTCAGGCGGGTCGTCACGCCCCGCTTGGTGTGGCGGGCCAGAAGGTCCAAGTGGGCGATGTCCAGGGCGAGTACGTGTTCCACGGGCGCTCGGGACTCGTGGAGGAAGTACCACAGCGTCAGCTCTCTGAGGGGGGCTCGCAGGGCCAGTGCGGCTCGGGCGCGGTCCGGGGGCCGGAGTGGGGCCGGTGCGGGTGGCTGGGTCAGGTCCAGGGCCGGGTCCGTGGTGATCCAGCCCTGGGTGAGCCACCATGCCGTGGCTGCGCGGAGGCAGGCCAACTCGCGTATGAGTGTGCTCGGTCGTGCGGTGGTGGAGCGGTCGGCCAGTCCTCGGCGCAGGCGTTCCGGGGTCCCCGGGTCGTCCAGCGAGGCGAGGGGGACGGCCGGAGGGTGGACGCCTCTGCGGTCGCGGCCGGTGGGGGTGCGCCGGCCGACCAGGGGCCAGGCCCAGCCGAGCAAAGAGATGCGGTAGATACGGCGGGACGCGGTGCCGAGGCCCGCTGCGGTGAGGTAGCGGTCGACGGCGGCGCCGTATTCCACTGGCGCCGGATGATCCTTGCTCATGTTGCCTACCCGCAGTAAATGAGTTTTCTGGAGAACACCCGGGGTTTCGGTGACTGAACTTACCAGCAGGCGTATTGCAGTAAACACGCGCCATTTACTGCGCCAATGAGCGAAGTCGGGAGCTTTTCTTTGAATCGGCGGTAATTATTCGCGGAAACTCTTGCGGTGAATTGCCGGGCGCGGGCAGGGTGCGGATTCATGAGACTCGGTACTCACCGGCTGCGCGTGCTGCGGCATGCCCGTTTCCGGCGCTTCCTGCTGGGGCAGACCACGTCGCTGCTCGGTTCGGGGATGAACACGATCGCCACGACGTTCGCCGTGCTGCGGCTCCCCGGTGGTGGAGTCGATGCCGTCGGCGGGGTGATGGCGGCGCGGATCGTCGCGGTACTGGTCGTGCTGCTGCTCGGGGGTGTGTTCACCGACCGGCTCGGGGCCCGCACGGTCATGCTGGCGGCGGACGTGCTCCGGTTCGGCTCGCAGGCTGTGCTGGCCCTGCTCCTGCTCACCGGCAGTGTGCGGATCTGGGAGGTCGTCGTGCTGGCGGTGCTGCTCGGGGTGGGTGAGGGAGGGTTCATGCCGGGGCTGTCGGCACAGGTCCCCGGACTCGTGCCGCTTGAGGAACTCGCGGATGCCAATGCCCTGTTGGCGATGGCTCGCCCCCTGGCCTCGATCGTGGGACCGGCGCTGGCCGGTGTGCTTGTCGCCGCCTTCGACGCGGGGACGGTGGTGGCGGTCGACGCGGTGAGTTACGGCGTGAGTGTGGTGGCTCTGGTGGGCATGCCGGAGGTGCGCGCCCAGACTTCCGGGCGGGGATTGTCCGGTGAACTCGGGCAGGGCTGGCGGGAGTTCACCTCGCGTACCTGGCTGTGGGTCACCACGCTCCACATCGGCCTCTTCAACTTCTTCCTCTGGGCGCCGTTCCTGGTGCTGGGGCCGGCCATCGCCGAGCGACGGCTCGGTGGGGCGTCGGCGTGGGGGTTGGTGCTGGCGTCGGAGGGCGTCGGGGCGATCGTCGGTGGGGTGCTGCTGCTGGGGCGGAGTCCCAGGCGGGGGCTGGCCTGGTCCGTCGCCGCGTCCGCCGGGTGGGCGGCCCCGGTGGCCGCGCTGGCGACGCGGCTGCCTCTCACGTGGGTGGTGGGCGCGGCCTTCCTCGCGGGGATCGGTGCGGCCGTGTGCACCACCCTCGCGGCGACCGTCATCCAGCGGGATGTCCCGGCGGAGGTGCGGGGGCGTATCAGCGCGTTCGACAGTCTGGGGGCCTTCGCGCTCGGGCCGCTCGGGCTGGCGCTGGCCGGGCCGGTCTCGGGAGTCGTGGGTGTGGGGCGGCTGTTGGGGTTCGGGGTGCTGTGGCAGGTGACGGCGGTGGGGGTGGTGCTGGCGGTGCCGTCGGTACGGAGGCATGAGGCAACTCCGCGCGTGGACGCCCGGGTTGGCGCCCACTGACTGCCGACGGCGGACGGCTCACCGGTCGTCCGCCGACGGCGGTCCTACGCGCCGGCCCGCGCGGTCACGGGCAGGAGCTGGAGCTCTGGCCGACGATGTGGGCGTCCGCGTTGTCCGACGCCTTCACATAGGCGGCCGACGTGCCCCGGCGGTCGTAGGTCTTGGTGAAGTCGGGGGCCAGGTCGATGACGAACTTGACCTTGTAGCAGTACCCGGCGTCGATGCGCAGGGTGTCCCAGTCCTCCTTGTACGGCGTGTGGCCGCCGTTG
Source organism: Streptomyces seoulensis (assembly GCF_004328625.1). Lineage (NCBI taxonomy): Bacteria > Bacillati > Actinomycetota > Actinomycetes > Kitasatosporales > Streptomycetaceae > Streptomyces > Streptomyces seoulensis. The sequence goes on from NZ_CP032229.1 coordinate 5,565,833, forward strand.
GGCGAGAGGTAGTACGTGGTCTGCGCCACGCCGTCGCTGGAGCAGGTCGGCTGCGTGGCGGTCCACGAGCCGGTGCTGTCGCCGCCGCGGCACCAGTTCTTGAGCGCGGTCCCGCCCAGGGCGGTGTCGTTCACGGAGGACGAACATCCCCCGATGCCGCAACTCGCCCCGGCGCTGGCGGTCGTGGCCGAACCCATCACCCCGACGACCGTCATCGCCGTCACCGCGGCCGCCGCTCTCCCCAGCCCTCTGGGCAGCACTTTCTTGGAAAACACCGAACGTCCCTCCCCTGTCGGCTCATGCGAAGGCATGAAGTCAGCCAGGAAGTTAGCGGCATTCACGGGCGGTGTCAGCGTGTTCGCGCCGCTGTGAAATTGCCGTCCGGCGGTTGGAGACGGGTAGGTTGGCCGTATGGCTTCCGTCCTCTTCCCGGCGCTGGCCGCGAGGGCGTGGGACGTTGTGGTGATCGGCGGGGGCATCCGCAAGACCGAGCAACTGCTGCCCCTGTTCGAGCAGATCATCAACCTCACCCACCACCACGCCCCCCAGGCCGCCGTCGCCTTCAACACCAACGGTGGGGACAGCGTGGAGGCGGCACGACGCCGGCTGCCGGCTGGCTAGATGGCCGATCCCAGGGGGCCTGTAAGTGCCTCTCGGAGCCACCCCGAGGCGGTCAGGCGGCGGGGTCGACCTCGGGGTGCGTGAACCGTACGGGCTTGCCCAGCGAGCGGGCGTAGGAGATCTCGGCCCGGGTGCTGTCTCCGATGTAGTCGCCGACCACGAGCACCTCGTCAGCGAGCCGGATCTTCGCCCGGTGCAGGTCGTCGAGTCGAGCCTTCAGCGCCTCGGCCTCGACAGGGTCGGACCAGAGTTCGTGCGGCGACTTCATGTCGCAGGCCGGCTTGACGACGATCTTTCCGGCTGTGGTCTCGCGTAGATCCGCCTCGGTCATCTCGGCCATGAAGCGGGTGGAGCCGCAGATCACGACGACATGGGGAAGGCTCAGCAGCTTCTTCGCGTCGGCGAGCTGCTCCTCAGGGGTGAGCGGAGCCGGGTGTGACACGGGTTCCTCACGGTTTACGGGTCAGCCAGAGTAGTTCTGCCGGCCAGTGGTGGGCCCAGTCGGGTGGGGTGGTCTGGTTGTAGCCGTTGGGGGTTTCGGGGGCGGGGCGGGGTTCTACGAGGTCGTCGATGACGAGGTCCGCGTCGCGGAGGACTCTGATCCAGTCGCCGTAGGTGAGCACGTAGCTGGTCGCTTCGTCGTCTTCGGCGATGGTGTTCAGGCCGAAGTAGTCGCGCTGGAGTGTCGTGGTCACGCGGGCGGCCGCTTCGTCGTAGCAGGCTTCGAACCAGGGGCTGGCCACGTTGAAGACCAGGCGGCCGCCTCGGCGGAGGACGCGTGCGGCCTGGGGGACGGCGAGGTGCGGGGGTGCCCAGCTGAGGCCGCCGAAGTCGCAGAAGACGAGGTCGAAGCTTTCCGCGGCGAAGGGGAGTTGTTCGGCGGCGGCCTGCACCAGCGGGTAGCGGGCCGGTCCCATCGCGCGGGCCGCCGCCGCGAGTTGGGCTTCGGACAGGTCGAGTCCGACCACGTCCGCGCCCTCGGCCGCGAGCGCCCTGGACCACTGGCCGGCGCCGCAGCCTAGTTCGAGGACGCGTTTGCCGGTGACGTCGCCCAGGGCGCCCAGACGCGCGTCCGGGATGGAGTACATGCCCCACAGCCGGGGGGCGGCGCCGATCTGCGGGTCGTGCTCGGACTGGTAGGCGCTGCTGATCCGGTTCCAGAGCCGCCGGTTGGCGGGGATGCTGTCCACGGGCCGACTTCAGCACTGCCTACCGGGGGCGGTCAACACGATTACGCGCACCCGCCCCCGGCGCAGCGTTGCTCAGCCCAGCGGCTTGCTCAGTACCGCCTTGCGGTGGCTGAAGGTGTCGAGGGAGTAGCGGCCGTGGTAGTTGCCCATGCCGCTCTCGCCGACACCGCCGAAGGGGAGGTCGGAGACGGTGAGGTGGGCGAGGGGGAGGCCGTGGCCGAGACCGCCGGAGGAGGTCTCGGCGGCGATGCGGTCGCGGGTGCTGTCGGAGTCGGCGAAGACGTACAGCGCGAGCGGCTTGTCGCGGTCGTTGATGAAGTCCACCGCCGCGTCCAGGTCCGGCACGGTGACGATCGGGAGGATCGGCCCGAAGATCTCCTCCTGCATCACCGGCGCGTCGGGCGCGACATCGGCCAGCACGGTCGGCGCGATGTACTTGTCCGTACGGTCGCTGCCCCCGCCGACCGCCACCCTGCCGGAGTCCAGCAAGCCGGAAAGCCGGTCGAAATGGCGCTCGTTGACGATGCGGCCGTACTCCGGCGAGGCCGCCGGGTCGGTGCCGAAGAGGCCCTCGACCGCGCGGACGAGCGCCGCCTCCAGGGCGGGGGCGGTCTCCGGGTCGGTGAGGACGTAGTCGGGGGCGACGCAGGTCTGCCCGGCGTTGAGGAACTTGCCGCGCGCCAGCCGGTCGGCGACCACGTCGAGGTCGGTGTCGCGGTCGACGAACGCCGGCGACTTGCCGCCGAGTTCGAGCGTGACCGGGGTGAGGTGCTCGGCCGCCGCCCGCATGACGACACGGCCCACCGTGCCGTTGCCGGTGTAGAAGATGTGGTCGAAGCGCTGGGCCAGCAGGGCCGTCGTCTCCGGGATGCCGCCCTCGACCACGGCGACCGCGTCGGTGTCGAGGTAGGCCGGGATCAGCTCGGCCAGCGCGGCCGAGGTCGCCGGGGCCAGCTCGCTCGGCTTGGCCACGACCGCGTTGCCCGACGCGAGGGCGCCGACCATGGGGGCCAGGAGAAGCTGGGCCGGGTAGTTCCAGGGGGCGATGACGAGGACGACGCCGAGCGGGTCGTACTGCGTCCAGGCCGTGGCGTCGTCGCCGAGGTGCGCGGGGACCGGGGCCGGCTCGGGGCGCAGCCACTCGTCCAGGTGCTCCAGGGTGTGGTCGATCTCGCGGACCGTGAAGTCGATCTCCGTACGGTGCGCCTCGGTGGCGCTCTTGCCCAGGTCGGCGTGGAGGGCGGCGGCGAGGTCGTCCCCGTGCTCGGTCAGCATCGCGCGCAGCCTGCGCAGCTGCTCCTTGCGCCACTCGACGGACTTGGTCCGCCCGGTACGGAACGTGCCGCGCAGCCGGGCGACGGTGTCGGCGGCCTGCTCGGTGGGGGAGTGGTTCACGGGTGCCTCGCATCCTCGACGATCAGATGTAAACACCAACCTTTCAGAGGGTGGAACAAATTCCGCGGATTGCCCGGAATGACGTAGATCACGGCGCGCCGCTCAGACCCACGTCCAGTTCGTCGGTCTCCGTCCAGAAGCGGTCGTCCGCGTCCTGGAGACGGGCGGCCGCGTGGCGGAGGTGGAGGCGGGCCGCGGACTGGGCGGCCTCGGGGTCGTGGGACTCCACGGCGGCCAGGATGGCGTGGTGCTCGGCGCGGACCGCCTCCAGGAAGTCGGTGCGGCGGGCCTCGTTGGCGCGGGTGACCCGGATGCCGCCCCGGGCGACCTCGCCCAGGTAGCGGACCGTCTGGACGAGGACCGGGTTGCCGGTGGACTCCGCGATGGTGCGGTGGAAGGCGAGGTCCTCGTCCACGCCGTCACCGCCGGCGGCGACCGCCGTGTCCAGCGCGGCCAGCGCCAGCCGCATCCGGGCGATGTCGTCCGGCGTGGCACGTGTCGCGGCCAGGGCCGCCGCCTCGCCCTCCAAGGCCGCGCGGACCTCGACGATCTGGAGCACCTTGGACTTGGTGCCCGGTGATTCCGCCTCCAGGTCGAGCGGCCGGGTGCGCCGGGGCAGGACGAAGACCCCGAGGCCCTGGCGCGGCTCGACCAGGCCCGCGTTGCGCAGCCGGGACACCGCCTCGCGGACGACCGTACGGCTCACGCCCAGCTGCTTGACCAGCGCGACCTCGGTGGGCAGTTTGTCGCCCTCGGCGAGCCGCCCGGACTCGATCTCCTCCGCGAGTATCGCGGCGACCCGGTCCGCGAGCCGTATCGGACCGCTCACCTTGGAAAACATGCTTTTCAGTCTATCGACCGGCGTTCCGCGGCCCCGCCGCCGGCGCGGTGACGGCGGTCACCGCGTCGGCGTGGTCGGCCAGGTACTCCCGGACCACCGACTCGAAGTCCGGGTCGGCCGCCAGCCCGAGTGTGGCGGCGCGGGCGTTGTCGAAGTCGGCCGGCCAGGACCCCACGATGGCCTCCACGGCGGGCTCGGGCGCGACGGTCACGAGGTCCGCCACGGCGTCCCCGGCCACCCGGCGAAGGGTCCGGAGCATCTCCGCGACCGAGACCGTCAGCGCGGGCAGGTTGACCGGGAGCCGGCCGTCGAGCTGACCGGGGCCCTCGCCGCGCTCCAGCTCCGCGACCCGGAGGATGCCCGTGACCGTGCGCCGGGGCGAGGCCAGCGCCACCCGCAGGGCGGGGTCGACCGGACAGACGGCAGGCAGCCCGGCCAGCGGCTCCCGGACGACGCCGGACAGGAACCCCGAGGCAGCGGCGTTCGGCCGGCCCGGCCGCACCGACACGGTCATCAGCCGGGCCACCCGCCCGTCCACGAACCCCTTTCGCGTGTACTCGGCGACGAGCTGCTCGCAGACGAACTTCTGCACCCCGTAACTGGACCGCGGGGTCGGCAGCGTGGCCTCGCTGACCAGCTCCGGCAGCGGCAGCGCCGGGTCCGGGCCGTACACCGCGACACTGCTGGAGAACAGCAGCCGTACGACCGGACCCCCGGCGGCAGCTTGGGCGCGGGCCGCTTCCAGCAGCGTGCGTGTGGTGTCCACGTTGGCCGCCATGCCGAGATCGAAGTCGGCCTCGCACTCGGCCGACACGGCGGAGGCCAGATGGATCACCGCGTCCACCGGCTCGGCGAACAACTCGGCCAGCCGCTCGGTGAGATCACCCCGGACGACCTCCACCAGCGGATCGTCGGCAAGCGGCGACGCCTCCGGTGCGAACAGGTCGGCCAGCACGAGCCGTTCCACGGGCTCACCCCGGAACGTCCGCGTCTCCAGCAGCCGTTCGGCCACCTGGCGGCCCAGGAAGCCGAAACCACCGGTGATGACGATCCTCATGCGTGTGCTCCTCGGTAGTCGCGCAGCCAGCCGAGCCCCTCGCTCGTCCCGGCACGGGGGCGGTACTCGCAGCCGACCCACCCCTCGAAGGCCAACTCGTCTATTACGCCGAAGAGATGGCCGATGTTCAGTTCGCCCGCGTCGGGCTCCTGCCGGTCGGGCACGCCGGCGATCTGGAGATGCCCCACCCTGCCGGTCGGCAGGTCCCGGCGCAGGGCCGTGGTGAGGTCGCCCTCGGTGATCTGGCAGTGGTAGAGGTCCAGTTGGACCTTGAGGTTGTCGGCCCCCAACTCCCTCAAGACAGCGTGCGCTTCGGCCTGCCGGTTAAGGAAGTACCCCGGCATGTCACGGTGGTTGATCGGTTCGATCAGGAGGTCCACCCCGGCTGCCCCGGCCCGCTCGGCGGCCCGGGCGAGGTTGCCGAGATAGGTGTCGCGGGCCGCCCCGGACGGCAGCAGCCCCGCCATCACATGCACCCGGGGACAGTCCAGCGCGACCGCGTACTCCAGCGCCCGCTCGATCCCGGCTCGGGTCTCGGACTCCCGGCCGGGCAGCGCGGCCGTACCGCGCTCACCCGCGTCCCAGTCGCCGGGCGGGGCGTTGAACAGCACCTGCCGCAGGCCGTGTTCGTCCAGCAGGCGGCGCAGCTCGGCCGGGTGGTACGCGTACGGGAAGAGGTACTCGACGGCCTCGAAGCCGTCCGCGGCGGCCGCGGCGAAGCGGGCCGGGAAGGGGTGCTCGGTGTACATCATGGACAGGTTCGCTGCGAACCTCGGCATGGTCACTCCCATGACGCCGGGGGGCGCCGGTCAGCGGTTGACGACGTCCTTCTTGGTGGTCAGTACGGCGGCGGCGCCCACGACGAGGCTGAACGCCAGCACGTACATCGGTATGGACGCCGAGCCGGTGCTGTCCCTCAGCGCGCCGATCATGTACGGGCTGGCGAAACCGGCCAGGTTGCCGACCGAGTTGATCAGGGCGAGCCCGGCCGCGGCCGCCGTACCGCCCAGGAAGGCGGTGGGCAGCGACCAGAACAGCGGGGCGCAGGTCAGCACGCCGGCCGCCGCGAAGGACAGGGCGATCAGGGACAGCGCGGTCGAGCCCGACCAGGAGGCGGCCAGCGTGAAGCCGACGGCGCCCATGAGGCTGGGGACCACCAGATGCCAGCGGCGTTCCCGGCGCCGGTCGGCCGAGCGGCCGAACAGGTTCATCGCCACCAGGGCGGCCAGGAACGGCACCGAACTCAGCACGCCGATGGTCAGGTTGCCCTTGATGCCGGTGGACTCCACGAAGGTCGGCATCCAGAACGTCAGCGCGTACTGGCCCATGATGAAGCAGAAATAGATGAGGCTCATCAGCCACACCTTGGGGTCGCGGAAGCCGTCCAGGACCTTGCCGTGCACGGTCCGGTGCGCCGCGTCCTCGGCGAGGGCCCGCTCCACGACGTCCTTCTCCTCGTCGCTGAGCCACTTCGCCTCCCGCACCCCGTTGTCCAGGTAGAACAGCGTGGCCACCCCGACCGCGAGGGCCGGCAGCGCCTCCAGCGCGAACATCCACTGCCACCCCTGCCAGCCGCCCGTGCCGTGGAAGGTGTCCAGGATCCAGCCGGAGAGCGGGTTGCCGAAGATGCCCGCCACCGGGATCGCCGACATGAACATCGCGATCACGCGGGCCCTGCGGTGGGACGGGAACCAGTAGGTGCAGTACAGGATGACACCGGGGTAGAACCCGGCCTCGGCCGCGCCCAGCAGGAAGCGGAGCACGTAGAACGTCGTCTCGTCGGTGACGAACACGAACGCCGCCGAGACCACGCCCCAGCTGATCATGATCCGGGCTATCCAGGTGCGGGCGCCCACCCGCTGGAGCAGCAGGTTCGACGGGACCTCGAAGAGGAAGTACCCGATGAAGAACAGCCCGGCGCCCAGGCCGTACGACGCCTCGCTGAACCCCAGGTCCGTGGACATCTGGAGTTTGGCGAAGCCCACGTTGACGCGGTCGAGGTAGAAGACGACGTAAGCGAGGACGAGGAAGGGGACGATGCGCCGGACGACCTTGCGGAAGACGGCGTTCTCGCGGGTGAGGTCGGCTTCGGCGGCGACCGTGGGGAGGGACATGGCGAATCCTTTGAGCGGCTCAGGGGGATTCTCGGGACGGGGGATCGGGGTTCACCAGCGGGCGCCGAACACAGACCGCAGTTCGGCGAGTTCGGGTTCCGCGAGCGGTGTGGGCCTGCGCTCGGTGAGCAGCCACAGGCGTGCCGTCTCCTCCAGTTCTTCGAGGACGGCGAGGGCGGAGGCCGCGTCGGGCCCCCAGACGACCGGGCCCAGCCGGTCGAGCAGCACGGCCCGGATCGGCGTACCGCGCGCCGCGCGTTCGGCGATGCGGGCGGTCACCAGATCGGCCACGCGCGGGTCGCCGGGCCGGTGGTAGGGGACGAGCGGGACGTGCCCGACCTTCATCACGTAGTACGGGGTGAGCGGCGGGAGCACGTCGTCCGCGCGCCACACCCCGCCCAGGGTCAGGCCGACGAGGTGCGTGGAGTGGGTGTGGACGATGAAGCGGGCGGTGGGATCGGCGGCGTAGACACGGCGGTGCAGGGTGAGGGTCTTGCTGGCGCGGTCTCCGGTGAGCTGCTCGCCCTCGGCGTCGACGAGGGCCAGCCGACCGGGTTCGAGGAAGCCCAGGGCGGCGTCGGTCGGGGTGATCAGGTGGGAGTCGCCGATCCGGGCACTGATGTTGCCCGCGCTTGCGTGGACATAGCCCCGCGCGAACAGGCTCGTGCCCACCCGGACGATCTCGCACCGGGCCTCCTCCACCGGGTCGCTCATGCCGGCTCCAGCAGGGCGAACGCGGCGGAGAAGAAGTCGGGGCCGCCGAAGTTGCCGGACTTCAGGGCGATATGGAGCGTCTGCCCCTCGGGCAGGGTGGCCGCGCACCACGGCACGCCGGGATCGATCTGCGGGCCGATGCGGAGCCCGGTGATGCCGAGCGCCTTGACGACCGCGCCCGAGGTCTCGCCCCCGGCTACGACGAGTCGGCGCACCCCGCGCGCCACGAGTCCCCGCGCCACCTCGGCCAGGGCCCCCTCCACCAGCGCACCGGCCTCGGCGGCACCGAGCCTGCTCTGCACCCCGCGTACCGTCTCGGGGGCCTCGGTGGAGTAGATCAGCACCGGCCCGTCGGCGAGGTGGGCCCCGGCGAAGGCCAGCGCCGACCCGGCCACGTCCTCACCGGCCGCGATGCGCAGGGGGTCCACGGCGAACGCGGGGCGCCCGGTGTCCAGGAAGGCGCGGACCTGGCCGTTCGTGGCCGTGGAGACCGAGCCGGAGATCACGGCCCGGTGTCCGGAGGCGGGCGGCAACTCGGCTGCCGCAGAGGATGGTTGAAGCCCCCAGTTCATCGGGAGCCCGATGGCCAGCCCCGAGCCGGCCGTCACCAGCGGCAGATCCCGCACGGCCTCGCCCAGCCGCACCAGGTCGTCGTTGGAGACCGCGTCCACGATCGCGAACGCGACGCCCTGGGAACGGAGTTCGGCGATGCGGGCCCGCACGGCACCGGCCCCGCCCGCGAGAACCGCGTGGTCGATGAGCCCGACCGGACGCGTGGTCTGCGCGCCCAGCACCTTGACCAGATTGGAGTCGGTCATGGGCGTCAGCGGATGGTCCCGCATGCCGCTCTCGCTCAACAGCACGTCCCCGACGAAGAGATGGCCCTTGAAGACGGTGCGCCCGTTGTCCGGGAACGCCGGGGTGGCCACCGTGAAGTCGGTGCCCAGCGCGTCCATCAGCGCCTCCGCGACCGGCCCGATGTTCCCGGCCGGGGTCGAGTCGAAGGTCGAGCAGTACTTGAAGTACACCTGCTCCGCCCCGGCACCCCGCAGCCACGCCAGCGCGCGCAGCGAGGCGGCCACTGCCTCCGCGACGGGCGCGGTACGGGACTTGAGCGCGATCACCACCGCGTCCGCGTCCGCCGCGAGGCCGTACCCGCCGTCCTCGGGGACGTCGATGAGCTGGACCACGCGCATCCCCGCGCGCACCAGGTTGTTCGCCAGGTCCGTGGCGCCGGTGAAGTCGTCGGCGATGGCGCCGAGCCGGATTCCCATGTCAGCCATCCTCCGGCTTCGGCAGGTCGATCCCCGGGAAGATCTTGATCACCGCGCTGTCGTCCTCGCCGCCCAGCCCCGAGGCCGCCGCCTGGAGGAACATCTGGTGAGCGGTGGCGGCCAGCGGCAGCGGAAAGCGCTCCGGGCGGGCGGAGTCGAGCACGATCCCGAGGTCCTTCACGAAGATGTCGACGGCCGACAGGGGCGTGTAGTCACCGGCCAGCACATGCGCCATGCGGTTCTCGAACATCCAGGAGTTGCCCGCACTGTGTGTGATCACCTCGTACAGCGTCTCGGCCGGGACGCCGGCCTTGATGCCCAGCGCCATCGCCTCGGCGGCAGCGGCGATGTGGACGCCCGCGAGCAGCTGGTTGATCACCTTGACCCGGGAGCCGAGCCCGGCCTCGTCGCCCAGCCGGTGCACGGTCGCGCTCATCGCCTCCAGCACCGGCCCGGCGAGCGCGTACGCCTCCGGGGCGCCGGAGGTCATCATGGCCAGCTCACCGGCCGCCGCGCGGACGGCGCCACCGGAGACCGGGGCGTCCAGGTAGAGAAGGCCCAAGTCGGCCAGTCGTGAGCCCAGTTCGGCCGACCAGACGGGGTCGACCGTGGAGCACATCACGAACACGGCACCCGGACGCAGCCGTCGGGCCGCGCCGTCCGCGCCGAACAACACCTGTTCGGTCTGGGCGGAGTTGACGACCACACTCACCAGAACATCGACGGTGGCCGCGAGTTCACCGGGGGAGGGGAAGGCGGTGCCGCCCTCGCGGGCGAAGCCGGTGGCCGGCCCGGGCCGCAGGTCGTGGACCCCGATGTCGTATCCCGCCGTCCGCAGGCTGCGGGCCATTCCGAGGCCCATGGCTCCCAGTCCCACCACGCCCACACGGGGCTTCTGATCCGTCACGCGCAACATCCTTGTCTCGCAGTGGCCACCCGGACGCCCTCGATGCCGTCGGCGGACAGGTCATATGATGACCTGACGACAGCGATCGACGCACTGTGATGCCGGTCACACAAGGGGTGGTTCACCGACGCGGGATGATGGGGCGAGTGCCGGGCATGAGGGTCCTCGGGGGTCCACCGGCCGTCCCGATCCGATCCGCGCAACGGCACCACTGGAGAATTCGCTGTGACCCTCGACGGCATACCGGTAGCTCTCGCACCCGACGGCGTCCCGGACGCCGATGCCCGCAAGCAGCGTCTGCGCCGCCGTTTGGAGCGGCTGATCGGCGTGGCCGCCACCGAGGGGAACGAGCTGATCCCGCTGCGCAACGGCAGCGCCATCTTCCCCGCCATGCTCAAGGCCATCGGCTCGGCCAAGCACACGATCGACATGATGACCTTCGTGTACTGGCGCGGTCAGATCGCCCAGGACTTCGCCGCCGCCCTCGCCGACCGGGCGCGCGAGGGCGTACGGGTGCGGCTGCTGCTCGACGGGTTCGGCGCCAAGCAGATCGAGCCGGGGCTGCTGGACCTCATGGACGAGGCCGGCGTCCAGGTCGCCTGGTTCCGCAAGCCCGTGTGGCTCTCGCCCTTCAAGCAGAACCACCGCTGCCACCGCAAGGCCCTCATCGTGGACGAGGACACCGCCTTCACCGGCGGCGTCGGCATCGCGGAGGAGTGGTGCGGCGACGCCCGCAACCCGAGTGAGTGGCGCGACACCCATGTCCAGGTGCGCGGACCGGCGGTCGACGGGATAGCCGCCGCCTTCGCCCAGAACTGGGCCGAGTGCCACGACGAACTGTTCGACGACCGCGACCGCTTCACCGGGCACGAGCAGATCGGCGACTCGATCGTCCAGGTCGTGCGCGGCTCGGCCAGCATCGGCTGGCAGGACATGCAGACCCTGATCCGGGTCATGCTCACCTCGGCGGAGGAACGGTTCCGCCTGGCCACGGCCTACTTCGCCCCCGACGACTACTTCATCGACCTGCTGTGCCGCACCGCCGAGCGGGGCGTCAAGGTGGAGATCCTGCTGCCCGGCCCGTACACCGACCAGCGGGCCTGCCAGCTCGCCGGACAGCACCACTACACCAGGCTGCTGCGCGCGGGCGTCGAGATCCGGCAGTACCAGCCGACGATGATGCACGCCAAGATCATCACCGTGGACTCGGTGGCGGCCCTGATCGGCTCCACCAACTTCAACCGCCGCTCCATGGACCACGACGAGGAGGTCATGCTCGCCGTGCTGGACGAGGAGTTCACCGCGGCGCTCGACCGCGACTACGACGCGGACCTGGAGCACAGCGTGGCCATCGACCTCGCGAGATGGCGCCGAAGAGCCGCGTTCCAGCGGCTGAAGGAAGCCGCGGTCAGGCCCGTGAGACGCTTCCTGTGACGAAAGGCAGGCGGCGGTAGCCGAGTGGAAGGCAGCTGAGGGTGTTCTCGGTGGATGTGAGGCAGCACGCGCTGGGCGTGCTGTTCGTGCTGTGCGGTGAACTGGACTTCGACAGCGTGGTGCAGCTGCACGAGGCTGCCGACGCCGAACTGGACGGATCGACGGGGAGGCTGCCGGTGGTGGTCGACTGCGCCGCCCTGACCTTCTGCGACTCCTCCGGGATCAGCGCCCTGCTCCGCATCTACCAGCGGCTCACCACCGAGCAGCGGAGCCTGCGCCTTGCGGCCGTACCCGCCTCGGTGTCACGTCTGTTCACCCTGACAGGTTTGGACCAGCTCTTCTCCGTGCACAAGGACGCCGCTGAGGCGCTTGCCGCAGGCTCGGACGGACGCGGCGCCGCCTCGGCGGTCCAACAGAATGAGGAGCGGAGCGCATGACGCGCGTATCAGGGCTGGACCAGCCCGAGCCAGGCCGGCCGGGCGGCGGCCAGGACGACGATCTGCGCGCGCTCTTCGGGCACTCGACGGCCGTCTTCGCCTCGCTCGCCGGACCGGCACACATGCTGGAGTCCGCGAACCCGGCGTTCTTCGCCGCGATCGGCGACACCGAGCGCTCCCGTACCGGGCTGCCGCTCGCCGAACTGATGCCGGAACTCGCCGAGCAGGGGCTCATCGGGCTGCTGGACCGGGTCTACCGCACCGGCCAGTCCGTCACCGGGCGGGACCGCCGCGTCGTGCTCGGCTCCGGCGCCGACGGCCGCGAGGCGTTCTTCGACTTCACCTACGAGCCCCGGCTCGACGCCGGCGGCAATGTGACCGGCGTTCGCGTCATCGGTGTCGAGACCACCCAGGTCAGACAGGCCCAGCGGCTCACGGCCGAGCAGGCGGCCCTGCTGGAGCAGATCGCCCGCCAGGCCCCGCTGGCCGACGTGCTGCACGGCATGGCGCGGGTCATCGAGGAACTCGCGCCCGAGGAGGTGCTGGTGTCGGTGCTGCTCGCCGACGCCGACGGCCGCCACCTGCGCCACGGCGCGGCCCCCAGCCTGCCCGACTTCTACAACCAGGCCATCGACGGCATCGCCGCCGGTGACGGCGTCGGCTCCTGCGGTACGGCCGCCCACCGGCGGCAGAGCGTGATCGTCTCCGACATCGCCACCCATCCGTACTGGGCCGACTTCCGTGAGCTGGCCGAGAAGGCCGGGCTCGCCGCCTGCTGGTCCACCCCGGTGCTGGCCTGCGACGGATCGCTGCTCGGCACCTTCGCCATGTACCACCGCACCCCCCGCTCGCCCCAGGACTACGACCTCGCGCTCGCCCGGATCTTCGCGGGCACCGCCGCCCTGGCCATCGAACGCCACCAGGCCGAGCAGGCACGACAGGCCGCCGAGGCCCGCGAGAAGGCAGCCCGCGCCGACCTCGCCTTCCTGCTGGACGCCAGCACCTCGCTCGCCCACGACCTGGACGCCACGCAGACCCTCCAGCGCCTCGCCGACGCCTGCGCCCCCGCGCTGGCCCCGCTGTGCGCGGTCGACGTGGTGGAGTCCGGCCGCGTACGCCGCACCGCGACGGCCGCCCCGGACGCCGGGCGCGCCGCGCTGCTGGCCTCCCACATCCCGGTGTACGACGCCGCCGACGACGCGGTGGCCCGGGTCCTGGCCTCCGGGGTCAGCGAGGTCGCCCGCCGTACGCCCACCGGGCCGGGGCCCTGGCACGACCTGGGCGTCACCGGCTATCTGTGCGTCCCGCTGCTCGACCGTGGCACCCCCTTCGGCACCATGACCCTGCTGAGCGTCGGCGACCACACCTTCGACGGGCACACGGTCGCGCTGGCCGAGGAACTCGCCCGCCGGGCCTCCGCCGCCGCCCGCAACGCCCGCCAGTACACCCACCGGGTCACCCTCGCCCGCGACCTCCAGGCCGGGCTCCTGCTGCCCGGCGTCCCCGAGGTGCCGGGCGCCGACGTGGCCACGTACTACCACCCCGCCGGTGAGGGACTCGACATCGGCGGCGACTTCTACGACGTCTTCCCGCTGCGGGACGGCCGGTGGGCGTTCATGCTCGGCGACGTGTGCGGCCGGGGCGCCACCGCCGCGACCACCACCGCCCTGGTACGGCACACCGCCCGCGCCGTCGCCCCGCTGCTGTCCGGCCCGCAGGCCGTGGTCGAGGCCGTCAACCGGGCGCTGTGCGACCGCCCCGGCAGCCACGGCACCGGCTTCGTCACGCTCGTCTACGGGCAGTTCACCCCGACCGCGACGGGCCTGGACATCGAGCTGATCCGGGCCGGACACACCGCGCCCCTCGTGGTCGACGCGGCGCACACCGTGCGCGCCGTCGACGCCTCCGGGCTCCTCCTGGGCGTGGCCCCGGACCCGCACGTCAGCCCGCGTCGGCTGCAACTGCGCCCGAACGAGAGCCTGTTGCTCTACACCGACGGTCTCACCGAGGCCCGCGCCCCGGACGGCGAGCAGTTCGGCGACGTACGCGTGGCGCAGGCCCTGGCGGGGTCACCGCGCCCGCCCGCCGCCGGAAGCCTGATCGACTCGCTGACCGACGCCGTACGCGTCTTCACGGGCGGCCACGACATCGACGACGACCAGGCGGTGCTGGTCCTGACCGCCACCGGCGAGTAGGTCAGGACAGGCCGGCGATCCAGTCGTCCACGGTGGTGACCTCCGCCTGGCGGGGGAAGACCTTCTCGGTCAGCACCCGGTGGACCTCGGGGTCGGCGTCGCCGCAGCCGTCGGCCAGCACGGTCAGGCGGTAGTCGAGGTCGGCCGCCTGGCGCAGCGTGGACAGCACGACACCGCTGGTGGCGAGGCCGGTGAGCACCAGATGGCCGATGCCGCCGCCGCGCAGCACGAGGTCGAGGTCGCTGCCGGTGAAGGCGCTGACGCGCTTCTTGGTGACGATGCTCTCGCCGGGCTCCGGCGCCACGTCGGGGTGGATGGCGGCTCCCGGATCGCCTTCGGTGAAGGCGCCCTCGGGCAGCCCGCTGAACATGGGGCTGGACCTGGTCTCGGGGTGGCCGGGGCGGAAGCCCACGACGACGTACACCACCGGGACCCCGGCGGCGCGGGCGGCGGCGACCGCGCGGGCGAGGCGCGGGGTGTACCCGGGGTCGGGCACGCGCTCGGTGATGGCCTGCTGGACGTCCATCACGAGCAGGGCGGGCTTGGTCACGTCTGGTCCTCACGGGTTCGTTCGGGTGCGGGTTCGCCGCGGGTGACGCCGAGGCCGCGCAGGGAGCGGTCGGCGACGGTCACGGCGAGGAAGAGGGCGCTGACGGCGAGCATCAGCCAGGCGAGGTGGTGCAGTCCGCCGGTGTCGGCGCGCTGCCCGAAGAGGGCACCGCTCGCGGCGGAGGCGACGATCGCGCCGAGGTAGCCGAAGGTGCGCAGCAGCCCGGCCGAGGAGCCCATGCGCTCGGGATCGGCCTGGTGGAAGACGGAGTTCTGCAGCGCGAGGCTGTTCAGGCCCTGCGGCACACCGAGGACGAGCACGACGGCCAGCAGCGTCCACACCGGGCTCGCGTCGGTCAGCGTCAGCAGCAGCGCGCACGCGGCGAGCTGGCCGGCCGCGCCCACCAGGAGCTTGGCGCGGATCGCCTGTCGGCGCCCGGTGATGGTCGAGACCACCAACGCGGTCGCGAACAGCGGGAGTTGGACCAGCCCCGCCTGCGAGGCCGACAGCCCCCGGCCCTGCTCCAGCCACTGGGTGTACCCGTACAGGAAGGCGTAGCTGACGATGTACGCGAGCAGCGCGCGGGTGTAGGTGGCCAGCAGGGGGAGGTTGCCGCTCAGGACGCGCAGGTCGATGAAGGGCTGCGGGGTCCGCAGCTCCCGCCGGGCGAAGGCCGCCGACGCGAGCACGGTCAGCACCGGCAGGTACCAGTGGGCGGCGCCGGGTTCCATCAGGAAGAGGAGCAGGCAGACCAGGGCGGCGGCGAAGAGGCCCATGCCGGGCAGGTCCAGTGCGGCCGGCGGGTGCCGGTCGTCGGTGCGGGGTGCCGGCGGGGTGACGGGGAGTCGGCGGGCGCCGAGGTACAGGCCGACCAGGGCGAGCGGGATGTTGACGGCGAGGGTGGCGCGCCACCCACCGACCCCGATCAGCAGTCCGCCGAGACTGGGGCCGATCACGGCGACGGTCTGGGTGGTGACCGCGAGCGCGGTGAGCACGCCCGTCGGGCTCTCCTGGCCGGTGCGCCGTGCCTCGCTGCGGATCAGGTACATGGCGGCCGGATAGCCGGAACAGGTGCCGAAGCCGAGCAGTACCCGGGCGGCGATGAGCACGCCGAGGTCGGGGGCGAGCATCCCCACGACGCCGGCGACACCGGTGAGCGCGGTGCCCACCAGGAAGAGCTTGCGCGGCCCGAAGAGGTCGATCAGCCGCCCCACCACCGGCTGGCCGATGGACGTGGCCAGATACAGGGCGGAGACCAGCCAGGCGGTCTGCGCGGGCGGCGCCCCGAAGGCGGCGCCGATCGGCACCAGGGAGACCGAGAGGACGGAGGAGTTGACCGGGTTGAGTACGGAGCCCAGCATCATCGGGGCGAGCAGGCGCCGGTCGAAGCCGTCGCTCTTCTTCGCCCGCATGGGCAGCAGTTGGCGCAGGGTCACGAGCGGACGACCCGGTCCAGTATGGCCGCGGCCTCCAGCAGGGTCCGGCGCTCGGCCTCCGTGCACTGGTCCTCCAGCGCCCGGGTCAGCCAGCCCTCCCCGGCCCGCCTGCGGTCCTCCAGGAAGGCGTGCCCGCTGTCGGTGACGAACACCAGCTGACGCCGCCCGTCGGAGGGGTCCGGCCGCCGGGACACCAGCGCGCGCTCCTCCAGTACGGCGACGGTCGCGGCCACAGACTGGTGCCGGACCCGCTCGGCGGCGGCCAGGTCGCTGACCGACGCCTCCCCGTCCTTGTCCAGCCGGCTCAGCACCGACGTCTGCGACGGGGTGAGGTCTCCGGGGTCGTAGCTCTCCCGCATCCGCCGCCGCAGCCGGCTGAACACCACGCGGAACTCGTGCGCGGCGCGTACGGCGGATTCGGACACACCGGTGGTGTCGGCGATCTCGGTCATGTGTACAGGCTAACGTGCGCAGTTCAGACTGCGCAATTGTGCCTGGGTTCCTGGTCGAAGCCGAGCGGCTGCCAAGATCAGATGTATGGAGCAACAAAATGTGACCGCAGCCGCGCCGAGCCTCGACGAGCACGGTCGTCTGGTCGTCGCGGCCGCCGTGATCGTCAGGGAGGGGCGTCTCCTGGTCGTGAGCAAGCAGGCGGCCCCCGACGTCTTCTACCTCCCCGGCGGGAAGCCCGACGCGGGCGAGGAGCCCATGCAGGCGCTGGTGCGCGAGCTGGACGAGGAACTGGGTGTCGTGCCGCTGGAGCCGCGCTTCCTGGCGGAGGTCGAGGCCGTCGCCGCCCTGGAGGGAGTGCCCATGGCGATGACGGTCTTCACGGCACGCATCGACCAGGACCCGCGCCCCGCCGCGGAGTTGGCGGACACACGGTGGACGACCGGTCGCGAGGACGGCCTGCGGCTGGCCCCCGCGGTACGCGACCACGTACTGCCCCTGCTGCGCGAGAGCGGCGTCCTGGCCTGACGTCCGCAGGCCGGGGAGTACGCCCGGCCCGCACGCCACCGACGCGGGGGCCGTTCCGGGCGGTGTTCCGGAACGGCCCCTCGGGTCGGGTCAGGGCGTCGCGCGACGGCGGAGCTCCTTCTTGTCGGGCTTGCCGACGTCGGTGAGGGGGAGGGCGACCGGGAAGGTGATGCGGGCCGGCTCGTACATCGCGCCGCGCTCCGCCCGTACCAGCGCGCGGAGGTCTTCGGCGGTCGTGGTGGCGCCGGGGGCGAGGAGCACGGCGGCGTGCACGCGCTCCATGCGGTCCTCGTCGCGGACGCCGAAGACGGCGCTCTGGAGCACGTCCGGGTGGGTGTTGAGCAGGTCCTCCAGCTCGGTGGTGTACACATGGCCGCCGACCACGACGATCATGTCCTTGAGCCGGTCGACCACGGTGAGGTAGCCCGCGTCGTCGAGGAAGCCGACGTCACCGGTGTGCAGCCAGCCGTCCTGGAGCACCTCGGCGGTGAGCCGGGGCTGCTTCCAGTAGCCCTGCATGACCATGGCGGAGCGGACGCAGATCTCGCCGTGCTCGCCGTTCGGCAGGACGTTGCCCTCCGGGTCCCGGATCTCCACGTCCACGCTCGGCAGGACCTTCCCGGCGGTACGCAGCAGCGCGGGGTCGTCCGGGTCGTGGTCCTGCTGCGGCAGCACGCTGATGATCCCGCCCTCGTTCTGCCCGTACCCCTGCATCAGCACCGGGCCGAGGCGGCGTACGGCGTCGGCGATGCGGGTGGGGGAGGACTGGCAGCCGCCGTAGAGGACCTGGCGCAGGGACGAGGTGTCGGTGTGCGCCATGTCGGGGTGGTCGAGCAACTGGTAGAGCAGGGGCGGCAGTAGCCACATGTGGGAGATGCGCTCCCGCTCGACGGTACGCAGCACCTCGGCCGGGTCGAAGTCGTCCAGCAGCACCACCGTGCCGCCGGTCTCCAGCACCGCGTCGGCGAGCATCCCGGCCGCGTGGGCGATGGTCGTGGCGACCAACTGCCGGTGCTCGCCGGTCTCTTCACCGGTGACCGGACGCGCGGAACGGGTCTCCTGCACCTGGCGGAAGGTCGTGCAGATGCCCTTGGGGTGGCCGGTGGTGCCGCCGGTGTGGCGGATGCCGCAGATGTCGTCGGGCTCGGCCCGGCTGGGGAACGGCTCGGCGGACTGCCCGGCGGCCAGCTCCAGCAGGTCGTCCGCGCTGTCCCAAGGGCCCAGCGTCAGCACGGACTTGACCGGCACCGACGCGGTGATCTCGGCGGCCCGGTCGGCCAGCCTGGGGTCGACCACCAGGGCCCGTGTCTCCACGTCGGCGACGATCGCGGCCTGCACCTCGGCGGAGAGCTTGCTGTACAGGTGGTTGACCTGAGCGCCGATCAGGTTCGCGGCGTAGCGCACGGCCATCGCCTCGGGCAGGTTGCCGCTGAGCAGGGTGACGGTCTGGCCGCGCTCGATCCCCTGGGCCTGCATGGCCCACGCCATCCGGTGCACCAGCTCGCGGAACTCCCCTGCGGACAGCCGGTGTTCACCGTGTACGAGGGCCTCGCGTCCGGGGTTCTCCCGCAGGGCGTCAAGGATGTCCTCGACGGGGTTGCGGAAGCGTGGGGCTGCGACGTCGGGCATGGGGGTCCTCCTGGGCCGGGGCGTGCGGGGGCCCGGCCGGTTGTTGCGGTTCTGCTGTGGGGAGACGGGAAGGCACCCGAATAAAGGTTGCCTAGACCAACCAAGTCGACTCTAGGGCGACCGTGGGGACAGCGCCAACTTCGCTGCCGCGAACGTCGACAATCGGCCGATTCGGCTAGGTCAATCGGCCAATCTCGACGCCGTGCGGTCGCGCTGACCAGCGGCGACGGCGGTCCGGCGCAGGGGTGTTCAGCCCGCCGTCAGCGCGGAGACCAGGCTCGCCACCGTCACGGTGTTGAACACGAACGCGATGACCGAGTTCGCCGACACGGTGCGCCGCATCGGCCGGGAGGTCACGCTCACGTCGGTCGCGCCGAAGGTCGTCATGACCGACAGCGCGAAGTACATGTAGTCGCCCCAGAGCGGGGAGTCGTGGCCGGGGAAGTCCAGTGCGCCGTCCCCCTCCACGATGTCGTCGGCCTGGAAGGTGACCGCGAAGGAAACCGCGACGCACACCCAGGCGACGGCGACCAGGGCCAGCGCCACCAACACGCGGGGGATCGCGGGGAACGTCGTACCGAGGTGACCCGGCAGCCACACCACCGCGACCGCCAGCGCGGCCGCCGCGATGAACAGCGACACCCCCGGGCCGGGCGCGGTGCCGATGACGTACCGCTGGAGCACCGTGCCCCGGCTGTCCCGCTCGGCCCAGGAGCGGATGCGCTCGGGGGAGGCGGTGGAGAACGCGCCCAGGGTGAGCGCGAGATAGGGCAGCAGGTAGGCGAACAGCGACAGTACGCCGATGTCCCCGGCCGACAGCCGCACCGCGTGATCCGTCACCACGAGCAGCGTCAGCACCGCCACGGTGCAGGCCGCGACGAGCACGCTCGCCGAGGAGCGGTGCCGTTCGGAGAGCCAGTGATGCACCGGAAGCCCCTCTGTTCGCGGTCGTGATGGTCACCTCGGGTGACGATAGGGGCTGGGGAGGCTTCGCCCGTGGAGCCGCGACGGGGCCGTGAGGCGGGTGATCTCCCGCGCCCCAGTCCGCGATACTCCTCGCATGCCGACCCCGACAGCTCCGGTGATCCTCTTCGACGACGACCACTACATGTACGTCCTGAGGGACCAGGCGTACGCCGAAGCCTGGTGGGAGGAGCCCGACGAGTTCACCCACGGCTTCGACGCCCTGGCCCGCCCCTTGTCCATGACGGGCACCCCCCACGCCGTCCGCCTGACCCTGACCGGCGAAGCCCCGAACGAGCCCGAGCTGCGCCGCCTGGTCGCCGCCCACTACGGCCGCCACCTCCGCGAGCAGACGCCGCCACAGGCCGCCGCGCTGGCGGAGTTCGTCGCGGCACTGCCTCGCGAAGGGCGCTGAGCCGGCGCGGCGGGAGGGGGCCGGCGCCACCCCATGGCGGGCAGAGGTGTTACTGGCCGGGCTCAGTGGATACCCGAGGGGTGATCACGAGCCCGATGGTCGGGTTCCCGGGTGCGGAAGGGGTGTCGACGTGGCCCTTGTCTCCTACGCTCCGCCGGGCAGCGCGGCGCACGGGCGGGTTCTCTTCGGTGCCGGTCTCGTTCTGCTGCCTTGGTTCGGGTATCTCGCGGGGGCGTTGCCGCCCGCCGACGCGGCTGCCTGGGTCGCGCTCGACGCGCTGGAGGCGGCTGCCCTGCTCACCGCCGGGGGGCGGCTGTTGCGGCGGGATTCCCGGTATCGGGCGCCCGCTGCCGCGGCGGCGGTACTTCTTCTTGCCGACGCCTGTGTCGACGTGGCCACCGCTCCGTCCGGGTCGGCGCTGTTGGTCGCCGTGGTCATGGCGGTGGTCGCGGAACTGCCGCTGGCGGGGCTGTGTGCGGTGCTGGCCTGGCGTCCTACACCCCGGTCCGTCCGTCGAGGAGTTCGCGTACGACGTCCAGGTGGCCGTTGTGCCGGGACGTCTCCTCGATGAGGTGGAGGAGGACCCAGCGGAGGTCGACGTGGCGGCCGTCGCGGATGGGGCGCTTGGCGGTGGTGTCCAGGTCGTGCTCGGCGACCAGGCGGCGGTAACGCGCGCTCTGGGACTCGTAGTCGGCGAGGAGCCGGGGCAGCGGGACGTCGACCGCCGTGCGCATCTCGGGGTCGGGGTCCTCGTCGGTGGCCTCGGCGAGGGGGCCAGTGGGGTCCTCGCCCAGGAACATCACCTCAAGCCAGTGGTGCTCGACCCAGCGCAGGTGGCTGATCAGGCCGCACAGGGTCATCAGGGGGGAGCCGGGGAGCGGGGCCCGGCGGGCGTCGTCGGGGGAGACGCCCTCGCACTTGGCTCGCGCCGTGTCGCGGGCGTAGTCGAGAAACGTGATCAGTTGCGTGCGCTCGTCCCAGGCGGGAGGCGTGTCGGTCTGCCGAGTCATCGGCCGAGTCTCCCGTGGCCCGCAAGCGGTGTCGACCGAATTGCCGGTGTGCCACAGCGGCGCCGACCCCATGCCAGTGGTCCTCGGCAGCCACTGGCGGCCCCCTGCCACCTCCGCGACCCGAGAGGCCCGAGATCCTCAGTCGAGGCAGAACTCGTTGCCCTCGATGTCCTGCATCACGACGCACGACTCGTTCTCGCCATCGGCGCGCATCGTGCGCACGTGCACCGCGCCGAGCGCGACCAGCCGTGCGCACTCGGCTTCGAGCGTGGCCAGGCGCTCCTCACCCACGAGCCCGGTACCGGCCCGCACGTCGAGATGCAGCCGGTTCTTGACGACCTTCCCTTCAGGGACGCGCTGGAAGAGCAGGCGCGGACCCGCACCCGAGGGATCACTGCACGCGAAGTAGACCACCTGATCCTCGGGCGGCAGCGAGCGGTGGTAGTCCTCCCAGGTGGCGAACCCCGCCGGGACCGGAGGCACGACGTACCCCAGCACCTCGCACCAGAAGCCGGCCAGACGCGCGGGGTCCGCGCAGTCGAAGGTCACTTGGAACTGCTTGATCGTTGACATCGGCGCACGATAGCAAGGGCTTTGCTCATCTCCCGGACGCCGAAGCGTGGTAGGTCCCTTTCCTCGGCGGAAACGCCCTGCTGTTCGCTGGACTCCTCCTCGCCCTCGCCCGGCGTCACGCGTTCCAGAACGACGTCAACGCCTCGATCACCGCCTCCGGTTCGTACACGTTCGGCGAGTGCCCGCCGCCCATGATCTCCGTGTAGCGGGCCCCCAACTCCCTTGCCATCGCCGCCGCTTCACGCTCCGGCCAGGTGTCCTCCGGGGTGCCGAAGACGACCGACAGGGGGATGCCGGAGTCGCGCAGCGCCTCGCTGCGGTCCGGCTCGGTGATCATCCGCTCGGCGGCCAGGCGCAGGGCCTCGGGGGCGTTGCGGGCCCAGCGGTCCGAGAGGAAGGCGAGCACCTCCTCGGAGACCCCGCCGTCCTGCGGGCGGAGGAACGGCCACAGCTCCAGGACCGGGGTCGTGCGCAGGGCGTCCAGCAGGAGTTCCAGACGCTCCCGCGTCGGCTCGGAGACGGCCGCCGGGCCGAAGTTCAGCAGGGTCAGTGAGGCCCAAGTGGTGTGAGCGGAAGGAGAGTTCAGTACTGCCAGGCGGGACACCAGCCCGCCGTACGAGTGCCCCACCAGATGCACCGGACCGCCCAGCACCCCCGCCAACGCGACCACGTCCGCCGCCAGTCCCTCGGGCGCGTACGACGGGTTCTCCGACGCCGGGCCCGTCTCGTACTGCCCCCGCTGGTCGATGGCGACGACCCGGTAGCCCGCCTCGGCCAGGCCGGGCAGCAGCGGCAGGAAGTCCTCCTTGCTGCCGTTGAAGCCCGGCACCAGCAGGGCCGTACCGCGCGGGGCCGGGGGCGCGGCCGTGAACGCGGCGAAGGTCCCCCTGCCGGTGTCCAGGCGCACGCTCCGGACGCTGTCGGGGCGGGCGATCGAGAGGATCTGGCTCATAGGGGTGATGGTACGTAAGGCCCCGACGCGGGGCCGGACCGGACCGGACCCCCTCTTGACGTGGCGTCCGGCGCGGGCCGACACTCCAAGTCGGGGAAGTCCAGCGAACAGGTGGGGACGCATGACGCGCCTGGAGACGGTGACCGGCCGCAGCGGCCGCACGCCGTCGCGCGCCCCCCTCCTCAAGGCCCCGCTCCTCACCTCCCGCCTGCACATCGACCTCCTGCGCGTGTGCAGCGCCATCGGACCGCGCCTCTGACCTGGGCCTCAGCCCGCCACGAGCGCTTTTCCCGGTAACTCCTCGCCCACTCAGCCGCCGCTGTTCCCGCAGGCGCGCCCGCGCGCGCCCTCGCCCCTGGGGAGACGTACGTATGCCCATCACCGCGCCGACCGCCCTTCCGACCGTCCGGCACAGCTCCGCCTTCCGGGGACGGCTCGGGCAGGACGCCCGCAGCGGCCACTACGCCGTGCCGCACCGCTACCGGCTGCACCTCTCCACCGCCGACCCCGACGGACTGCGCCTCGCCATCGGCCACAGCCTGCTCGGTCTCGACGCGAGCTGTCCGGTCACCCTGCTCCCCGCCGTCCCCGACGCCCCGGACGGCAGCCACACCGCGCTCCGCCCGCTCTACGAGGCCAGCGCGCACCGCTACTCAGGACCCGCGCCCGCCCCCGTGCTCAGCGACGCCTGGTCCGGACGCATCGTCAGCACCCACGCGCCGGACATCCTGCGCGACCTCGACCTCTTCCCGCGCGCCGGCGGCGACCCGCTGCGGCCCTGCGGCTGGGAGTCCACCGTCGACGCCGTGGAACGGCTCTGCGCCGAGGGCATCGAACAGGCCGCGCAGCGCGCGGGCCGCGCCGACGAGGACCCGGCCGGGCGGGCCGCCGCGCTGGAGGTGCTCCTCGACACCCTGTCCCGGCTGGAGCGCCGGCTGGCCGAGGATGAGTACCTGGCCGGGGGCCGGCTCACCGCCGCCGACATCGACCTCTGGGTCTCCCTGGTCCAGCTCGACACCGTGCACCGCTGCCACCTCGACGCCTCCGCCGTGCATCGGATCACCGGCTTCACCGCCCTGTGGTCCTACGCCCGCCGCCTCGCCGCCCACCCCGCCTTCGGCACCCACCTCGACCTCGACGGCATCGCCCGCCGCCACCACGGCCACTGCCAGGGCCTCGAAGCCGCGGGCGCCGCCGTCCAGATCCTCGACTGGGCGGCCCACGCCGCGAAGCAGGGTTAACCCACCGCGTCCACCAGAACGGCCAGCGCGGCCGCCAGTTGCTCCAGGCCCGGGCCGGGCGGGCCGCCGGGCTCGGTCATGTACGTGTCCCGGCGGATCTCCACCATCAGCGCGCTCACCCGCCGCTCCCGGCCGTAGTGCGCGAGGGGTACGTAGGTCCCGCTGAACGGGCTGTCCAGGCCCGTCTTCCCGTACGGCGAGAACGCCGACCGGGCGGCCGCCGTCAGGCCCGGTGGGGTGTGGAAGGCGTCGGTGCCCAGGCACACCGCCGGGCGCGGGCCCTCGCCGTGCAGCTCGTACGGGAGCGGGCGGGACGGGTAGGAGTGGACGTCGATCACCACGGCCCGTCCGGTCGCGGCCAGCCGCTCCGACACCGCCTCGGTGAGCGCGCGGGCGTACGGCTCGAAGTACTTCTCGATCAGCGGGACTTGGTCGGTGTCCTCGGCCCGCAGCGGCTCCCGGTGCGTGGTCCGGGTGTACACGGCGCCCATGCCCACCGCGCGCATCTCCTCCCGCTCGTCCGGGAACCGCTCGGGGTCCACCACCAGCCGGGACAGCCGGTTCACGAACCGCCAGGGGCGCATTCCCGCCAACTCGGATGCACGAAGGGCAAGTTCGGCCGTATGCGCGTCCGTGATGTGGTCCAGCTCCCGCTCCAGCGCGGTGTCGTCGAGCAGCAGTCCCGCCCGCACCTCCTCCGGGACCGTCCGCGCGGAATGCGGTACGTGCAGCAGGACCGGCGACGCGGGGTCACCCGGCAGCAGCTCGAACGAGGGCTCGGACACATCGGCTCCCTGGGATCAGCGCAGCAACTCGGCCACCAGTCTGCCAACCTGCTCCGTCTCGATCAGGAACCCGTCGTGCCCGTAGGGCGATTCGACCACCCGCACCCCGTCCGCAGACGGGATCAGCGCGGCCAACTCCCGCTGCTGGGACAGCGGATAGAGCCGGTCGGAGTCCACCCCGGCCACCAGCGCCGGCGCCCGCACCCCGGCCAGCGCCGAGCGGGCACCGCCCCTCCCGCGCCCCACGTCGTGCGCGTTCATCGCCTCGGTCAGCACCACGTAACTCCCCGCGTCGAAGCGGCGGACGAGCTTCTCGGCATGATGGTCCAGGTACGAGCCCACCTGGTACCGGCCCCCGTGCCACGGGTCCTCCCCGCCCTGCGGAGCCCGGCCGAACCGGGTCTGCAACTCCGCCTCGGCGCGGTAGGTCACATGGGCCAGACGGCGGGCCAGACCCAGTCCGTCCACCGGGCCGCGCCCGGTGGAGTGGTAGTCGCCTCCCCGCCAGTGCGGGTCGGCGCGGATTGCTCCCAACTGGATGCCCGCCCAGGCGATCTGCTCGGCGCTCGCCGAGGCTGTCGTGGCCAGCAGCAGGAGCGCGCCGACCCGCTCCGGGTACGACACCGCCCACTCCATCGCCCGCATCCCGCCCATCGAGCCGCCGGCGACCAGCGCCCACCGTTCGATGCCGAGCGCGTCCGCGAGCCCCGCCTCCGCCGCCACTTGGTCCCGCTGGGTCAGGAACGGGAACGCCCCGCCCCAGGCCCGGTCGGTGCCCGGCCGGGGAGAGGCCGGGCCGGTGCTGCCCTGACAGCCGCCGAGCACGTTCGGTGCGACGACGAACCAGCGGTCGGTGTCCAGCGCCCGGCCCGGACCGACCAGCGCGTCCCACCAGCCGGGCGTGGGATGCCCCGGACCGGCCGGACCGGAGACATGGCTGTCGCCGGTCAGCGCGTGCAGCACCAGCACCGCGTTGGACCGGTCCGGCGCGAGCCGCCCCCAGGTCTCGAACGCCAGCCGTAAGCCCGGCAGTTCACCGCCCGCCTCCAGCCGCAGCGGCGTACCGGAGCTGTGCCACCGGCGTCGCCCGGCGGGGTCCCCGTCCCGCCAGGCGCCGGTGACCGGCGGGCGCGGCGGGGCGGGGCGGGCGCGCGGAACGGTGCTCAGGAGGCGCCCTTGGCCGCGCGGAACCCGGCCTCAAGGTCCGCCTTCAGGTCGTCCAGGTTCTCGATGCCCACCGACAGCCTGACCAGCCCCGGCGCGGTACCAGTCGCCGTCAGCTGCTCCTCGTCCAGCTGGCTGTGGGTCGTGGACGCGGGGTGGATGATCAGGCTGCGTACGTCACCGATGTTGGCGAGGTGGCTGAACAGCTCCACCGCGTCCACGAACCGCTTGCCCGCCTCCACCCCGTCCCGCAGCTCGAAGGAGACGATCGCGCCGGAGCCGCGCGGGAGGTACTTCCGCCCCGCCTCGTACCACTTGCTGGACGCGAGCCCCGGATAGTGGACGGCGGCCACCTCGTCCCGGCCCTGAAGCCACTCGGCCAGGGCCAGCGCGTTGGCGGAGTGCCGTTCCAGGCGCAGGCTCAGCGTCTCCACGCCCTGGAGCAGCAGGAACGCCGAATGCGGGGAGAGCGCCGGGCCCAGGTCGCGCAGCAGTTGCACCCGCAGCTTGACCGCGTAGGCGCCCGGACCGAGCGCCGGCCAGTACCGCAGACCGTGGTAGCTGGGGTCGGGCTCGGAGAAGTCCGGGAACCGCTCGGGGTGGGCGCCGAAGTCGAAGGTGCCGCCGTCCACCACCACACCGGCGATGGCGGTGCCGTGCCCGCCGAGGAACTTGGTCGCGGAGTGCACCACGATGTCCGCGCCGTGCTCGATGGGCCGCAGCAGATACGGGGTCGGCACCGTGTTGTCCACGATCAGCGGCACGCCCGCGTCGTGCGCCACGTCCGCGACCGCCCGTACGTCGAGCACGTTGCCGCGCGGATTGCCCAGCGTCTCCGCGAAGAGCGCCTTGGTGTTCGGCCGGATCGCCGCCCGCCACGCCTGCGCGTCGTCCGGGTCGTCCACGAACGACACCTCGATGCCCAGCCGCGGCAGGGTGTGCCGGAACAGGTTGTACGTGCCGCCGTACAGGGAGGCACTGGAGACGATGTGGTCGCCCGCGCCAGCCAGGGTCAGCAGGGCGAGCGTCTCGGCGGCCTGTCCCGAGGCCAGCGCCACGGCGGCGACCCCGCCCTCCAGGGCGGCGATCCGCTGCTCGAAAACGTCCTGCGTCGGGTTGTGTATACGGGTGTAGATGTTGCCGGGCTCGGCGAGCGAGAACAGGTCGGCGGCGTGCTGGGTGTCCTGGAAGACGAAGGACGTGGTCTGGTAGATCGGCGTGGCCCGCGCCCCGGTCGTGGGGTCGGGTGCCGCGCCGGCGTGGATCTGCCGGGTCTCGAAGGACCAGGCCGAGGTGTCGGGTCCGGCGGGCGGCTCGTCCGGGGTGTGTCCTGCGGTGACCGAGTCGATGGGCTGGCTGCTCATGGTGCTCCTCGTGCGGTGCGGGCGCGGTCCGGGCACGAGACAAGCACGGCGGGACAGCCCCGGACAGCCCGGCACGAACCCCGCCATGAGGACTTCATGTACGCCACATCCCCGCAACACCGCCGCAGCACAGCGCGGTGACGACCGTGCCCCGGCCGGAGGAGTCCGGCCGGGGCACGCGCGTACGGCTAGCGCACGGGTCAGCTCAGCGAGCCGAGCGCCGCGTTCCAGGTGGCCGACGGGCGCATGACCGCGTCCGCCTTGGCCTTCTCCGGCTGGTAGTAGCCGCCGATGTCGGCCGGGGAGCCCTGCACCGCGAGCAGCTCGTCCACGATCTTCTGCTCGTCGGCCGCGAGGGCCTCGGCGAACGGGGCGAACGCCTTCGCCAGGTCGGCGTCGTCGGTCTGCTGGGCCAGCTCCTGCGCCCAGTACAGGGAGAGGAAGAAGTGGCTGCCGCGGTTGTCGATGCCGCCGACGCGACGGGTCGGGGACTTGTCCTCGTTGAGGAAGGTCGCCGTGGCGCGGTCCAGGGTGTCGGCGAGGACCTTGGCGCGGGTGTTGCCGGTGGCCTCGGCGTACTGCTCGAAGGCGGGGACCAGGGCGAAGAACTCGCCGAGGGAGTCCCAGCGCAGGTAGTTCTCCTTGACGAGCTGCTGGACGTGCTTGGGGGCCGAGCCGCCCGCGCCCGTCTCGAACAGGCCGCCGCCCGCCATCAGCGGGACGACCGACAGCATCTTGGCGCTGGTGCCCAGCTCCAGGATCGGGAAGAGGTCGGTCAGGTAGTCACGCAGCACGTTGCCGGTCACCGAGATGGTGTTCTCGCCGCGGCGGATGCGCTCCACCGACAGCTTGGCGGCCTCGACCGGCGGCAGGACGCGGATGTCCAGGCCCTCGGTGTCGTGCTCGGTGAGGTACTGGTTGACCTTGGCGATCAGGTTGGCGTCGTGCGCGCGGGTCTCGTCCAGCCAGAAGATCGCCGGGTCGCCGGTGGCGCGGGCGCGGGTGACGGCCAGCTTGACCCAGTCGCGGATCGGGTCGTCCTTGGTCTGGCAGGCGCGGAAGATGTCACCCTCGGCGACCGGCTGCTCGATGAGCACGTTGCCGTCGGCGTCGGTCACGCGGACCGTGCCCGCGGTGGCGACCTCGAAGGTCTTGTCGTGCGAGCCGTACTCCTCGGCCTTCTGCGCCATCAGGCCGACGTTGGGGACCGTGCCCATGGTGGACGGGTCGTAGGCGCCGTTGGCGCGGCAGTCCTCGATGACGGCCTGGTAGACACCGGCGTAGGAGGAGTCCGGGATCACCGCGAGGGTGTCGTGCTCCTCGCCGTCCGGGCCCCACATGTGGCCGGAGGTGCGGATCATCGCGGGCATGGAGGCGTCCACGATGACGTCCGAGGGGACGTGCAGGTTGGTGATGCCCTTGTCAGAGTCGACCATGGCGAGCGCGGGCCCCTCGGCCAGCTCGGCGTCGAAGGACGCCTTGATCTCGGCGCCCTCCGGCAGGCCCTCCAGGCCCTTGTAGATGCCGCCGAGGCCGTCGTTGGGGGACAGGCCGGCCGACTTAAGGGTCTGGCCGTACTTGGCGAAGGTCTTCGGGAAGAAGGCGCGCACCACGTGGCCGAAGACGATCGGGTCGGAGACCTTCATCATCGTGGCCTTGAGGTGCACGGAGAACAGGACGCCCTCCTCCTTCGCGCGGGCGACCTGCGCGGCGAGGAACTGCTCCAGCTCGGCGACGTGCATGACGGAGGCGTCGACGACCTCGTCCTTGCGGACCGGTACCGACTCGCGCAGCACGGTGGTGGTGCCGTCCTCGGCGACCAGCTCGATACGGAGCGTGCCGTCCTCGGCGATGACCGTGGACTTCTCGGTGGAGCGGAAGTCGTTCTCACCCATGGTGGCCACGTTGGTCTTGGACTCGGGGGTCCAGGCGCCCATGCGGTGCGGGTGGTTCTTGGCGTAGTTCTTCACCGAGGCGGGGGCGCGGCGGTCGGAGTTGCCCTCACGCAGGACCGGGTTCACGGCGGAACCCTTGATCTTGTCGTAGCGTGCGCGGACCTCGCGCTCCTCGTCGGTCTTCGGGTCCTCGGGGTAGTCCGGCAGCGCGTAGCCCTTGGCCTGCAGCTCGGCGACAGCGGCCTTGAGCTGCGGGATCGAGGCCGAGATGTTCGGCAGCTTGACGATGTTCGCGGCCGGCGTCTTGGCCAGGTCGCCCAGCTCGGCGAGCGCGTCCGGGATGCGCTGGTCCTCGTTCAGGTACTCCGGGAAGACGGCGATGATGCGCCCGGCCAGCGAGATGTCGCGGGTCTCCACGGGGACCCCGGCCTGCGCGGCGTACGCCTGGATCACCGGCAGGAACGAATGGGTCGCCAGGGCCGGCGCTTCGTCCGTGTAGGTGTAGATGATGGTCGAGTCAGTCACCGGGTGCTCCGCTCCACGTCTGCAACATTGCTCGACATCAAGATATCTCGTGACCGGGTCCGGTTCGACAGGGGTCCGGTGCCGGCCGCTCAGCGCGCGCCGCCGGTCATCTCCCGCTCGATCCAGCGACAGATCACCTCCACCACGTAGACATGCTCGGCGCGGGTCAGGTCCCGGCCCCTGGGGATGCCGTGGTCGCGCAGCAGACAGGTGCGGCAGCACGTGCCGGTGGCGTGCTGGGCGACGAAGACGGGGTGGCCCCGGTACGGGGTCTGCTTGCCGTCCTTGTACGGCTGCGCGGGGGCGAGCCGCCCGGCGATCAGGTCGTAGGCGTGCCAGCGGATGGTGGCCGGGCCCTTCAGCCCGGCGGTGACCCGGTCGCGTCCGCGCAGGTGGAACCTGGCCCGGAACGGCTGCCGGGTGATCGAGTCGAGCCGCGCGTCCAGCGCCGCGGGGGAGGGCGGGGTGAAGGGCTCGGGCTCGGATCTCGGCTCGGGATCACGGTGAGAAGTCATACTATTTCGAGCTTAGCCCGGTGGCGTGAGCCCCGTCCGGGCGTGCCACGATGAGCCGGTGAGTGACGAACCCAGGAACCTGCTCGTGGACCGGACGCCCCTGCCCGACGGGATCGAGGAGCGGCTGCGGGCCCAGCTCACCTTCCTGGTGGAGGTGGACCGGCTCAAGACCGTGCTCCGTCAGTCGCCGCTCGCCGCGGCGGACCGCCGGGAGAACGACGCCGAGCACTCCTGGCACCTGGCCATGATGGTCGCGCTCCTCGCCGAGCACTCCGACGAGCCCATCGACGTCGGCCGCACCGTCGAGCTGGTGCTGGTGCACGATCTGGTGGAGATCTACGCCGGGGACACCCCGCTGTACGACAGCGCGGGCGGCGCCGGGCAGCTGGAGCGGGAGGCGGTCGCGGCCGACGACCTCTTCGGGCTGCTCCCGGACGACCAGGCCCGGCGGATGCGGGCGCTGTGGGACGAGTTCGAGGAACGCGCCACCCCCGAGGCCCGGTTCGCCAAGGCCATGGACCGGCTCCAGCCGCTGCTGCTCAACTGGATGGCCCGTGGCGGCACATGGCGCACCCCCGGCGTCACCGCCGACGACGTACGGGCCCGCAAGGCGGTGATCGGGGACGCCTCCGCCTCCCTGTGGACGGCTGGCCGGCACCTCATCGACGAGGGGGAGCGGCGGGGCTGGTCGCGGAGCGCGCCGGATCAGGACTGAAGAAGGTGGCGGCGCCCCCGGCCGGGAGCGCCGCCACCGTGCTCACTGCTCCGACGGTGCCGTCATGTCGTCGGCCGTGCGCTGGTGCGGTATCAGCACCGAGCCCTGCTGGAGCGCGACCGTGCGGGTCGGGGCCGGGATGCGGATGCCCTCCTCGCGGTAGCGGCGGTGCAGGCGCTTGATGAACTCGTGCTTGATCCGGAACTGGTCGCTGAACTCGCCCACGCCCAGGATGATCGTGAACCCGATCCGGGAGTCCCCGAAGGTGTGGAAGCGGATCGCCGCCTCGTGCTCCGGGACGGCACCGGTGATCTCGGTCATCACCTCGTCGACGACTTCCGCCGTCACCCGCTCCACGTGCTCCAGGTCCGAGTCGTAGCTCACCCCCGCCTGCACCAGCACCGTCAACTCCTGTTCGGGGCGGGTGAAGTTGGTCATGTTGGTCTTGGCGAGCTGGCCGTTGGGGATGACCACCAGGTTGTTGGAGAGCTGACGCACGGTCGTCTGACGCCAGTTGATGTCGACGACGTACCCCTCTTCGCCGCTGCTCAGCCGGATGTAGTCGCCGGGCTGCACGGTCTTGGAGGCGAGGATGTGGATGCCGGCGAAGAGGTTGGCCAGGGTGTCCTGGAGCGCCAGCGCGACCGCGAGACCGCCGACGCCCAGGGCGGTGAGCAGCGGGGCGATCGAGATGCCGAGGGTCTGGAGCACCACCAGGAAGCCGATGGCCAGCACCAGGACCCGGGTGATGTTGACGAAGATGGTCGCCGAGCCCGCCACGCCCGAGCGGGACTGGGTGACGCTCTGCACCAGGCCCGCGATCACCCGCGCCGCCGACAGCGTCACCACGAGGATCAGCCAGACCTGGAGGGACTGGCTGACGTGGTGCCGCACGGTACGGGTCATCGGCAGCAGGGCCGCGCCCGCCGCGATGCCGCCCGCTATCGCGGCCCACGGCACGACGGAGCGCAGCGCGTCCACGATGACGTCGTCGCCGCTCCACCGGGTCCGCTTGGCGTGCTTGGCCAGCCAGCGCAGCACCGTCCGCGACAGGAAGGCCAGCACCAGCCCGGCGGCCAGCGCGATACCGGCGAGGACCAGGTCGTCCAGGGTCGGGGTGCGGTTCACCGGGCGCCTCCCGCGGCCGGAACGACGGTGTGGAGCCTGCTGTGAAGTCGCGTCACGTTGTCACCTGTTCGCTGTCCGGGGGTGCGCGCGTGCCCGCCGTACGAAGGTGCGGCGAAGGGCACGTGCCGTCATCCTGCCGCATCCGCGCGGCTCCGAAATGCCGCGCGGACACTCGGTGTGGTACTTCGCTTTTTCTGACATGTCGTCATTTACACTTTCGCTCGTCACTCAGCGTGAGGATAAATATGAGAAGCGTGACTCAAGCGCTGCGCGGTCCGCGGCGTCCCTTCGTGCTCGGTGCCGCGCTGACGATTGCGCTCGTCGTGCAGTCGGCCGTCATCGTCGAACAGCACCTCCAGATCCAGGGCTTGCAGACGCAGTCCGTCGACTTCCAGGAGGGCCTGGAGCCGGGGCCGCCCGGTCCTTCCGGCCCGCCCGGTCCCACCGGCCCCGCCGGCCCCATCGGGCCGGCCGGGAAGGACGGGACGGACGGCGCGGACGGTGCGGCCGGCCCGCCCGGCAAGGACGGCAAGGACGGGAAGGACGGCAAGGACGCCGTCGCCCCGCCGGCGAGCTAGCGTGAGGATCGATGTGAGAAGCGTGAAAGAGGCGTGGCGCGGTTCACCGCGCCGCATGGCGGCCGGCGCGGCGGTGACCGTCGTGGTGGTCGCGCAGGCGGTCCTGCTCGTCGCCCACCAGCAGCAGCTCGACGCGATGCGGATGCAGCGGGTCGGTCTCGAGGACGGCGGCAGCGGCACCCACCAGGGGCCGCCCGGTCCGCCCGGCCCCTCGGGCCCGTCCGGCGACCCCGGCCCCACCGGGCCCACGGGCCGGCCGGGGGAGCACGGCGACGACGGCGACGACGGCCGCCGTGGCCCCTGGGGGAGGAGGGGACGCGACGGCAGGGACGGCATCGTCATCACCTACAAGTGACGCCATCCTGAAGGCGGGAGGCGGTCACGGCTCGTCGAACGCCCCGTGCCGCCCCGCACCCCCGGCGAACCGGGCCGCGCCCTCCGACGCCTTCGCCAGCACCGCTCGCCCGTGCCGGAGTTCACGGCCCATCGCCTCCTCCTCGCGCAGTCCTTCCTGGTCGAGAACCGAGGCCCGGTCGGAGCGCAGGCAGTCCTGGGGGAAGCGGGCGATGGCCGCCGCCAGTTCCTCCGCCTCGGCGCGGGCACGGCCGGACGGGACGACGCGGTCCGCGAGGCCGATGGCGTGGGCCTCGGCGGCCGGGACCGGGCGGCCGGTGAGGATCATGTCCATGGCCCGGCCGGTGCCGATCAGCCGGGGCAGCCGCACCGTACCGCCGTCGATCAGCGGTACGCCCCAGCGCCGGCAGAAGACGCCGAACACCGCGTCCTCCTCCGCCACCCGGAGGTCGCACCACAGGGCCAGCTCCAGACCGCCCGCCACGGCGTGCCCGGCCACGGCCGCGATCACCGGCTTGGACAGCCGCATCCGGGTCGGCCCCATCGGGCCGTCGCCGTCCGGTGCGACCCGGTTGCCGCGCCCGGTGCCGATCGCCTTCAGGTCGGCGCCCGCGCAGAACGTGCCGCCCTCACCCCACAGCACCGCCACGCGCGCCTGCTCGTCCTCCTCGAACGCCCGGAAGGCGGCGGCCAGTTCGGCCGCCGTCGGACCGTCGACCGCGTTGCGCGCCTGCGGGCGCGACAGGACGACCGTCGTCACCTGACCCCGCGACTCCACCCGAACCGGCACCGTGACTCCTCCTCGCCGAGCTGCTGGAGGGGCCACTGTGCCGTACCCGGACCCCGGACGGTTGACGTCAAGCAAACTTGAGGTCCTACGTTGGACCCATGAGCATGGAAACCACCGCCTGGACGCAGCTGCACAGCGTGATGACCGCGCAGCAGCAGCGCCGGCCCCTCGCCCGCGCCACGCTGCGCCGCATCGCCGCCTTCGCCCGACCGCACCGCGCGGGCATCACCCGGTTCGTCGTGCTCGGCATCGTCACCGCCCTGCTCGCGGTCGCCACCCCGGTGCTCGCCGGACGCGTGGTCGACGCCATCGTGGCCGGCCACGACTCCGGCCGGGTGGTCCGGCTCTCGCTGCTCATCGCGGCGGTCGCGGTCGCCGAGGCCGGGCTCGGCATCCTGGTCCGGCGGCTGTCGGCGACGCTGGGGGAGGGGCTCATCCTCGACCTGCGCACGGCCGTCTTCGACCACGTCCAGCGGATGCCCGTCGCCTTCTTCACCCGCACCCGCACCGGCGCCCTGGTCAGCCGCCTCAACAACGACGTGATCGGCGCCCAGCGGGCCTTCGCCTCCACCCTGTCCGGCGTGGTCACCAACGTGGTCACCCTGGTGCTCACGCTCGCCGTCATGCTCGCCCTGTCCTGGCAGATCACCCTCCTCGCCCTGGTCCTGCTGCCGGTGTTCGTGCTGCCCGCCCGCCGGATGGGCAGCCGCATGGCCCGGATGCAGCGCGAGGCGGCCGAGCTGAACGCGGCCATGGGCACCCGGATGACGGAACGCTTCTCCGCGCCCGGCGCCACCCTCGTCAAGCTGTTCGGCCGCCCCGGTGAGGAGTCGGCCCAGTTCGCCGCCCGCGCCGGCCAGGTCCGCGACATCGGGGTACGCACCGCCACCGCCCAGTCGGTGTTCATCACCGCCCTCACCCTGGTCTCCGCCCTCGCGCTGGCCCTCGTCTACGGCCTCGGCGGCTGGTTCGCGCTGCGCGGCACCCTGGAGGCCGGCGCGGTCGTCTCCCTCTCCCTGCTGCTCACCCGGCTCTACGCCCCGCTCACCTCGCTCGCCGGGGCCCGGGTGGAGGTGATGAGCGCCCTGGTCAGCTTCGAGCGCGTCTTCGAGGTGCTGGACCTGGAGCCGCTCATCGCGGAGAAGCCGGACGCGGTCGCGGTGCCGGAGGGCCCGGTCGCCATCGAGTTCGACGACGTGCGCTTCGCCTACCCGGCCGCCGACAAGGTCTCCCTCGCCTCGCTGGAGGAGGTCGCCGCGCTCGACGTACGCGGCGGCGCCGAGGTGCTGCACGGCGTCTCCTTCCGCGCCGCCCCCGGCGAGACCGTCGCCCTGGTCGGCTCCTCCGGCGCCGGGAAGTCCACCATCGCCCAGCTCCTGCCCCGGCTGTACGACACCGACAGCGGCGCCGTACGGGTCGGCGGGATCGACGTACGGGACCTGAGCGCGACCTCCCTGCGGGCCACCGTCGGCATGGTCACCCAGGACGGCCACCTCTTCCACGACACCGTCCGCGCCAACCTGCTCCTCGCCCGCCCCGAGGCCGACGACGAAGCGCTGTGGGAAGCGCTCGGCCGGGCCCGGCTGGACGAGGTCGTACGGTCCCTGCCGGACGGGCTCGACACGGTCGTCGGCGAGCGCGGCTACCGGCTCTCCGGCGGCGAGCGCCAGCGCATGACCATCGCCCGGCTGCTCCTCGCCCGCCAGCGCGTCGTCATCCTCGACGAGGCCACCGCCCACCTCGACAACACCTCCGAGGCGGCCGTGCAGGAGGCCCTCGCCGAGGCGCTCCACGACCGCACCGCCGTGGTCATCGCCCACCGCCTCTCCACCGTCCGCGCCGCCGACCAGATCCTCGTCGTGGAGGCCGGCCGGATCGTCGAACGCGGCACCCACGACCAACTGCTCGCGGCCCGGGGCCGGTACGCCGAGCTGTACCGCACCCAGTTCGCCGGGAAGGACGGCGACACGGTTCCGGTGGCCTGAGCGGTCCCGGCGGATCGACCGCGTCACCGTGCTGGACGCCGCCCGCGCGAGGGCCCACCATTCCTCCCACGGACACGGGAGAGAGGGACCGGCGGGGATGAGCGGAACGCGGCGGACCGGCACGCAAGGCGGCCGCGGCGAGGGCCTGTTGCGGGTGCTCGCCGTGGACGA
This sequence comes from Streptomyces seoulensis, assembly GCF_004328625.1. NCBI lineage: Bacteria > Bacillati > Actinomycetota > Actinomycetes > Kitasatosporales > Streptomycetaceae > Streptomyces > Streptomyces seoulensis. Next base: position 5,601,728 of record NZ_CP032229.1, read on the forward strand.
CGAGGAACCCGCGCTCTCGGAGCTGCTGTATCTGCTCGACCAGGACCCCAGGGTCGGCAGCGTGCTGCCCGCGCTGGAGGCCACCGAGGCGCTGCGCACTCTCAGCCGGGCCGTCGAGGGCGGCGCGGACGCGGTCGACGTGGTCTTCCTCGACATCAACATGCCGGGCCTCAGCGGACTCGAACTGGCCCGGCTGCTGGGCGGGTTCGCCGCCCCGCCGCTCATCGTCTTCGTCACCGCGCACGAGGACTTCGCCGTCCGCGCCTTCGACCTCAAGGCCGTCGACTACCTCCTCAAGCCGCTGCGCGAGGAACGGTTCGCGGAGGCCGTGCGCCGGGTGGCCGAGCTGACCCACGCGGGACAGGGCCCCCGCGCCCAGCCCGCCGGGCCGCCCGGCGGGGGCCAGGTCCCGGTGGAACTGGGCGGGGTGACCCGGTTCGTGCCGGTCGCCGACATCGCCTACGCCGAGGCGCGCGGCGACTACGCCCGGCTGCACACCGGGCGCGGCAGCCACCTCGTCCGCGTTCCGCTGTCCACGCTGGAGGAGCAGTGGCGCACGCAGGGGTTCGTACGCATCCACCGCAGCCACCTGGTGGCGCTCGACCGGATCGAGGAACTGCGGCTCGACGGCGGCAACGTGACCGTGCGGGTCGGTGACCGCGTCCTTCCCGTCAGCCGTCGCAACGCCCGTGAACTGCGCGACCTGCTGGCCCGCCGGGCCACCGGCACCGCCGCACGCGCCCGCTGAGCCCGGCGCGCTGTGGCGACCCTGTGCCGAACGCGGCAGGACCCTGTCTCACCCCGGACGCGCTGCGTACACTCGCCGCAACAAGGTGATCACCGGGGTCTCGGGGGGTGCGTCATGGGTGCGCAACCCACCCCGCGCCGGGAGGTGGTCACCGGGGCTCCGGCCGGGCGCACACGGGCCGGGTACCCGGACTCCCTCGCTCATGACGACGTCGTGGTACGCAAGTTGATGCGGCGTCAGATGCGTGTCGGTCTCGTCGCGTGCTCCCTGCTCGCCCTGCCGCTGGGGCTGTTCCCCCTGCTGTTCCGGCTGTTGCCGGCCGGCGGGGTCGGTCAGGGCACCGTCTGGCTGCTGCTGGGTGTCGCGCCGTACCCCGTGCTGCTCGCCACCGGCGCCTGGTACGTCCGTCGTGCCGAGCGCAACGAGGGTGACGTGAGCGGGCGTTGAACCAGACGTACGGAATCGCCGGGGTGTCCGCCGTGGTGCTCGCCACGGCACTCGTCGGCGCGCTCGGCCTGCGGATCTCCCGGACCACCTCCGACTTCTACGTGGCCTCCCGCACGGTCGCGCCCCGGCTCAACGCCTTCGCGGTGAGCGGGGAGTACCTGTCCGCCGCCTCCTTCCTCGGCATCGCCGGGCTGCTGCTCGCCCAGGGCGTCGACATGCTCTGGTTCCCCATCGGCTACACCGCCGGGTTCCTCGTCCTGCTGGCCTTCGTCGCCGCCCCGCTGCGCCGGTCCGGCGCCTACACGTTGCCCGACTTCGCCGAGGCCCGGCTGGAGTCGCGTGCCGTGCGCCGGATCGCCGGGGTGCTCGTGGTGGGCGTCGGCTGGCTCTACCTGCTGCCCCAACTGCGGGGCGCCGGACTGACCTTGCGGCTGCTGACCGGCGCGCCCGGGTGGCTCGGCGGCCTGGTCGTCGCCGTCGTGGTGACCGCAGCCGTCGCCGCCGGGGGCATGCGCAGCATCACCTTCGTCCAGGCGTTCCAGTACTGGCTCAAGCTGACCGCGCTGCTGGTGCCCGTGGTGTTCCTGCTCGCCGCCTGGCACGCCGACCGCGCCCCGCTGCCCGTCTGGGACCAGCGGCCCGTGTTCCACCGGTCCACCGAGGTCCGCGTCGACCGCCCGATGACCGTCACCGTCGAGGAACCGGTACGGGTCACCGCCACCGGCAGCATCGACGGACACCCGCTGCGGGGCGCCGCGCTCACCCTCACCGAGGGCCGCCACCACATCGGCGCGCACACCGGCCTGCGCTTTCCGCCCGGTGCCCAAGTCCCGCTGCCCGAAAGGGAGACGGGCTCCGCCTCGCTCGCCCCGAGGCGCGGGGAACACGGGCTGTACGCCACCTACGGGCTGATCCTCGCCACCTTCCTCGGCACCATGGGCCTGCCGCACGTGGTCGTCCGCTTCTACACCAACCCCGACGGCCGCGCCGCCCGCCGCACCACCGTCATCGTGCTCGGCCTGCTCGGCGCGTTCTACCTGCTCATGCCGCTCTACGGCTCGCTGGCCCGGCTGTACGCGCCCGACCTGCTGCTCACCGGCGACACCGACGCCGCCGTACTCATGCTGCCCCAGCGGCTGATCGGCGGGGTCGGCGGCGACCTGCTCGGCGCGCTGGTCGCGGGCGGGGCCTGCGCGGCCTTCCTGTCCACCGCTTCCGGGCTGACCATGTCCGTCGCCGGGGTGCTCGCGCAGGACGTGCTCCCGGCGCTGGGCCTGCGGCACTTCCGGCTCGCCGTGGTCCCCGCCATCGCCGTGCCCACCGCCGCCGGGACGGTGGTCGGCGGGCTGCCGGTGGCCGACGCGGTCGGGCTGGCGTTCGCCGTCTCCGCCTCCTCCTTCTGCCCCCTGCTCGTCCTCGGCATCTGGTGGCGCGGCCTCACCCCGCCCGGCGCCGTCGCCGGGCTCCTCCTCGGCGGCGGCTCGGCCCTGACCGCCGTCACCACGACCATCACCGGCGGCGCCTCTTCCGGCTGGACGCACACCTTGCTGGCCTGGCCCGCCGTCTGGTCGGTCCCGGTCGGCTTCACGGCGATGATCCTGGTCTCCCTCGCCACCCGACACCGGGTCCCGGCCGGAACGGCGGCCACGATGGCACGGCTGCATCTGCCGGAGGGACGGGTGTGAGGTGGGGAGAGTGCCGGGAGACGGCTGTGGCGTCGCCGGGCGGCAGTGTGCCCGGCGGTCTCGCGGCGCGGGCCGGGTGCGCGCGGCGGTCGTCCGGCAGCGTGGCGCGGCCGCGTCCGTCCGGAGGGTGGGTGTGAGATGGCGGATCTGAGTGTGCTCGGGGTGTTGCTGCTGGCTGTCGCGGGGCTCGCGTTGTTCGTGCTGGGGGCCGCGCTGGGGCATGTCGCGCTGCGGCGGCAGCAGGCCAACCCGGCGGGCCCGGGTACGCCGGTCGAGCAGGCCACCTTCCACACCCTGCACACCGCCTCGCTGGCCGCGCCCCCGCTGCGGGCCGGCCTCACCCCGGACACCGCGCGGAAGGCGGCCCGGCGGCTGCGGCCGCTGCTCGGGGCCGGGGCGCTCGCGCTCGCCGACGAGGAGACCGTGCTCGCGTGGGACGGGGCCGGGGAGCATCACCGCGCCGAGGTCGCCGAGCGGCTGGCCGCCGTGGTGCGGGAGGGGCGCACCCAGCGCGTGGAACTGGACTGCGCGCACGATGACTGCCCCGTACGGCAGGGCGTGCTCGCGCCGTTGACCGTGGACGGGCGGGTCGCCGGGGTGCTCGCCGCCTTCGGGGACGGGGAGTCCGGGGGGCTGCGCCGGGCCGCCGAGGAGGTCGCCCGCTGGGTCTCCGTACAGCTCGAACTCGTCGATCTGGACCGGGCCCGCTCCAGCGTGATCGAGGCCGAGATCCGCGCCCTGCGCGCCCAGATCTCCCCCCACTTCATCTACAACTCCCTGGCGAGCATCGCCTCGTTCGTGCGTACCGACCCCGAGCGGGCCCGTGAACTCCTGCTGGAGTTCGCGGACTTCACCCGCTACTCGTTCCGCAGAGGCGGCGACTTCACCACGCTCGCCGAGGAGTTGCGCTCCATCGAGCAGTACCTCGAACTCGCCCGCGCCCGCTTCGGCCGCCGTCTCGCGGTCACCCTGCGGATCGCGCCCGAGGTGCTGCCGGTGACCCTGCCGTTCCTGTGCCTGCAACCGCTCGTGGAGAACGCGCTCAAGCACGGCCTGGAGGAGTCCGCCGAGCGCGGCCGGATCACGATCATCGCGGAGGACGAGGGCACCGAGGCCCGCGTGATCATCGAGGACGACGGCGTCGGCATGGAACCGGACCGCCTGCGCGCCCTGCTGCGCGGCACCGCGGGCCCGGACACCGGCATCGGCCTGAGCAACGTCGACCGCAGGCTGCGCCAGGTGTACGGAGACCCGTACGGTCTGGTCATCGAGACCGGCGTGGGTGCCGGCACGAAGATCACCGTACGGGTCCCGAAGTTCCGCCCCGGCTCGCGCCAGGGGTGACCAGGGCTGAGCGGTCAGGTCCAGCGGCCGTTGGACTGCTTGCGCTCCTGCTGCTGGCGCTGGTGGTGCTGCTGGTCCTTCGCCTGGCGGGCCGCCGCCTCGGGGATCTGGGTGTGGTAGTAGAGCAACTTGCCCTGTCCTCGCGCGCCCAGACCGTGATGCCCCTTCACCGGAGAGTTCTTGCGCATGACTCCGCTCCTTGCTCACGCGTACGACGGCGCCCGTTTCGTTATGGTTCATGGTATTCCCGCTCCGCCATTCGGGCGACCGGGCCGGCCCCTGTTTCGAGGTGCGGGGGCGGGGGCGCGGTGCGACGCTGACTTGGTGCATACCTCTGAGCTGACTCCTGAGATCCGTGCCGCTCTGAGCGAGCCGAGGCCGTACCCCGCCATCACCCTGGTGATGCCGACCGACCCGGACTTCCCCTTCAGCGAGAAGGACCGCATCCTGCTCCGCGACCTCGTCACCGAGGCCAAGCGCCGCCTCGCGGACGACCCGGACGTCTCGCGGGAGACCCGGCTGGAGCTGCGGGACCACATGCTGGACACCACGGTGATCGAGCAGGTGGCCGACCCCTTCCACCCGGACGACGCGATGGTGGTCTACGTGGCCGCCGACGAGCCGGTCCAGGTCTGGCAGATGACGTCCCTCGCGCCGGTACGTCCGCGCGTGGAGTTCGCCGACCAGTTCCTGACGCGGTATCTGGAGGCCGCCGAGCAGCGGTCCCGGCCGTTCCTGGTGCTCGTGCTCGACCAGGAGATGTGCCGCCTCTACCACGGCTCGGTGAAGCGCCTGGACGAGGTCGAGCACCACGGCTTCCCGTGCGCCCCGGAGATCCCGTCGCCGGAGGACGCGCTGCCCGGCGCGATCCCGCACTCCGCGCCGTACGAGGGGCACAAGGCGCGCGTCGAGCAGTATCTCCGCATGGTCGACAAGCGGCTCGGGGACGCGGTCGAGGAACACGACGGCGATCTGCCGCTGTTCGTCATCGGCGGCGACAAGATCCTCGCGGCGTTCAGGGCCGTCACCACGCACGGCGACATGGTCGCGGGCACGCTGCCGCTGACCGGGATGGACAAGGACCGGGCCAAGGACCTGATGAAGCGGCTGGAGCCGGTCCTCGCCGAGTTCCACGAGAAGCAGGTCGCGGAGGCCGTCGACGCGCTGGGCGAGGCGCGCGGTCTGGGCAAGTACGCGGGCGGCCCGCTGGAGGTCTGGACGGCCGTCGCGGACAAGCGGGTGGCGCGGCTGATCGTGGAGGAGGGGCTCGATCTCGCGGGCCGGATCACCGAGGACGGCCGGGTGCTGGAGCTGGTCGAGGTGCCCGAGCCGGTCACGCTGCCCGACCCCAGGCCGGACGTCGAGCCGCCGCCGCACACCATGGGCGTGGCCACCGACATCATCGAGCAGCTGGTCGACCGTGCCATCGACGCCGACTCGCAGATCCTGTTCGTCCCCGACGGCACCCTCGCCGAGGCCGGCGGAGTGGCGGCCCTGCTCAGGTACTGACCGCCTCCCGGTCGCGGGTGTCGAGCACGGTCGTACGGAACGAGGCGACCACCGGCCGCAGGTCGATCGCGTGCCAGGCCGCCCACAGCCGAACGGACATGTCCAGCCAGGGCAGTTCGCGAACCGTCACCCCCGCGACCGGGCCGCGCAGCATGCTCCGCTGGATCAGTGCCAGCCCGAGGCCGGAGGCGACGAGGCCGAGCGCGGTCAGCGGCTCGGACGCCTCCATCCGGATGTCGGGGGTGAACCCGGCGGCCGCGCAGGCGGCGATGAACTCGTCCCGCCAGGCCGGGCGTCTGCTGTTCTCCACCGCGATCCACGGCTGCTGCTCCAGGTCGGCCGGGGCCGGCTCGGCCGAGTCCGCGAGCGGGTGCCCGGTGGGTACCGCCAGCAGCAGCGGGTCGTCCAGCAGCAGCGCGGCCTTCAGGTCGGGGTCGTCCTCGGCGGGCGGTTCCGGGACCAGGGCGATGTCGAGGCTGCGCCGCCGCAGGCCCTCGAACTGCTCGGCGGCGGGGACGTTGTAGAGGGCGACGTGGATGCCGGGGCGTTCGTCGTGGAGTTCCCGCAGCGCGCGGGGGAGTACGCCGGTGTGCATGGCGTCGACCGTGTACCCGATGCACAGCCCGCCCTCCTCGCCCCGGCCGAGCCGGCGGCCCAGGTTCTCCAGCCGGTCGGCGTGCCGCAGCAGCGCCTTGGCCTCGGAGAGGAAGACGCGCCCGTCGGCGGTGAGCCGGATACGCTGCTGGCCGCGCTCGAACAGCGTCAGGCCGAGGTTCTTCTCCAGCTGGGCGATCTGGCGGCTGAGCGGGGACTGCGAGATGTGCAGGCGCTCGGCCGCGCGGCCCACGTGCTCCTCCTCGGCGACGACCACGAAGTAGCGGAGCTGGCGCAGATCCAGCATGTGAGACCTCCGGGGACTCAAGTATGTCCAAGCAAGTCTTGGACAGTCTCAAGGTTCGATCCTAACCTCGACAGGGCAAGCAACGCGGACCAGTGCAGAGCCCGCGAAACCCCGCAAAGGCAAGGATCACGCTCATATGGGTATCAAGCCCCTCCTCCCCGGTCCCCTGGGCTTCGGCACCGCCCCGCTCGGCAACATGTTCCGGGCCATCCCCGAGGAAGAGGCCGCCGCGACCGTCGCCGCCGCCTGGGACCAGGGCATCCGCTACTTCGACACCGCGCCCTTCTACGGCGCCGGCCTGTCGGAGATACGGCTCGGCGAGGCGCTCGCCGGGCGCCCGCGCGACGCGTACGTGCTCAGCACCAAGGTCGGCCGCGTCATCCACGACGACGTCGAGGACCCGGCCGCCCGCGAGCTGGGCGAGAAGGGCGGCCTCTTCGAGCACGGGCGCCCCAACCGGATGACCGACGACTACACCGCCGACGCCACCCTGCGCTCCGTCGAGGACAGCCTGAAGCGGCTGGGCACCGACCGGCTGGACATCGTCTGGGTGCACGACATCGCCCAGGACTTCCACGGCGACCAGTGGCTCGCCCGCTACGAGACCGCCCGCACCGGCGCCTTCCGGGTGCTCCAGAAGCTGCGCGACGAGGGCGTCATCAAGGCGTGGGGTCTCGGCGTCAACAAGGTCGAGCCGATCGAGCTGACCCTCGACCTCGACGAGCCGCGTCCGGACGCCTTCCTGCTGGCCGGCCGGTACACCCTGCTCGACCACGACCGCGCGCTCCAGCGGCTGCTGCCGGCCGCCGCCGAGCAGGGGGTCGACATGGTCGTCGGCGGTCCCTACAGCTCCGGTGTGCTCGCGGGCGGACGGCACTTCGAGTACCAGGAGGCCCCGCAGGCCATCCTCGACAAGGTCGACCGGATCAAGGCGCTGGCCGAGCGGCACGGCGTCTCCATCAAGGCGGCGGCCCTCCAGTTCGCCCTCGCCCACCCTGCCACCGCCGCCGTCGTCCCCGGTGCGACCCGGCCCAGCCGGATCGCCGAGGACGTGGCCGCGCTGCACGAGCAGGTTCCGGCCGCGTTCTGGGCCGACCTGCGCGCGGAGGGTCTGATCTCCCCCTTCGCCCCCGTCCCCACCGTCTGACCCCCCGCTGGGAGAAGCACATGGCTAGCACGAGCACCCACATCGACATCCCCCACAGCCCCGAGCAGGTCTGGCAGCTCATCGGCGGCTTCGGCTCCCTGCCCGACTGGCTCCCCTACATCCCGGGCAGCACCCTCGGCGAGGGCGGCCGCGTCCGCACCCTCACCAACGCCGGGGGCGAGACCATCGTGGAACGCCTCACCGCCTTCGACGAGGGCTCCCGCACCTACACGTACACCATCCTGAAGGCCCCCTTCCCGGTCACCGACTACCTCTCCACCCTCACCGTCCACCCCCTCCCGGCCCCGGGCACCGCCCGCGTCGAGTGGTCCGGCACCTTCACCCCGACCACCGCCACGGACGAGGAGGCCACCGCCCTCTTCCACGGCATCTACACCGAGGGCCTGGCAGCCCTGGAGCGCACCCTGGGGTAGTTTCCGGCCGCGCCGGCGAGTGATCCACCCGACTCGCACCGGCGCGGCCGCTGCCGTCCCTACGATGCCGCCATGCAGACCCCGGACTCGTACTGGAACACCAACGTCGCCCGCCACCCCGGCATCCTGCGCCAGGTGCCGCCGGGCTGCGGCGACGCGCTGGACGTCGGCTGCGGGGACGGGCTGCTGGCGCGCAAGCTCGCGGCCCGCGTGCCGCGTGTCACCGGTGTCGACTTGTCGCCGGAGATGATCGCCCGCGCCCGCGGCCTCTCCGGCGGGCGGCCCGGCCTGCGGTTCCTCCAGGGCGACTTCCTGACCGCCGGCCTCCCCGCCGAGGGGTACGACTTCATCTGCTCGGTGACCACCGTCCACCACATGGACTTCACCCGCGCCGTGCTCCGGATGCGCGAACTGCTGCGACCCGGCGGCACCTTGGTGATCGTGGGGCTCGCGCGGGAGCAGAGCGCCGGTGAGTGGGCCGCCTTCCTCGCGGCCGCTCCCGTCATGCGGGTCACCAAGGCCGTGCGCCGGGCCACCACGCCCGAGGGGATGCCGGTGGCCGACGCGGAGATGAGCTACGGGGAGGTGCGCCGGGCCGCGCGGGACATGCTGCCCGGGGTGCGGTACCGGCGGCATGTGCTGCGCCGGTACTCCCTCATATGGAGGAAACCCCTCACGCGCTCGTAGGCGGGCCCGGGGTGCGCTGGTTGTAGCGGCGGGAGGCCCGGTCGTTGAGGGTTCGGCCGGCTTTGGCGAGGGCCCGGCGCCAGGGGGTGCGCGGAGTACGGAGGGAGTGGCCCTGGCGCAGGGGGTGGGGGGCGTCGTCCCTCGGCGCGCGGGGGAGGGTGCGGGCGGCGAGGCCGGTGGCGCGGGTCGTCGCCGCCGGGGCCACGCCGTGGGCCACCGAGGCCAGCCGGGCCGCCGGAGTGAGGACCGCGCGGGTACGGCGGCGCTCCACCGCCTGGACGACCTTCTCCGCCGCGCGCTCCGCGTCCATGGACAGCACCGGCGTGCCCGAGAGGGTGGAGAACCAGGCGTACTCCTCCTCCGCCCGGCCGCCGAACTCCGCCTGGAGATGCGAGCCGGTGCGCATCAGCCCCGGATGGACCGTCGTCACGCTCACCGCGCTGCCCGCCGTCTCCGCCTGGAGCCCCTCGCCCAGCGCCCGTACCGCCGCCTTCGCGCAGGAGTAGGGGACGAGGTGCGGCGGGGAGACCAGCGCGCCGACCGAGCCGATCAGGCCGAGGCGGCCGCCGTACGGGCTGCGGCGCAGATGGGGGAGGGCGGCCAGGCAGGTGTACAGGGTGCCGTCGAAGATCGTCGCCATGGCGTCGTGGAAGGCGCGGCTGCCCGCCGTTTCGGCCGGGGCGACCTGGATGACCCCCGCGTTGGCGATCACCACGTCCAGACCGCCGCCCGCCGCCGCGGCCTCGTCGACCGCAGCCGTCACCGCGTTCTCGTCCCGTACGTCGCACACCACCGCGCGGACCGTACGGCCGGTGCGGCGGCGTATCCAGCCCATCGCCCGGCCCAATTCCCCGGAATCGCGCGCGAGGACCGTCACCTCGCATCCGCGACCCGCCAGCTGTCTGGCGATCAGCAGCCCGAGGCCCCGGGAACCCCCGGTGACCAGCGCGGACATCCCCTCGGACAGGGTGTCTTCGCCATGCGTCATGTCCTCACCTCTCGCTACCTCTCGCTGAAAAGCTCGCAGATGCGGCTTCGGGGGTGTCCTTCCGCGCTGTGGCGACGGGTGCGTGGTCCGGCAAGACTGAATGCATCCGTGCCTGGAAGCAGGTGGACCATGAGCAGCATCGACGTGTCGGTCGAGGTCCGAGTACCCGTCCGCACCGCGTACGACCAGTGGACCCAGTTCAAGAGCTTTCCCCGGATCATGAACGCCGTGAAGCGCGTGGACCAGGTCGGCCCCGCCATGACCCGGTGGAAGGTGAAGACGGGACTCCTCACCAAGGAGTTCATGGCCGAGATCGTGGAGCAGGAACCGGACTCGCACATCGCCTGGCGCAGCGTGGGGCGCCACCCCTGGCTGTGGGGCGAGGTGTCCTTCCGCGCGGCCGCCCCGGACCGCACCGTGATCACGGTGAACATGCACATCGAGCCGCACGGGCTCAGCGGCCGGCTGCCGGACTCGGCGAACCGGGCCCGCAAGCTCGTCCGCGAGTCGCTGGAGAACTTCAAGGAGTTCATCGAGGGCCTCGGCGACGCCAGCGGCGCCTGGCGGGGCTCGATCCACAACGGCCGGGTCTCGCCCTCCGAGCCGGACCCGCCCAGGAGCCGCGTCCCCAAGTGGCCCGTCGGCTGACCCCGGCCCGAGCCGCCACACCGGACGACCGAGCGGCCTGCCGCGTGCCGCAGGACAGAGCGAGAGGCATTTCCCATGAAGAAGGCGCCGAAGCACGAGCCGGACGAGCCGCTGACTGTCAGCCCGCCCAAGAAGTGGGCGGCGGGCGTCCCGGCGGTGACGCACGCCCTGGAGTACTCCCTCGACGAGGCGTCGCTGAAGACCACGGCGACGACACTGCTGACCATGAACCAGGTCGGCGGCATCGACTGTCCCGGCTGTGCCTGGGCCGACCCGGCACCGGGCCACCGGCACATGAACGAGTACTGCGAGAACGGTGCCAAGCACATCAACGACGAGGCCACCGGGCGCCGCATCACGCGCGAGTTCTTCCGCGCCCACCCCGTCTCCTGGCTCAACGAGCAGTCCGACCTCTGGCTCAACCAGCAGGGCCGCCTCACCGAGCCCATGATCAAACGGGCCGACTCGGACTACTACGAGCCGATCAGCTGGGCCGACGCCCTGGACCTGCTCGCCGACGAGCTGAAGGCCCTGGACACCCCGGACGAAGCCTGCTTCTACACCTCGGGCCGGGCCAGCAACGAGTCGGCGTTCGTGCTCCAGCTCTTCGCCCGCGCCTTCGGCACCAACAACCTGCCGGACTGCAGCAACCTGTGCCACGAGACCAGCGGCTTCGGCCTGCACGAGACGCTCGGCACCGGCAAGGGAACCGTCTCGCTGGACGACATCTACCAGTCCGACCTGATCTTCCTCGTCGGCCAGAACCCGGCCACGAACCACCCGCGTCAGCTGTCCGCGCTTGAGGAGTGCAAGGACAACGGCGGCAAGATCATCTCGGTGAACACGCTGCCCGAGGCCGGCCTGATGCGGTTCAAGAACCCGCAGCAGATCCGGGGCGTGATCGGCGACGGCGTCCAGATCTCCGACCAGTTCCTGCACATCCGCAGCGGCGGCGACCTGGCCCTCTTCCAGGGCCTGAACAAGCTGCTGCTGGAGGCCGAGGACGCCAACCCCGGCACGGTCCTCGACCACGACTTCATCGCCCGGCACACCTCCGGCTTCGAGGAGTTCGCCCGGCACGCCCGCAGCATCTCCTGGGACGACATCCTCACCGCCACCCAGCTCACCCGGGAGGAGATCGAGGAGGCCCACGACCACGTCATGCACGCGGGCCGCGTGATCGTCTGCTGGGCCATGGGCGTCACCCAGCAGCGCCAGGGCGTGCCGACCGTCCGCGAGATCGTCAACTTCCTCATGCTGCGCGGCAACCTGGGCCGGGTCGGCTGCGGCGCCAGCCCGGTGCGCGGGCACAGCAACGTCCAGGGCGACCGCACCATGGGCGTGTGGGAGCAGATGCCCGACGAGTTCCTGGACGCCCTGAAGTCCGAGTTCCGCTTCGACCCGCCCCGCCACCACGGCTACGACGCGGTGAAGGCCGTCAAGGCGATGGCCGAGGGCAAGGTCAAGGTGTTCCTGTCGCTGGCCGGCAACTTCGTCCGCGCCGCCCCCGACACCGAGATCACCGACGCGGCCATGCGGCGCTGCAAGGTCACCGCGCAGATCTCCACCAAGCTCAGCAAGGCGCACACCGTCACCGGCGAGACCGCGCTGATCCTGCCCTGCCTCGGCCGCACCGAGATCGACATCCAGGCGGGCGGCGTCCAGTTCGTCACCGTGGAGAACACCTCCAGCGAGGTGCACACCTCGTTCGGCAAGCTCCGCCCCGCCTCCCGGCTGCTGCTCAGCGAGGTCGCCATCCTGTGCCGGCTGGCCGAGCGCACCCTCGGGGACAACGCCGACGCCGACATCCCCTGGCTGGAGTTCGAGGCGGACTACGGCAACATCCGCGACCGGGTGGCCCAGATCATCCCGGGCTTCTACGACTTCAACCGGCGCGTGTCCCGGCCGGGCGGCATCAAGCTCCCCAACCCGGTCAACGAGGGCGTGTACGCCACCGCCACCGGCAAGGCCATGTTCACCGTCAACGACTGGGACATGTCCGCGGCGCCCCCCGGCCATCTGGTCCTGCAGAGCACGCGCTCGCACGACCAGTGGAACACCATCCCGTACACCAACAACGACCGCTACCGCGGTATCCACGGCCGCCGCAACATCATCATGATCAACCCCGAGGACATGGTCGATCTCGGGCTGGTCCGGGGGCAGTTCGTGGACATCGTCGGCGTCTGGCACGACGACGTCGACCGGCGGGTCAAGGGCTTCGAGGTCATCCCCTACCCCACCAGCCGGGGCTGCGCGGCCGCGTACTACCCGGAGGTGCAGCCGCTGGTGCCGCTCGACAGCGTCGCGGCGATCAGCAACCAGCCCACCTCCAAGGGGATCGTGGTCCGGCTCGAACCGGGCACCCCGCCTCCCGGCACCAAGCCGACCCACTGGCACGACTGACTCCCGCCGCTGCTGCCGCCCTCACTCCGGGGGCGGCAGCAGCGTGCCCAGGGGACCCAGGTCCAGATTGAGGTCGTCCATCGTCAGGCCGTACCGCGCGCACAGCCCGGTCATCCGGTCGTGCAGCAGCATCAGCGTCGCCCCCAGGCGCTCTTCCTCCTCCTCGGTCAGGTCGCCCTCGTCGACGCGGTTGAGCGCCTGGCGCTCCATGAGCTGACGCAGCAGCTCCACCAGGGTGAGGACCAGCTTCATCAGGTCCCGCTCCACCGTGTCCGGATCGGCGGTGATCCGCCGCGCCGGTACGGACGGCCGCTCGTCGGAAGCGCTGAGATCGGCGGGCGCCGCGGGCAGCAGCCGGAACGCCCGCTCGGCCGCCGCCGCCACCTCCGCCCGGCGCCGGTCCGGCCCGCCGCGCTGCCCGTCAGCCGTCATCGTCCCGCCCCTCGATCCGCCTCGGCTCCGCGAACGGCGACGGCACCTCCGAGCTGATCGACACGATCAGCGCCCGCAGTGAGACCCGTACCAGGTCGATGCCGGCGATGGAGAGGACCACGTCGCCGGTGAGGACCACGCCGCCGCTCAGCAGGCGGTCCAGCAGGTCGATCAGAGCGACCTGCCGCTGCGCCAACGGCTCGGTCTCGGCCCGGTGTCCGGGCGTGGTCACGGCCCGGCCCCCGCCGCGCCGCCGGTCTCCTCGGGCCCCATGGCGAACGAGTACGGCGCCCACGGCCCGGTGATCTCGACCCGTACGCCCGCCAGTCCGTCCGCCGCCCGTCGCACCTCGGCGCAGAACGCCTCGCCCTGCTCCACCGGCACCAGATAGGCGTCGTTGACCACGTTCTCGCCCGCCGCCTCGGCCAGCGTCCCCTGCTGCACCCGGTGCCGGGCCCGTTCGCTCGCGAACGCGCGCCCGGCCGCCTCGACGCCCTCGGCCGCCCGCTGGGCCGCCTGGTGGGCGGTGTCCCGGTGGCGCTGCTGCTGCCGGCGGCCGCGCAGATACGAGCGTCCGGGGGTCAACTCCGCGTCGGCGGGGGCGGGAGGGGGCTCGGGCGCGGCCGAGGGGTCGACGTAGAGCTTCACGCCCCACTCGACGTGCCCCGCCAGCCGTGCCAGCCGGTCCGTGAACAACTCGCGTCCCGCGTCCAGTACTTCGCGCGCCCTGGCGTCGTCCAGATACACGGTGGCCAGCCGCAGCGGCAGTACGGTGGTGTACGCGGCGACCGCCTCGACGACCCCGTGATGGGCGCGGGCCACCGCGCTCAGCCAGTCCAGGTCCTCCAGCCGACGGCGCAGCGCCTCCTCGCGGAAGTCCTCGGCCCGTACCGAACTCGCGACCAGCGCAAGGCCGTTGCCGTCGGAGATCAGATGTACGGGGGCGTCGACCACGCCCTCCAGGGCGGTCAGCCGCTCGGCCAGGGCCTCGTCGGCGCGGGTCACTCCGTAGACGTAGGTCATGAGGTCACTCATGGCGTGTCCGCTTCCGGCGGCGGGCGGGGCGCGGTGCGGGTTCGGGTTCGGGCTCCTCTTCCTCTTCCTCGGGCTCCTCTTCCTCCCACTCGGCCTCTTCCACTTCCTCCTCGGGCTCGGCTTCCTCTTCCTCTTCCTCCTCCGCATCCTCGTCCAGCAGCTCGGGTTCGGCGTCGAGCAGCTCCTCCGGCTCCTGGAGCGCGGCCAGTTCGGCGCGCAGGCGGCGGTTCTCCTCGGCGAGCGAGTGCTCGTCGCCCCGGGCCCGCGAGGAGAGCGAGGGGTCGTGCTCCCACCAGTCGATGCCCATCTCCTTCGCCTTGTCGACGGAGGCGACCAGCAGCCGGAGCTTGATCGTGAGCAGTTCGATGTCGAGCAGGTTGATCTGGATGTCGCCCGCGATCACGATGCCCTTGTCCAGGACGCGTTCGAGGATGTCGGCGAGGTTGGCGGACGAGCCCTGCCCGTACGGCTGTGTCGCCCGGGAAGGGGAGGAGCCGAGCCGGTTGCCCAGTGGTTCACTCACGATGGTGGCCTCGTGTTCCCTAGTGCGTGCTGGATCAGGGCTGCTGGTTCCGGAAGTTCCGTATCTCCTCCAGCCGGTCGAGCAGTTCGTCCTCCTGCCGGTCGAACGTCTCCTCGTCGATCTCCCCGGCCAGCAACCGCTTCTCCAGCGCGGCGAGTTCGGCCTGGACGGGGGCCGGGTCGTAGTACTCGTCCTCGGCCGCCTCCAGGACGCGCTCCATCACCCAGCCGACGCCGCGCACCGGTGCCAGCGGAAGGGTGAGGATCTGGGTGAACAGCCCCATGAATTCCCTCGGTTCTCAGACGAAGCTGTAGGGCGGGAGCGGGCCGTTCAGCCGGAAGTCGAGCCCCTCGCCGAGCTGATGGGCGACGCTCAGCTCCGTGGTCAGGAACGCCTCTTCCTGGTCGTCGGCCACCAGGAACGACACGCTGAGGAAGTCCGACCCGGTGGGCTGCGTGGAGTCCACGTCACGCGCGAAGGGCCGAAGCGCCTCGACCACCCCGGCGGCCAGCGCCTCCTGACGGGCCTGCACCTCCTGGGCGACCAGCTCACCGAGCCGCATCGCCGCCGACGGGTCGGCACTGCCGTCCCGGATCTCGTCGTTGAGCTGCCGGGCCGGGGGCGACTCGGCGAGGATCTGGCGCAGCAGGGAGTCCTCGTCCTGCGCCACCTTCAGGTGGTACTCGGTGCAGCCCGCCAGCTCCAGCAGCCGGTCGGTGTACTCCTCGGCCCGCTCCTCCAGCGCCGACCGCACCTCGTCGTCGCTCGCCGCCACCAGACCGAACCGCAGCGGCAGTACGGTGCCGTCGGCCATCAGCCGCTCCTGCACCTCCTGGTGCGCGCCGACGTCCCGCCGCTTGGGGCGCAGGTCCTCGGGCGCGTCGCTGACCACCGCGCACAGCGACCCGGCGGTCACCGCCCGCAGCGGGCCGGGGGACGCGCCGACGCCGCGCAGGCCGTCCAGGCGCAGCGGGTGCTGCTTGTCGGTGACGGAGTAGACGTAGACGCCCATCGCTCATTCCCTCTCACGGGTCGAGGTCCGCTTGGCGGCGCGCTTGGCCGGCCGTCGCTTGCGCGCGGGCTCCCGCTCGCCCTCTTCCTCGTCGTCCTCGTCACTGTCACCGCCGGTGACCGCCTTGAGGGAGTCGGTGACCGCCTCGGCGGCCCCGCTCAGCGCGCCCTTGGACTTGCCCTTGGCGCCGCTCTCCATGGTGTCACCGACGATGTCGGTCAACTGGGCCGGCGCCTTGCGCCCCTCCTCCAGGTCCAGCCTGTTGCACGCCTCCGCGAAGCGCAGGTACGTGTCGACGCTGGCCACGACGATGCGAGCGTCGATCTTCAGTATCTCGATGCCCACCAGGGACACGCGGACGAAGATGTCGATCACCAGTCCGCGGTCCAGGATGAGTTCCAGGACGTCGTAGAGGCTGCCGCCGCCACCGCCGCGGGCGACGTTGCCTCCGCCTTGCGGCACCACGGTCATGGTGCCTCCCTTCACCGGCGGGTCTCAGCCGCGCCGGTCGATCTGTCCCCGGGTGTAGCGGCGCGTGCGCTCGTAGGACACGAGATCGCCCTCCTTGTCGAGGGACACGCGGTAGGTCGCCATCACGCTGGTCGTGTCGGGCACTCGCTCCAGTTCGAGCACCTCTACATCGGCCTCCCAACCGTCGTTCGTAGGTTTCAGCGCCGAGATCGAATCCGGAGCCCTGCCGATCAGTTCGCTGAGCTGCTCGGCCGCGATCCGCATGGCCCAGGCAGGGCCCTTGGACGGGCGATGACGGGACTCACCGGCCGGTCGCCGGCCGGTGGCGCGACTGCTGCCGGTCCGCCGCCTGGCGGGCTCTTCTGCTGCGGCCATGGTCTCTCCGGTGGTCGAAGCGGTCTCTCCGGCAGGACCGGAGCGGGCGCCAGATTCCACGCATGAACATACAATTTCAGCATATAGGGTTATACGTCGCATCAACGTCGGGCGGCTCTCGAAGGGCTCGCCGGAACCGCGTGCGCGGCTCTCGCGGAGCCTCGGCGTGGCTGGGGTGCGTGCGATCCCCTCTTCCTCGATCGCGGGCCGGGTCGGGGGTGCAGGCCGTAACCCGGTTGTCTCCCCGACCCTTTCCGAAGGGAACCGGTTCATGAATGACACGACCAAGGTCGCTCTCGCCGCCGCCGTCGCCGGTGGCTACGTACTCGGACGCACGAAGAAGGGACGTCTCGCCTTCGCCCTGGCGACCTACCTCGCCGGAAGGCGCACGGGGCTCAATCCCCAGGCACTCCTGAGCGAGGGGTTCGGCAAACTCGGCGAGATACCGGGCGTCTCCGATCTGAACGAGCAGCTCCGCGGCGAACTGTTGAACGCGGGACGTACGGCGCTTACCGCCCAGGCCGACCGCCGCCTCGGGGGCCTCGCCGAGTCCCTCCGCGAGCGCACGCAGCGCATCGGCGAGAAGAAGGACAAGACCGAGGAAGAGGAGCCGGAGGACTCCGAGGAGCCGGAGGAGACCGAAGAGCAAGAGGAGGAGGAAGGCGAGTTCGAGGACGAGGCGGAGGAGCCGGAGGAGTCCGAAGAGCCGGAGGAGGAAGAGGAGTTCGAGGAGGAGGACGAAGAAGAAGTAGAGGAACCGCGGGCGGAGGAGGAGCCCGAGGAGGACGAGGAAGAGGAGGACGAGGAGGACGAGGACGAGGAGGACGAGGGCGAGGAGGACGAGGAGGAGCCCGAGGAAGAGCCTGAGGAGGAGGCCGAGGAAGAGGAAGAGGAGGAGCCGGAGGAGGAGCCCAAGAGGCCTTCACCGCGCCGCCGGGCCCCCGAGAAGAAGGCCCCCGCCAAGAAGTCGGCCCCGGCCAAGAAGGCTCCGGCCAAGAAGGCCCCGGCCAAGAAGGCGCCCGCCAAGAAGTCGGCCCCGGCGAAGAAGGCCCCGGCGAAGAAGGCGCCCGCCAAGAAGTCGGCCCCGGCCAAGAAGACGGCCGCGAAGAAGGCCCCCGCCAAGAAGGCTCCGGCGAAGAAGTCGGCCGCCAAGAAGACCACCGGGCGTCGGAGGTAGGCGATGGCAGGCAAGGAAGACGTCAAGGACGGTGCCGGCTCCGGTCTGGACATGCTGCGGAGCGAAGTCGGCGACTACCTCGGTGCCCAGGCGCAGAACCTCGTCGGGAAGACGGGGGAGAAGCTGACGGGCCTGACCCAGAAACTCCTCGACTCGGCCAGCGGTGACGGCGGCGGCGGTGGTGGTGGTGGCGGCTTCATCAAGGGCGTCGGCAGCCGCATCCTCCAGGGTGAATCGCCGTTCAAGGCGATAGTCACCGAGAAGGCCGGGGACGTCAAAGACAAGGTGGTGGACAAGGCCAAGGGCCTGTTCGGCGGCAAGAGCAAGGGGAAGTCCGGCCGCGCCAAGGTGATGAACATCATCGAGGTGCTGGACATCGGGCTCCCGCTGCGCACCACTTACGACCACTGGACCCAGTACGACGAGTTCAGCGGCTTCACCAAGGGCGTGCAGAGCGTCTCCCAGAGCGACGAGATCACCAGCGACTGGAAGCTGAAGGTCGGCCCCTCCAAGCGTAGTTACAAGGCGAGCGTGCAGGAGCAGATCCCGGACGACCGGATCGTCTGGACCTCCGAGGGCGCCAAGGGCACCACGCGCGGCTGCGTGACCTTCCATGAACTCGCCCCCTCGCTGACCCGGATCGTCCTCGTCGTCGAGTACTCCCCGGCCGGTTTCTTCGAGAAGACCGGCAACATCTGGCGCGCCCAGGGCCGCCGCCTGCGGCTGGACTTCAAGAACTTCCAGCGCTACGTCAGCTTCGCCGACCCGGACGAGGTGGAGGGCTGGCGCGGCGAGATCCGCGACGGCGAGGTCGTCCGCACCCACGAGGAGGCCCTGGAGGAGGAGGAACAGGAAGCGGCCGAAGAGGGCGAAGAGGGCGAGGGTGACGAGGAGGAGTACGAGGACGAGTACGAAGACGAGGAAGAGGACGACGAAGCCCCCGACGAGGAGGGCGAGTACGAGGACGAAGAGGAAGAGGACGAGGAGGACGAGGAAGAGAGGTGACTCCCGTACCGCTCACCGGGCGCGCCCGCCCCCGCCACGGCGGCCGCGCCCGGCGGGCATGATCAGCGCCGCTCCGGCTCCCGGCTCCGCAACTCCCGGAAGAACGCCCGGACATCCCCCACCAGCAACTCCGGCTGCTCCATCGCCGCGAAGTGCCCGCCCCGGTCGAACTCCGTCCAGCGCACGATGTCGTCGTGCCGCTCCGCGAGGTGCCGCAGCGCGATGAAGTTCTCGCACGGGAAGGCGGCGAACGCGGTCGGGGTACGGGACGGCTCGGGCGGCTGCCCCCAACTGTCCGCGTGAGCACGCTCGTAGTAGATGCGCGCGGACGAACCAGCCGTCCTGGTCAGCCAGTACAGCATCACGTCGGTGAGCAGATGGTCGCGGTCGACGGCGTCCTCGGGGCGGTCCGCCGAGTCCGTCCACTCCTTGAACTTCTCCGCGATCCAGGCCAGTTGGCCCACGGGGGAGTCGGTGAGGGCGTAGGACAGGGTCTGCGGGCGGGTGGACTGGATGTCGGCGTACCCCTGCCGCTCCCGGCTCCACTCCTTCATCCGCTCCCAGGAGGCGAGGGTGCGCGCCCGCTGTGCCGGGCTCAGCGCGGCGAGTTCCTCGCCGGTCGGCTCGGCGGTCGCTCCGGCGCCCGGGATCAGGTTCAGATGGACGCCGATGACGTGCCCCGGGCGGATACGGCCCAGTTCGCGGGAGACGGCCGCGCCCCAGTCGCCGCCCTGCGCGCCGTACCGCTGGTAGCCCAGGCGGTGCATCAGCTCCGCGAAGGCCGCCGCCGTCCTGCGGTACTCCCAGCCGGGCTCGCGGGTCGGGCCGGAGAAACCGAAGCCGGGGATGGACGGCAGCACCAGATGGAAGGCGTCGGCCGGGTCACCGCCGTGCGCGCGGGGATCGGTCAGCGGGCCGGCGATCCGCTCGAACTCGGCGAAGGAGCCGGGCCAGCCGTGCGTGACGATCAGCGGGGTCGCGTCCGGCTCGGGGGAGCGGATGTGCGCGAAGTGGATGTCCGCGCCGTCGATCGTCGTCATGAACTGCGGCCACCGGTTCAGCCGGGCCTCCGCCGCCCGCCAGTCGTACTCGTGCCGCCAGTACGCGGCCAGCTCGCGCAGATAGTCGCGCGGCACACCGTAGTCCCAGCCCACGCAGGGCAGTTCGTCCGGCCAGCGGGTGCGGTCGAGGCGGTGGCGCAGGTCCGCCAGCTCGCTCTCCGGGATGTCGATACGGAACGGGCGGATACCGGTGTCCGGTGCGATGGTCATGCCGGCGCAGCCTAGGCGCTTCGGTCACCCGGTGACCGATCATTTCCGGCGGGTCCGCTGGGCCGAACGGCTGTCGCCCGGTGCGGTGTGGCGCGGCCCGGGTACGTGCCCTGCATGGACGGCTTCGACGTGGACCCGGCGTTGCGGGACGCACTGGACCGGCTCACCCTGCTGGACCAGACCGCCGGCGTACTGGCGAGCACGCTCGACGCGGCGGAGGGGGTCAGCCGGGTGTGCCGGGTGCTGGTGCCCGCGCTGGCCGACTGGAGCGTGGGCGACCTCATGGACGAGAGCGGCCGCCTGGAGCGCGTCTGCGTCACCCGCCGGGAGCAGGGGACCCCGATGGTCGGCATGACCGGGGTGCTGCCCGGCGTGGGCGAGGACTCCGACGACCCGTGGTCGCGGGTGCTGCGCGGGGCGGGCGCGCTGCTGCTGTCCGCCGAGCGGTTCGAGGCCGGCTCCGAGACCCCCGACCCGCTGCACGCGCTCAACAGCGAGCTGTTCCGGCGGCTGGGCGGCGCCTCGGGCGTCGTCGCGCCGCTGCGCGCCCGGCGGCGGGTGCTCGGCGCGCTGACCCTGGTCCGCGAGTCCGGCCGGGCCCCGTTCGAGGAGGCGGACCTGGCGCTGGTGGAGGGGCTGGCGCACCGGGTGGCCCTCGCGGTGGACAACGCCCGGCTGCACACCGAGGTGCAGACCATCGCCGAGCGCCTGCAACGCTCGCTGCTGCCCCGCCTGCCGGTCATCGGCGGCCTGCGCATCGCCGCCCGCTACACCCCGGCCGCGTCGTCCGCGCAGGTGGGCGGCGACTGGTACGACAGCTTCACGCTGCCGCAGGGCGACATCTCGCTGATCATCGGCGACGTCACCGGCCACGACCTCCAGGCGGCGGTCGCCATGAGCCAGATCCGCAACATGCTGCGCGGCATCGCCTGCGACCGCCAGGAGCCGCCCGGCCGCATCCTGCGCCGGCTGGACCTGGCGATGGCCGTGCTCTACCCGCACCAGACAGCCACCTGCGTCTACGGCCTGCTCAAGGGGCCGGAGAACGGCCGCTACCAGCTGGACTGGGCGTCCGCCGGCCATCTGCCGCCGCTGCTGATCACCCCGGCCGGGGACACCACGTACCTGGACTCCGGGCGCGGCATGGTGCTCGGCGTCGACCCCGGGAGCCACCGCACCGGCGCCACGACCGTGCTGCCGCCCGCGAGCACCCTGCTGCTCTACACCGACGGTCTGGTGGAACGCCGGGGCGAGTCCCTCGACCACGGCCTCACCCGGCTGCGCCAGCACGCGGCCACCCTGGTCGACCAGGACCTGGACGTCATGTGCGAGGAACTGCAGGCCGGCCTCGCCCCGGACGCCGAGGACGACGTCGCCCTGATCGCCCTGCGGCTGCCCACTTCCGGTGGCTAGCCGGGCATGACGGGGCCCTCCGCGTGGCACCCGGCCGGAGTGCGAGGGATACGTACCGTGTGGCAAGGATTGACGGGGGACCTCTCGGCCGCGGCCACCGCCGCGCGCCGGGCCTGGGCGGGCCCGAGCCGGGAACGGGATCTCGTGCTCCAGGCGCTCAAGGCGGCGCTGGCCGCCTGGGTGGCCTGGGCGGTGGCGGGCTGGTGGCTTCAGGCGCCGGTGGCGTTCGTCGCGCCCTGGGTGGCGGTCGTGCTGGTGGAGTCCACCGTCTACCGCTCCCTCACCCATGGCCTCCAGCAGCTCGCCGCGATCGCGGTGGGCACGATCGTGGCCACCGTGGTGGGGCTGCTGCTGCCGCACACCGAGGCCGCGATGGCCGTCGTCCTGCCGGTGGTGCTGCTGCTCGGCCAGTGGCGCCGGCTCGGCAGCCAGGGCATCTACGCCGCCACCGGCGCCCTGTTCACCCTGACCGCTGGACCCGTCTCCGTCGTCACCTCCGCCGCCCGGCTCGGCGAGGCGCTGTTCGGCGCGGTGGTCGGCCTCGCCGTCAACGCCCTGATCCGGCCGCCCCTCTACCTCCGCGACGCCCGCGCCCTGCTCCAGGACGCGGCCGACGAGACCCACGACATCCTCCAGCAGGTCGCCGAGGGCCTCGCCGCCGGCCGTTTCGACCCCGACGAGGTGAACGGCTGGCACGACCGCGCGCTGCGGCTCCACCCCCTGGTCGAGCAGGCCAAGGCCGCCGTCGGCTGGAACCGGGAGAGCCTGCGCATCAACCACCGCCACCGCCCCAGGGCCGTACCCCAGCCCGGCCGCGGCTACGACGACGCGGTCACCGTGCTGGAGTACGCGGCCGTGCACACGGCGGGCGTCACCCGCACCGTGCTGGAGACCGTCTCCGACGACGAGGCCACCCGGCTGGAGCCGGGCCTGGCCCGGCACTACGCCCGCTACCTCGGCCTGACCGCGCACGCCCTGCGCCTGTACAGCAACAGCCGCTTCGGCCCGGCGGCCGAGGACGGACTGCGCGACGCGGTGCACGACATGCGCGAGACGCTCCGGACCCTGCGCCAGGACCTCGTCCGCACCAGCAGCGACGACCCGGCCGGCATCGCCGTCTACGGCGCCCTGCTCGCCCAGGCCCACCGCCTCGCCCGCCAGATGGTCCTCTCGGCCAACTGAGAGCGGGCTCAGGTGTGCCGGGCGTGCACCGGGTTGTCGGCCACCTCGTCCGGGCACTTGCGGTGGGCCCGGCGGGCCGGGCGGTCGCGGTGCCAGTCGAAGGCGGCGAGGGCCAGGGAGGCGGCCATGCCGACCAGCGCGGCGACCAGGGCCGTCACCAGGGCGGTGCGGTAGTCGCCGTGGGTGCTGCCGAGCACCACGTAGAACAGGCCGGGCAGCGCGGCCGTACCCACCGCCGCGCCGAGCCGCTGGCCGGTCTGGAGCGCGCCCCCGGCCGCGCCCGCCATGCGGACCGGGACGTCGCGCAGGGTCATGGTGATGTTGGGGGACACCACGAAGCCGGAGCCGACACCGCCGAGGAACAGCACCGGCGCGGCCACCCAGGGCGCGATGCCGAGCGGCGCCAGCCGCAGCAGCAGCGCGGTGCCGCCGAGGCCCAGGATCACCCCGACCAGGCCGCACACCGTCAGCACCCGGCCGAACCGCTCCACCAGCCGCCCTGCGAGCACGGCCGCGCTCGCCGAACCGAGCGCGAACGCCGTCACCGCGAGGCCGGACTTGAGCGGGGAGTAGCCGAGCCCGTGCTGGTAGAACAGCGCGAACACCAGCCAGACCCCGCTGAAGCCGACGAAGTACAGCGTGCCCACCCCCGCGCCCACCGCGTAGCCGCGCACCGTGGTGAACAGCCGGGGATCGAGCAGCGGCTGCTTCTCCCGGGCGACCAGCCGCCGCTGCCACAGCACGAAGCCCAGCAGCAGCATCACCGCGACCGGGAACAGCCACCACAGCCGCTGAAGACCACCCGAGTCCGCCTGGACCAGCGGATACATCAGCGCCAGCACCCCGGTGCCCAGCAGCAGGATGCCCAGCACGTCCACGCTCCAGCGCCCCCGGCGCTCGATCCGGGGCAGCAGCCGGCGGCCCAGCAGGACGGCGAGCAGCCCGATGGGGACGTTGACGTAGAAGATCCACCGCCAGCCCTGCTCGCCGGAGGCCAGGGCGAGGACGGCGCCGCCGGTGATCGGGCCGATCGCGGAGGAGATGCCCACGGTCGCGCCGAAGAAGCCGAAGGCCCGGCCGCGCTCCTCGCCCCGGAACATCTGCTGGATCAGCGCCGAGTTCTGCGGGGCCATGAACCCCGCCGCCAGCCCCTGGCAGAGCCGGGCCAGCACCAGCAGCGTGATGTCCGGCGCCGCGCCGCACGCCGCGCTGAAGATCACGAACCCGCTGAGCGCCAGCAGGAAGATCCGGCGCCGGTCCAGCGCGTCGCCCAGCCGCCCGGCGGTGACCAGGGCGAGCGCGAAGGTCAGGGCGTACCCGGAGACCACCCACTGCACCTCGGCCGGCGTGGCGTGCAGATCGCGCTGGATGGTGGGCAGCGCCACCGCGACGATCGTCACGTCCAGCAGACTCATGAAACCGGCGACCAGGGTCACCCACAGGGCCCGCCACCTGCGCGGGTCCGGCTCGTACCCGCTCTCGGGGGCGGACGGCCGCCCGCCGCCCGCCGTCGATGCCGACGCAGTCACCAGGGCTCCTCTCACCGGGGACGCACATCGGGCATCCGAGTTCCCCCCTGGGACCCCGGCACGCACTCGGACGGCCCCCTGACGGCCCCCGTTCGATGACCCTCGGTAGCGGCACGGACGCACAGTGAAGAGGATCGTTTGAGCGCGCGCTGACTGCGCAGGTGTTCTGCTTGGAAACGTGTACGGCGAAAGGAACACCCATGGCGGCCCTCGAGAGCGAAGACCCGGTGGACCCCGGCGCGGTAAGACGCCACCGTGTGCTGTTCCGTGCCATCGAGCGGCGGCGCAACCCCAAGCTGCGCCGCAGCGACATCACCGTGACCGACCAGGCCGCCGTGAAGCGCGCCACCAAGGCGGCCGCGCTCGGCAACGCCATGGAGTGGTACGACTTCGGCATCTACAGCTACCTCGCCGCCACCCTCGGCAAGGTGTTCTTCCCCTCGGGGAACGACACGGTGCAGCTGCTCAGTTCCTTCGCCACCTTCGCCGTCGCCTTCCTGGTGCGCCCGATCGGCGGCATGGTCTTCGGCCCGCTCGGCGACAAGATCGGCCGTAAGCGCGTCCTGTCCATGACCATGATCATGATGGCGGTGGGCACCTTCGCCATCGGTCTGATCCCCTCGCACGCCGCCATCGGCCTGTGGGCCCCGGCCCTGCTGATCCTCTTCCGGCTGATCCAGGGCTTCTCGACCGGCGGCGAGTACGGCGGCGCCTCCACCTTCATCGCGGAGTACGCCCCGGACAAGCGGCGCGGGTTCTTCGGCAGCTTCCTGGAGTTCGGCACGCTCGCCGGATACGTCGGCGCCTCCGGCCTGGTCGTCATCCTGAGCAGCGTGTTCAGCGAGGACCAGATGCTGCACTGGGGCTGGCGCATCCCCTTCCTGGTCGCGGCGCCGCTCGGCTTCATCGGCCTCTACCTGCGGCTCAAGCTGGACGAGACCCCCGCCTTCCAGAAGCTGGAGGGCGGCAACGTCCGGGCGAGCGAGGCCGCCGACGCCGTGGAGACCTCGGCCGCCGCCGACCTCGGCAAGATCTTCACCCGGTACTGGCGGCCGCTGGTGCTGTGCCTCGCGCTCGTCGCGGCGTACAACATCACCGACTACATGCTGCTGTCGTACATGCCGACCTATCTCTCGGACGAGCTGGGCTACCCCACCAACCACGGGCTGCTGATCCTGCTGCTGGTGATGGTGCTCCAGATGGGCGTCATCAGCCAGGTCGGCCGGCTCTCCGACCGCTTCGGGCGCAAGCCGCTGCTGATGGCCGGGATGCTCGGCTTCCTCTTCCTGTCCGTGCCGGCCTTCCTGCTCATCCGGCAGGGCAGTGTCGTCCTCATCGCGGTCGGCCTGCTCATGCTGGGGCTCTCCCTGGTGGCGATGCTCGGCACGATGTCGGCGGCGCTCCCGGCGATCTTCCCGACCCAGGTGCGCTACGGCTCCCTGTCGGTGGCCTACAACCTCGCCACCTCCATCTTCGGCGGCACCACCCCGCTGGTCATCACCTACCTGATCAGCGTCTTCCACACCAATCTCATGCCCGCGTACTACGCCACCGCGGCCGCGGTCGTCGGCGTGATCGCGGTGCTGTGCATGAGGGAGACGGCCAACAAGCCGCTGGCGGGCTCGCCCCCGGCGGTGGAGACGGAGCAGGAGGCCGCGGAGATCGTCCAGGCCCAGGTACCGGCGCCCAAGTTCTGAGCCGCCGGACCCCGTACGACGGAACGCCCCCAGCCATCGCGGCACGGGGGCGTTCCGTCGTCTTCGGCCGGGGCCGCTACGGCTTGATGCCCACTCCGGTCCACAGGCTGACCTCCGCGTCGGTGGCGGCCGGTTCGCTGTCCGGACGCCAGCGGTGGCCCACCGAGACGCCGGGCTCCAGCAGCTCCAGCCCCTCGAAGAAGCGCGCCACGTCGGCACGGGAGCGGAACTGCACCGGGGTTCCGGCGCTGTTGTAGATGTCCGTGACCTTCTGCCAGGTGGGCCCGTCGAAGTCGGGCGTGCAGTGGCTCAGGGCGAGCGCGCTGCCCGAAGGGAGCACGTCCATCAGCCGGGACACGATGCCGTACGGGTCCCGGTCGTCCGGCACGAAGTGCATCAGCGCGTTCAGGGACAGCGCAACCGGCCGCTCCATGTCCAGGACGTCGGTCAGCTCGGGGGCGTCCAGCAACGACTGCGGGTCGTTGACGTCCGCCTCTATGTACGCGGTACGGCCATCGACGGTGCTGCGCATCAGACGCTCGGCGTACTTGAGGACGAGCGGGTCGTTGTCCGCGTACACCACCCGCGCGTCGGTGACCACGGACTGGGCCACCTGGTGCAGGTTCGGCTCGGTGGGGATGCCGGTGCCGATGTCCAGCCACTGCCGGATGCCGTGCTCCCGCGCGAGCACCCGGGTCGCGCGGTGCATGAACGCGCGGTTCTCGCGGGCGCACACGAAGATTCCGGGATAGGCGGACGCCACGGCCTCGGCGGCGTGCTTGTCCGTCTCGAAGTGGTCCTTCCCGCCCAGGTAGTAGTCGTACATCCGGGCGGAGTGGGGCCTGCTGGTGTCGATGTCCCGCGCCGTGTGTGAGTTGGTCATCCTGTCCCTCTTCGATGTGTGCGTGGGGGGAGAAGTCAGCCGTTGGTCAGATGGTCGGCGAGGCCCCGCTTGACCCCCGCGACGAAGGCGGTGATCTCCTCCGGGGTGTAGATCAGCGCGGGTCCCGCGGGGTCGGTCGACTGGCGCAGCGCCACCCGGCCGTCGGCGAGCTGCTTGGTCTGTACGCACTGGCCGCCGTTGGGGCCGCTCCACGGCGACTCCCAGCCCTGCTCGCCGAGGTCGGAGGCCGGCATCCCGTTGTAGGCGTGGCCACGTCCGTCGATGGTGGTCATGAGTACTCCTTGCGCATGCGGTTCAGGAGCGCCCTGCTCTGCGCGTCGGAGGACAGCAGGGACATGCGGTTGTGCGCCTCCAGATGGGCGACGACGTCGGAGCGCTGGTCCAGGTACATCGCGCCGGAGAGGATCTCGCTGTAGACGATGTCCGGCAGCTCCGGCTCCTCGAACCGGAAGTACGTGAACGGCGCGCACGCCCCCACATGGGCACCCGCGGCGAACGGCACCACGTCCACGCTGACGTGCGGCAGCTCGGAGAGCTCCAGCAGCCGGTCGATCTGCTCCCGCATCACCTCGGGCCCGCCCACCACCCGGTGCAGCACGGCCTCCTCCATCACGACCCACAGCGTCGGCGAGTCGGCGCGCTCCAGCAGGGCGCTGCGGCGCAGCCGCAGGTCCACCCGGCGCGCCAGGTCCTCGTCGCCGTCGGTCGGGAACCCGCCGGCCAGCACGGCGCGCGCGTACGCGTGGGTCTGGAGCAGGCCCGTCACATAGTGCGGCTCGTAGGTGCGCAGGGTCTTCGCGCCCGTCTCCAGGCTCACGTACGCGCTGAACCAGCCCGGCACCACGTCGCGGTAGGCGTGCCACCAGCCGGGCTCGTTGGCCCGCTCCGCGAAGGCGACGAACTCGTCCCGCTCCTGGCGGTCCGCGCCGTACGTCTCCAGCAGTTTCTCCACATAGAGGGGCTTGAGCGCCACCTCCGCCTTCTCCAGCCGGCGGATGGTCAGGGGCGTGACCCTGAGCGCCCGCGCCGCCTCCTCCAGCGACACGCCCGCCTCCTGGCGCCGCTCGTGGAGTCTGCGGCCCAGGACCATGCGGAGCACAGTGGGCGCGCTGGTCCCGCTGCCCGCGCTCGAACGGCCTTCACTCACGCCCTACCTCCTGATGGGCTGTCACTCGTACAAGTGTGACAGGGAGTTGGTGAATCAACCAGATGGATAGCGGCTCTCTGTAATTATCAGGGAGTCGGTTGCAGCCTGAACTCGGTTGCGAGCATAGTTACTTGAGTGACCGCCTCACGGAAGGCAATCATCGTGACCCCCACCACGACCGCGTCACCGGACCTGTTAGACGTCGCGGACCCGGACCAGACGCACTGGATCACTTTGCGATCGCACCATTCCAGCGTCCGGATCGCCCGCCGCACCATGCGGGACCGGCTGGCGGACTGGCGGCTCCCCGGCGAGCTGTGCGCGGACGCCGTGCTGCTCGTCTCCGAGCTGGCCACCAACGCCGTCCTGCACACCTCCAGCGTGCGCATCCTCTGCGGCGTCGGGCTCGTCGCCCCCGGCCGGCTGCGCATCGAGGTGCACGACCACGACTACTCCGGCCAGGGCCTCACCCGGCGCGAACCGGGCCCCGAGGACGAGGGCGGCCGGGGGCTGGTGCTCGTCGAGCAGCTCGCCGACTCCTGGGGCGTCGAGCGCTCCCGGCTCACCAGCGGCAACGCGGTCTGGGCGACCTTGAGTCCCTGATCAGCCCTCGGTGATCAGCCCTCGGCGGCGTCGAGTTCGGCCAGCAGCAGGGTCCGGTCGTCCGCGCCGGCCATGCCGGAGGGCGCGTGCAGCAGGTGCTCGCACAGGGCGGGCAGATCGGCGCCGAAGCCGGCGGCGGCCGCGTCCAGCGACTCGGCCAGGCGGGCTATCTGGTGGTCTATGTCGGCCTCGCGGGACTCCACCAGGCCGTCGCTGTAGAGCACCAGCAGTGCGGGCTCCGGGACGCCGAACACGGTCGCCTCGTAGTGGCCGGTGCCGAGTCCCAGGGGCAGGCCGGGCTCCGTCAGGGGGATCGGAGCCGTCTTCCCGTCCGGGCCGCGCAGCAGCGGGGGCGGATGGCCGGCGCCCACCACGGTGCAGGTGCGCTCCGCCGGCGACCACTCGGCGTAGACACAGGTGGCGAAGGAGGCGCCGGGGGTGTCACAGGCGAGCGCGTCCAGCCGCCGCACCAACTCCACCGCCGGTATGTCGAACCCGGCGAACGCCCGTACCGCCGTACGGAGTTGCAGCATGGCGACGGCGGACTCCGGGCCGTGGCCCATCGCGTCGCCCACGATCAGGCTGACCCGCCCGTCCGGCCGGCGCAGCACGTCGTACCAGTCGCCGCCTATCACCGTGTCCTGGCCGGCGGGCAGCGAGCCGTGGCTCACCCGGCACCCCTCGAACCGCTGGAGCGTGCCCGGCGGCAGGCTGCCCCGGATGGCCAGCGTGGTGCGCCGTTCGTGCTCGTAGCGGCGGGCGTTGTCCAGGGCGACCGAGGCCCGCGCGGCCAGCGCCTCCACGGCCGTCACCTCGGTGGGCCCGAACGGCTCCCGGCCCGGCCCGCGCGTGCAGGCGACGAAGCCGATCGTGGCCTCCCGCACCCGCAGCGGCACCACCAGGAAGGACGCCGTCCGCAGCAACTTGTCCATCCGCGCGTCCCCGTTGCCCGAGGCGCGCAGCCGGGCGGAGGTGTGCGGGTCCACCGAGTCCAGCAACTGCGCCTGCCCCGAGGACAGCGCGCGGGCGTACGGCGTCTCGCGGGGGAAGACGATCACCTCGCCGACCGGCAGCAGCTTCTCCCAGTCCTCCCGCGCGTCCGCCCCCACCCGCAGCGCCAGCCGGTGCGCCTCGATGCGCTGCGGGTCCGGGGCCACGCCCGCGTTCTCCCCCCGTCGCCACCGCTCCAGCAGATACACCGAGGCCGCGTCCGCGAAGGCGGGGGCCAGCGCGTGGGTGAACTGGCTGCCGGTCAGCGGCAGATCGAGCGCCGAGCCGATCGCGTCGGCGGCGGGGTTCAGGAGCGGCCGGCGCGGCGAGTTCCGGGTGGCGGGCGGTTCGTCGATGCGACTGCGCGGGTCGTTCCGCAGGGTCGTGCCTTTCCGGGGGTGAGGGCGACGGACCGCGCGCCGGGCCGGGAAGAGGCGGGGCGGGGCGTCGCTCGTCGTTCCGGGCAACTATATGATGCGTCGTCAAGTCACGTGTGAGGAAAGGAAGTTGTGATGTCCGAGAGCGCGATGGCGGGTTCCGGTACAGAGCCCGACAAGGCGAGCGTCGCCCGGATGTACGACGCGATGCTGGGCGGACAGCACAACTTCGCCATCGACCGGGAGGCGGTGGCCGCCTTCACCGCCATCGACCCCCAGGTGCGTACGCTCGCACGGGCCAACCGGGACTTCCTCGGCCGGGCCGTGCGCTTCCTGATCGACTCCGGGGTACGGCAGTTCATCGACCTCGGCTCCGGCATCCCCACCCAGGGCAACGTCCACGAGGTGGCCCAGGCGGCCGACCCCGAGGCCCGCGTGGTGTACGTCGACAACGATCCCGTCGCCGTGGCGCACAGCGCGTCCCTGCTCGCGGACAACCCGCACGCCGACATCGTCGACGGCGACATCCGCCGGCCCGCCGAGATCCTTGAGTCGCCGCAGCTGCGCAAGCTGATCGACTTCGAGCAGCCGGTCGCCGTACTGATGATCACGATCCTGCACTTCATCACCCCGGACGAGGACCCGCGCGCCCTCGTGGGCGCCTTCCGGGACGCGCTGCCCGAGGGGAGCTGGCTGGCGATGTCCCACGCGACCAACCAGGACCGCCCCGACACCGCCGCCGCCGTGGGCCGGCTCTACCGGTCCCGCGCCACCTCCCCGGTGACCGCCCGCTCGTACGAGGAGATCCTCGGCCTCTTCGACGGCTTCGACCTCGCGGAGCCCGGCCTGGTCCACGTCCCGCTGTGGCGCCCCGACCCGGCCGGGGCCCTCCCGGACAACCCGACCGAGTACTGGGTGTACGCCGGGGTCGGACAGACCACCCCCAGGTAGGGGATTGAGTGCGGGGCGCACGGGCACTTGGTGGCCAGAAGGACGGCGGGCGTTCCGCCGTCCGGCCGGTGGCAGGGAAAGGCCGTGCACATGGACAGACGACCGACGCAGGCGGCGCACGACCCCGGCCGCGCCCCGACCCCGCCCCTGCTGCCCGGCGGCTACGACCCGGCCGACTACGCCGGGACCGTGGCCCGCAGCGCCGAGACGGCCGGGGTGTCGCCGGTGCTGCTGATGACCGTCCTCCACAACGAGGCGTACAAACCGCACCACCCGCTCCTCGAACGCCTCTGGCAGTGGTGGAAGCCCGGCGCCTCCTTCGGCGTGGCCAACATGCACCGGGCGGCCTTCGAGTCGGTCCGGCGCGCGTACGGCCTGTCGGGACGCTGGGAGGACCTGCGGGACGACCCCGCGTTCGCCGTCCGCGTCGCCGCCCTGCACCTCAGGGACCTCGACCGGGCCCTGCCGTCCGCCCACGCGCGCCGCTACACCCGCGACGAGCTGCTCGCCCTCGGCTACAACGCGGGCGAACGGAACATGCGGGCCTTCGCCCGGGGCGTCCCGCCGGGGCCCATGGCGCGCTCCTACCTGCGGCGCTACCGGGAGTACCGGGGCCGGGCCGTCGAGGCGCTGGCCGAGGGCGGCCGGCCGCGCGATCCGGACGCGCTGGCCGGCTGAGCCGCCGCCCGCCACGGCCCACCGGATGCAGCCGGCCGGTTTCTGGGTGACGGTGGTCGCAGGGGCCCACCGGCACGCGACGCGCCGCCGGGGGACCCACCACGGCGACGGCGAGGAGGAACTGTGGCTACTTCCGATCACCAGCACGAGGGCCCCGCGGACGGCGGAGCGGCCGGCGAGCCCGGCGTG
Organism: Streptomyces seoulensis; assembly: GCF_004328625.1. Taxonomy (NCBI): domain Bacteria; kingdom Bacillati; phylum Actinomycetota; class Actinomycetes; order Kitasatosporales; family Streptomycetaceae; genus Streptomyces; species Streptomyces seoulensis. The sequence goes on from NZ_CP032229.1 coordinate 5,633,633, forward strand.
CACGACGGCGGTGCGGACGGCAGCGCCGAAGGTCCCGCGGACGGCGGTGCGGCGGGCGTCCCCGGCGTGCACGACGGTGGAGCCGACGGCAGCGCGGACGAGGGTGCCGAGGGTCCCGCCGACGGTGGCGCGGCCGGGGTGCCCGGTGTCCACGACGGTGGCGCCGACGGTGGTGCCGAGGGGCCGGCCGACGGCGGTGCCGCCGGTCAGCCCGGTGTCCACGACGGCGGCGCGGACGGCGGCGCTTGAGCTGCCCGGCCGACTCCCGTGATCCCGGCGTCCCTTCGGGCGCCGGGATTCTGGAGCGCCGTCTGACCGGACTCGCCCCCGACGCCTTCGCCCGGGACGTCTGGTCGCGCACCGCGCTGCTCACCCGGCACGCGAGCGACTTCTCCGACGTGTTCGACGCCGGAGCGGTGGACGAACTGCTCTCGCGCCGGGGCCTGCGCACACCCTTCCTCCGCGTCGCCAAGAACGGCGCCGTGCTCCCCGAGTCGTCCTACACCTCGCCCGGCGGAGTCGGCGCCACCATCGCCGACCAGCTCGACGACACCGCCCTGTGGCGGCTGTTCGCCGACGGCGCCACCCTCGTGCTCCAGGCCCTCCAGCGCACCTGGGCGCCGATGGGCGAACTGTGCGCCGCCCTGGGCGCCGAGCTGGGGCACCCGGTGCAGGCCAACGCCTACGTCACCCCGCCGCAGAGCCAGGGCTTCGACGACCACTACGACGTCCACGACGTGTTCGTGATCCAGATCCAGGGCAGCAAGCGCTGGCTCGTCCACGAGCCCGTCCACCGCGACCCGCTCAGGGACCAGCCGTGGACCGAGCACCGGGCCGCCGTCGCCGAGGCGGCCGAGGGGCCCGCGTACATCGACACCGTGCTGGAGCCCGGCGACGTCCTCTATCTGCCGCGAGGCTGGCTGCACGCCGCCCGCGCCAAGGGCGAGGTCTCCGTCCATCTGACCCTCGGCATCCACGTCCGGACCCGGTACGCCCTGGCCGAACAGCTCGCCGAGGCCGCTCTCGCCGCGCTGCGCGAGGACCCCTGGACCCGGGCCACCCTGCCGCTCGGCGCCGACCTCACGGCCGAGGTGCTCGACGGCGTACGCGCCCGCCTCACCGCGGCCGTCGCCGACGCCGACCCCGCCCCGCTGTACCACCGCACCCGGCGTGGCCAGGGCCGTCCGGCGCCGCTCGGCCCGCTGGCCCAGCTCGCCGCCGTCGACGCCCTCGCCCCCGAGTCGCCCGTACGCCTGCGCGACGCGCTGGAGGCCCGGCTGGAGGGGGACCGGCTGACGACCCGCGTCGGCTGGCTGGACTTCCCCGCGGCCGACCTGCCCGCCGTGACCCGCCTGCTGGACGGCGAGGTCCGTACGGCCGGTGACCTCGGGCTTCCCCTCGCCGGCCGGCTGCTCCGCGCGGGCGTGCTGCTGCCGGGCGGACAGTAGCGGCCCGGTGACCACCACCGACCGGTTCTTCTGCGCCGACGCCGCCCGGATACGCGGCGACTCCCTCGCGGGCAGCGCCCCGCGCGGGACGGTCTGGGTGCTGATCGAGTACCGTGGCGCCTGGCCCGCCAACGGCTACGACGGCATCGACCTCGACCCGGTCGTCAAGGCACACGTCTGGGCCGCCGCCCACGCCGTCCGGGCCCGCATCTTCCTCGTCAGGCGGCTCGTCCGTCCCAGACCCGAGGGGCCCGGCCGCTGGGCCGTACTGCACTACGAGCGGTCGGGCGCCTACCGCCAGCGCTGGGGCACCTGGAACAGCGACCAGGACCTCGTGGAGATCGCCGAGGCCCTCCGGTCGCCGGGTCCGCTCGACGAGCCGCCAGTCGTCCTGGTCTGTGTGCACGGGCAGCACGACATCTGCTGCGCGGTACGCGGCCGGCCCGTCGCGCGGGCGCTCAGCGAGCGGTGGCCCAACCTCGTCTGGGAGTGCACCCACGTGGGCGGGGACCGGTTCGCCGCCAACGTCGTCGTGGTGCCCGACGGGACGTACTACGGCGTCCTCGACCCCGCCTCGGCCGTCGGGGTGGTCGAGGAGCACCTCGCCGGGCGCATCCACCCCGACTTCCTGCGCGGGTACACCGATCTGGCCCCGCCCCAGCAGGTCGCCGTCGCCGCGCTGCTCGCCCGCTTCGGCCCGGCCGGACGGCACGACTACACGGTCACCGGCACCGCACGCGACGGCGACGACTGGCGCGTCCGCGTCGAACTCCACGCGCCCCACCCGACCGCGTTCGACGTCGAGGTGCGCGCCCGGCGCACGGGCCCCTACCGGCTCACCTGCCGGGGCCCCGTACCGAGCCCGGCGGTCGCCTACGAGGTGCGGTCGATCCACCCGGCCTGACCGCTTGCCTTCGCGTGCACGCCAACTCCTATCGTCGTAGGGCGACTTCAGGGCGACTTCACCGGAAGGAACACCATGACCAGCACCTGGTTCATCACGGGCACCTCGTCCGGGTTCGGCCGCCTCCTCACCGAGCGGCTGCTCGCGCGCGGCGACCGGGTGGCGGCCACCCTGCGCCGCCCCGAGGCCCTGGACGACCTGCGCGCCGAGTACGGCGACCGGCTCTGGACCGCCCGCCTCGACGTCACCGACACCGCCCAGACCGAGCGGGTCGTCGCCGACGCCTTCGCGGACCTCGGCGAGATCGACGTGATCGTCAACAACGCGGGGTACGGCGTCTTCGCCTCCGTGGAGGAAGCCACCGACGAGCAGATCCGGCGGGTGATCGACACCAACCTGCTCGGCTCCATCCACGTCATCCGCGCCGCCCTGCCCCACCTGCGCGCCCAGGGCCACGGCCGCATCCTCCAGGTCTCCACGGCGGGCGGCCAGACGACGTACCCCGGCTTCGGCTACTACCACGCCTCCAAATGGGGCATCGAGGGCTTCTGCGAGACGGCCGCCCGGGAGATCGCCCCCTTCGGCATCACCCTCACCATCGTGGAACCCGGCGCCACCCCGACCGGCTTCGGCACCTCCCTGGACACCGCGCCACCCATGCCGGAGTACGCCGCCACACCGGCCGGGGAGGTCCGCCAAGCCCTCACCGACGGCACCTTCGTACTGCCCAACGCCCCGGAGAAGATCGCCCAGGCCATGATCGACCTGGTCGACACCGGCGCCGCCCCGCTCCGCCTGCCCCTCGGCCCGGACACCTACGACGACATCCGCGCCTCCCTGACCGCCCGCCTCGCGGAGCACGAGGCACGCCGGGACACCGCGTACTCGGTCGTCAGCGAGGAAATCGACGCCACGTGAAAAAGGTGACGTGAACCGTCACCTTTGGCGTGCACCGTAGAAGCATGACCACAGCAGACCTCACCACACCCCTCACCGGCCGCATCGCCCTCGTCGCCGGGGCCACCCGGGGCGCCGGGCGTGCCATGGCCGTCGAGCTGGGCCGGGCCGGCGCCACCGTCTACGTCACCGGACGCACCACCCGCGAGCGGGCCAGCGAGGTCGGGCGGGACACCGAGACCATCGAGGAGACGGCGGAGCTGGTCACGGCGGCCGGCGGCACCGGGATCGCCGTACCCACCGACCACCTGGAGCCCGAGCAGGTGCGGGCGCTCGTCGCGCGGATCGACGGCGAGCAGGGGCGGCTCGACATCCTCGTCAACGACCTCTGGGGCGGCGAACACCTGCTGGTCAACGCCGTCTTCGGCAAGAAGAGCTGGGAGACCCCGCTCGAGGACGGCCTGCGCATCCTGGAACTCGGGGTGCGCTCGCACGTCATCACCGCCGCGCTCGCCCTCCCGCTCCTGATCCGCTCCGACGCCCCCCTGCACGTGGAGGTCACCGACGGCACGGCGGTCTACAACCGCCGCTACCGGGAGAACCTCTACTACGACCTCGCCAAGAACGCCCCCCTCCGCATCGCCTTCGGCCTGGGCGAGGAACTCGCCGAGTACGGCGGTACGGCCGTCGCCGTGACGCCCGGTTTCCTGCGCTCGGAGCAGATGCTCGGCCACTTCGGCGTGACCGAGGAGAACTGGCGCGACGCCATCGCCCAGGAACCCGACTTCGCCACCGCCGAGTCGCCCGCCTACCTCGCCCGGGGCATCGCCGCCCTCGCCGCCGACCCCGGCCGCGCCGCCCGCTGGAACGGCAGGTCCACCTCCAGCGCCGAACTTGCCCAGACCTACGGCCTCACGGACGTGGACGGCAGCCGCCCGGACGCCTGGACCTACTTCGAGGAGGTCAAGTTCGGCGGCAAGGAGGGCACCCCCGACGACTACCGCTGACCGGCCACGCCGTACAGCGCGGCGAGGTCCCGCGCGTGCGCGCGGAAGCGGGCGCGCAGGCCCTCGGGGGCCAGCACCTCCACGTCCGCGCCCAACTCGCTGAGCTGCGCGAACGCCACCTCCTCCGACTCCACCGGCAGCTCGACCGTCACCCGCCCGGCGGCGTCCGGCCCGCTCGCCGACGCCAGCGCCTCACCGGCCCCGGCCGGGTCCGCGACGGCGGGGAGGCGGGCGAGCCCGCGCTCGGTCAGGCGCAGGGTGGCCGTCGTCCGGAGCAGCGTGCGGGCGAACGCCTCCGCGCTGGCCCGCCAGTGCGCGGTGAGGTCGAAGCCGGGGTCGCGGACGAAGGGTTCGCCGTCAATGGGGGAGAGGGCGGTCACCCGGTCGACGCGGTACGTGCGCCAGGCGCCGTCCGGGACCCGGCCCACGACGTACCAGACGCCCGCCTTCAGCACGAGCCCGTACGGCTGGAGCAGGCGGGTCACGGCGTCGTCCCGGCCCGGCCGCGCGTAGGTGATCTCGACGGTGCGGTCGGACCACACCGCGCGGGCCAGCTCCGGGAGCAGTCCGGGGGTGGACGGCTCACGGAACCAGGCCGGGGCGTCCAGATGGAAGCGGCGCACCGAGGACTCGGCCGCCGCGCGGAGCGAGGGGAGCAGGGTGGCGGAGAGCTTCAGCCGGGCGGTGTCCGCCGCGTCGGAGAGGCCGAGGTCGCGCAGGGCGGTGGGCAGGCCGGAGAGGAAGAGGGTCTCGGCCTCGGTGGGGTGCAGGGTGGTGAGCCGGGTGCGATGGCCCGGCGCCAGGTGGTAGCCGCCCGCACGGCCGCGCTCGGCGCGGATGGGGACGCCCGCCTCCTGGAGCGCCTGGGCGTCGCGGATCACCGTACGCCGGGAGACGTCCAGTTCACGGGCGAGGGCGTCGGCGGTCAGGCCGGGGCTGGACTGGACGAGAAGCGCCATGCGGATCAGACGGGCGGCACGCATGGGTCAAGCATCGTGCACGGGGGCGCCCCGGCCGGAGCGCCCCCGCCGCCTCACGACCGGGCGAAGTCCCGCGGCCGGAACTTCCGGTCCTTGAGGTGCTGCTCGATGTCCTCCAGGCTGCGTCCGGTCAGCTCCGGCATCTTCCGCCAGACGAACAGCCAGGCGGCGACGTTGAAGAGGGCGTAGATCCAGAAGACCTGGCCCACCCCGAAGGCGCTGATCATGGTCAGCAGGGTCAGGGTGATCAGCAGGTTGGTGCTCCACAGCGTGGCCGACTGGACGCTGGTGGCGGCCGACCGCACCGACAGCGGGTGGATCTCCGAGCCGGTGAGCCAGCCCATCAGCTGGAGACCGCCGGCGTTGAAGAACATGAAGGCCAGCAGACAGCCCACGATCGCCGGGACGTAGGCACGGGTGCCGTGGCCGGTGACGTACAGGGCGCCGAGGGCGAAGAGGCTGAGCGCGGCGCCGGGCACCATGATCAGGGTGAGCCTGCGGCGGCCGACCTTGTCCACGATCCACAGGCCGACGATCATCATCACCAGATAGACCACGCCGAGGGCCACGCTGATCCGCAGGGCGTCGGCCTGCGGGAAGCCGTTGTCGGTGAGGATGGTCGGGGCGTAGTAGATGATCATCTCGATGCCGGAGAGCTGGGTGAAGGCCGCGATGCCGCAGCCCACGATCAGCGCCGGACGCACCCACGGCTGCCGCAGCCCGCGCCAGCCCCGCTCCGCGCTGTCGGTGTCCTCCTGCTGCTTGGCCAGGCCGGCGATCTCGTCCAGCTCGGCGTCCACGTCGTAGCCCTCGGGCCGCAGCTTCTCGAGGACTTCGCGGGCCCGGTCCGTCCGCCCGTGGCGCAGGATCAGCCAGCGGGGGCTCTCCGGCAGCCGCAACTGACCCAGCAGCATCAGCAGGGCCGGTACGGCGGCCGCGCCGATCGCCACCCGCCAGGACACCGCCTCGGTCGCGCCGACGACGGTCGCGATGACGATGCCCGCGCCGATGGCGAGCTGGAAGCAGAGCACCAGCCGGCCGCGGATCGCCATGGGGGCCAGTTCGGCGACGTACATCGGCACGGTCTGGGTGGCGCCGCCGACGGCGAAGCCGAGCAGCACGCGGGCGAGCGCGAGGCCCACCGCGTTGGGGGCGAGGGCGCAGGTCAGGCTGCCCGCGATAAAGATCCCGCAGATCAGCAGGATGGTGCGGTGCCGACCGAAGCGCTCGCAGAGCCGGCTGCACACCAGGGAGCCGATCACCGCGCCGAGCAGGATGCCGGCCGCGATGGTCTCCTTCATGGTGCTGCCGATGTGGAACTCGTCCGAGATCTGGAGCAGCGCGCCGGAGATGATGCCGGTGTCGTAGCCGTACAGCAGGCCGCTGATCGCCGACACCACGGCCGCCATCAGCATCTGCCCGTTCAGGCCGCCCGCTTTGGCGCGATCCGTACGGCGGGGCTTGTGGGTTGTCCCTCTTTCGTGTGACTCGCCGGGGCGGCGGTCGTCCACGCTCTGCACTGACACCGTGATCCATTCCTTCGAATCCGGGTCTCTCGGCGCCCGGACCGAGAACGTCTGCCCTGATGAGAGCCGGTGATGCTTACGAGGGGATGACCTGTACCAGGTGGCGACGCCCAGTGTTCGCATGGACACGCAATGTTGTCATGCGTCAAGCAATGCGGAATGCTCGTGCGCATGTACTCCCAGCAACGACACGACGAGGGCGGAACGGGAGTGTCCGCCTCCGCGCAGCGGGGCGCCGTATGGGTGATGGAGTTGCGCGGCGAACTCGACCTGGCCTTCATCGACCACGTCGAGCGCGCCACCGCCGACGTCCTGCGCCTCTTCCCCGGCCCGCTCGTGTACGACCTGCGGCACCTGAGCTTCGCCGACTCCCTGCTCGTCAACCACCTTCTCGCCATCCGGCGGCAGCGCCCGGTCGGACTGATAGGCACCAACAGGTATGTAGACCGCATGCTGGAAGTCACCGGCACCGCTGAGGTGTTGCCCACCTTCTCCACCCCGGAGGCGGCCGAGGCCGGGCTCACCCGCGCGGGGTAGCGCCCCTGGTACGGCCCCTCCTGTCGGCCGGCGGAACGATGCGGCCTGGGCTTGTTGCAACATGTGCACGCCTGTTGCGCAAGGGCTGCTACTGTTCCGCACGTCCGCAGCCGCATGTCGTGGGAGGGGATGGCGATGACCGGTACGACGGTCTGCCTCGGCGAGACGATGGCGCAGGTCACCCCGGCCGACGGCGAAGGGCTCGAACGCAGTCGTGAGGTGCGCCTCGCCGTCGCGGGAGCCGAGTCGACGGTGGCCCAGTATCTGGCCGACCTGGGACACCGGTCGGCGTGGGTCAGCCGCGTCGGGGACGACCCGCTCGGGCGGCGGATCGTCGCCGCTGTCGGCGGGCGCGGGGTGGACGTCGGCGGAGTACGGGTCGACCCGGACGCGCCGACCGGGCTGTATCTCAAGGACCCCGGGCCGGACGGCACCCGTGTGCACTACTACCGGCGCGGCTCGGCCGCCTCACGGATGGGGCCCGAGGATGCCGAGCGCGTCGACCTGGCCGGGGCCCGGCTGCTGCATCTGACGGGGATCACGCCCGCGTTGTCGCAGGGCTGCGCGGAGCTGGTGGAGCTGCTCATGGAACGGGCCTCGCGAGCCGGGGTATTGGTGTCCTTCGACGTGAATCACCGTCCCGCGCTGTGGAGTTCGCTCGATGAGGCGGGCGCGGCGCTGCGCGACCTGGCCCGCCGGGCCGACCTCGTCTTCGTCGGCCGGGACGAGGGTGAGCGACTGTGGGGAACCGCCACGGCGGAGGAGATCCACGCCCACCTCGCGCTTCGGGGAACGCTGGTCGTCAAGGACGGGGAGGTCGGCGCCACCGAATTCAGCGGCTCTACACGGGAGTTCGCAGCCGCTCCCGCCGTCGAGGTCGTCGAGGCGGTCGGCGCCGGGGACGCCTTCGCCGCCGGTTATCTGAGCGGACTCCTGCGCGGGTTCGGCTCCGCGGAGCGGCTCACCCTCGGGCACCGCCTCGCCGGGCGCACCCTGCGCAGCATCGAGGACTATGTGCCCGCCGACACTCTGGAAGGGAACTGACGCCATGTCACAGACGGTGCGACGGGCCATCGACATCCTGGAGTTCATCGCCCGCGCCCCCCGCACGCAGACCGAGGTGGGCGAGCACCTCGGCGTGCACCGGTCGACCGCGCTGCGCATCCTGGAGTCGCTGACCGAGGGCGGACTCGCGCGACGGCTGCCCGACGGGCGGTACGCGGTGGGGCACCGGCTCGCCGGACTCGCCCACCTCGCGCTGGAGCAGTTCGGGATCAAGGAGATCGCGGCCGGCCACCTGCGTGCCCTCGGCGAGCACTGTGGACACACCGTGCACCTCGCCGCACTGGAGGGCGACCAGATCGTCTACGTCGACAAGGTCGACCCGGTGGACGGGGTGCGGCTCTACTCCCAGATCGGCCGGCCCGTGACCCTGCACACCGCCGGTGTCGCCAAGGCGATCCTCGCCCACGTGCCGCGCGCGACGGCCGAATCCCTGCTCGCCGCCTGCGACTTCGCCCCGCACACCGGCACCACCATCACCGACCCGGCCGCCTACCGGAAGACGCTGGACGAGACCCGCGCGCGGGGCTTCGCCGTGGACGACGGCGAGTACGAGGACTACGTGAACTGCGTCGCCGTACCCGTACGGGACAGCGGCGGCGAGGTGATAGCGGCGGTCTCGGTGACCGCGCTCAAGGCGAAGGCGGACCTCACCGCGCTGGAGCGGGACGTGCTGCCGGAGCTGATCACCACCGCAGAGACGATCTCCAGGGAGCTGGGATGGCGACCGTGACCCCCTTGTCCTTCGACCAGATCTTCGCGGGGGCGCCCGTGATGGCGATCCTGCGCGGGATGCCGCTGGAGAAGTCTGTCGAACTGGCCGTCCGCGCCTGGGATCTGGGCATCGAGTGTGTCGAGGTGCCGGTGCAGAGCAGGGAGGCCGCGGAAGTGCTGGCCGCCGTCGCGGAGGCGGGCGCCGGGCACGGCAGGACGGTCGGCGCGGGCACCGTCACCACGGCGGAGCGGCTGGCGTGGGCGGTGTCGGCCGGAGCGGCCTTCACCGTGGCGCCGGGGCTCGACGCCGAGGTGGCGCGGGCCAGTCTCGACGCCGGGCTGCCGCATCTGCCCGGCGTGGCGACGGCCACCGATGTGCAGGCGGCGCGGGCGCTGGGCCTGGACTGGCTGAAGGCGTTCCCGGCGAGCGTGCTCGGCCCGGACTGGTTCCGGGCCATGCGCGGGCCCTTCCCGGAGGTGCCGTTCGTCGCCACCGGCGGCATCGACGCGTCGAACGCGGCCGCGTACCTCGCGGCGGGGGCCAAGGTCGTCGCCGTCGGCTCGGCTCTCGATGATCCGGATCAACTCCGCTCACTGGCAGACCTCTTGAAGCCCTGAACCACCCGCACGCAGACAGGAGCCGCCATGAAGATCACCGCACTCACGACCTACCTCGTCGCCCCCCGCTGGCTCTTCCTGAAGATCGAGACGGACGAGGGAGTGACCGGCTGGGGCGAGCCCGTGGTCGAGGGCCGCGCCCACACCGTCGCCGCAGCCGTCGACGAACTCTCCGACCACCTCATAGGCCAGGACCCGCTGCGCATCGAGGACCACTGGCAGGTCATGACCAAGGGCGGCTTCTACCGGGGCGGCCCGGTCCTGTCGTCCGCCGTGTCCGGCGTCGACCAGGCACTGTGGGACATCAAGGGCAAGTACCACGGCGTCCCGGTGCACGATCTGCTCGGCGGCGCCGTACGGGACCGGATGCGGATGTACTCCTGGATCGGCGGCGACGACCCGAGCGAGGCCGCCGAGCACGCGGCGCGGCGCCTCGAACAGGGCTACCGTGCCGTGAAGATGAACGTCGGCGGCCGGCTCAAGCACCTGGAGACCTCCCGCGAGATCGACGCCGTCCTCGCCCGAGTCGCCTCCGTGCGCGAGGTGATGGGCGAGGACGGGGACGTCGCCGTCGACTTCCACGGCCGCACCTCGCCGGCCCTCGCCAAGCAACTGGCCCGCGCGCTCGAACCGCTGCGGCCGATGTTCATCGAGGAGCCCCTGCTCCCCGAACTCACCTCGCAGTACGCCGACTTCACCGCGGCCACCAGCATCCCCGTCGCCACCGGCGAACGCCTCTACTCCCGCTGGGACTTCGACCCCGTCCTGCGCTCCGGCATCGCACTCGCCCAGCCCGACCTCTCGCACGCCGGCGGCATCTCCGAGGTGCGCCGGATCGCGGCCCAGGCCGAGGTGCACGGCGTCGGACTCGCCCCGCACTGCCCGCTGGGCCCCATCGCGCTCGCGGCCTGCCTCCAGGTGGACTTCGCCAGCCCGAACGCCTTCATCCAGGAGACCAGCCTCGGCATCCACTACAACGTCGGCTCCGACCTCGGTGACTACCTCGTGGACACCTCCGTCTTCGACTTCGACACCACCGACGGCCACATGGCCCGGCTCACCGCGCCCGGCCTCGGCATCGAGATCGACGAGGACGCCGTCGCCAAGGCTGCCGAGAGCGGCCACCGTTGGCGCAACCCGGTGTGGCGGCACACGGACGGCTCCTTCGCGGAGTGGTAAGGGTGCGGACGGCCGATCTGGTCCAACCAGTTGACCAGTGCCCAGCCGTCGCCCACTCTGTTCGCCATGACTCCCTTACCCGTACGGCGTGAGGCGGTCTCCGACCAGCTGTACGCCGTACTGCGCGACCGGATTCTCGGCGGGACCCTTCCGCCCGGTGCCCCGCTCACCGCCGAACGGGACCTCGCGGCCGAGTTCGGGGTGAACCGGCACGCGGTCCGCGAGGCCGTGAAGCGGCTCCAGCAGGCCCGGCTGATCGAGGTCAGCCACGGCGGCCGCACCCTCGTCCTGGACTGGCGGCGCACCGCCGGCCTCGACCTCGCCATCGGGATCGCCGGCGCCGACAGCGGGCCCTCGATCGCCGAACTCACCCGCGACGCGCTGGAGATGCGTGTCTGCGTCGGCGCCGACGCCGCGCGGCTGTGCGCGCTGCGCTGCTCCGACCACGCCGCCTCGAGAATCATGGAGAGCGCGGGCCGGTACGCCGTGCGGGGCCCCGACCTGACGGAGCTGGGCGAGGCGGACGTGGCCTGGTGGCGGCTGATCGTGGAGGGCTCCGGGAACATCGCCTACCTGCTGGCCTTCAACAGCCTGGTCACCGGCGCGGTCCCGGTCGCGCAGGCACCGGACGCCCTGCGCGCCGACGAACTCCTCGACGTGGAAGCCCACTTGCGGCTCGGCACGCTCATCGCCGCCCGCGAGGCCGACGCGGCCGAACGGCTGGCACGCGAACTGCTGTCCCGCAGCGTCCCCACCACAGCCCCGGAAGCGGTGAACTGACATGATCCCCGCCGTGATCTACGCGATACCCGCGTTCGTGCTCCTCGTCGTGGTCGAGGCGCTGTCGTACCGCTTCCTCCCCGACGACGACGAACGCGGCTACGAACTGCGCGACACCGTCACCAGCATGTCCATGGGCGCCGGGAGCCAGGTCATCGGGCTGCCGTGGAAGGCGGTGACGGTCCTGGTGTACGCCGCCGCCTTCACCGTCGCGCCCTGGCAGCTCTCGCCGTCCTCGCCGTGGACCTGGCTGCTGCTGTTCTTCGCCGACGACCTGGCGTACTACGTCTTCCACCGCGCCCACCACCGGGTGCGGGTGCTGTGGGCGGGCCATGTGGTCCACCACTCCAGCCTGCGCTTCAACCTGTCGACCGCGCTCCGGCAGAGCTGGACGCCGATGACGACGCTGCCGTTCTGGCTCCCGCTCGCGCTGCTCGGCGTACCGCCCTGGATGATCCTCCTCCAGCAGTCGGTCAGCCTGGTCTACCAGTTCTTCCTGCACACCGAGCGGGTGGACAGGCTGTGGCGGCCGGTGGAGTGGCTCTTCAACACCCCGTCCCACCACCGCGCCCATCACGGCTCCAACAACGTCTACCTGGACCGCAACTACGGCGGCATCCTCATCGCCTGGGACCGCCTCTTCCGCACCTTCGAGCCCGAGGGCGAGCGGGTGGTGTACGGCCTGACGAAGAACATCGAGACCCACAACCCGCTGCGCGTCGCCTTCCACGAGTACGCCGCCACCTGGCGCGACGTATGCTCGGCGGCGAGCTGGCGCGACCGCGCCGGGTACCTGCTGGGACCGCCCGGCTGGGCCCCGGCGTCCCGGTGAGTCACGCGATCGGCGGCAGCGGCCGGTCCGTGCCGGCGACCTGGGTGAACCGCGCGGTCAGGGGTGCGAGGAGCGGCGAGGTGAGGGCCTTGACGACCAGGGTGCGCAGGGCCAGCCCGAGCCGGGTCCGGGGGTAGGCGGCCCGTACGACGCCGGGCGGGAGCTTCTGCACCGAGTCGACGAGGGGCCGCATCCACCGCTCGTACGCCGTGAGGGCGGCCTCGGTGTCGGCGGAGGACAGACAGGCGGCCAGGACGTAACCGCTGGTCAGCGCGAGCGAGGCGCCGCCGCCTCCCATGGGGGTGACGCACCAGGCGGCGTCGCCCACGAGGCACACCCGTCCCCGGTGCCAGGTGGGCATGCGGATCTGGGTGAGATGGTCGACGTACACGTCCTCGGAGGCGTCGAACCCGTCCAGGACGCGGGCCGCCTCCCAGCCCGCGCCCGCGTACCGGGCACGGACCCGCGCCAGCGCCTGGTCGCGGTCGAGCGAGGCGAGGTCCTCGTCACGGGGGTAGGAGAGGATGGCGCGCGTGGTGCCGTGGTTGTCGGGCCGCAGATGCACCTGCCGTCCGCCGACCGTGCTGTACCAGCGCCAGCGGTCGTCGTCACCGGCCGTGCGCGGGATCGTACCGAACACCATGTTGACCCCGAGCGCCCGGCGGTCCACCAGGTCACCGAAGATCCGGTCCCGCGTGGCCGACCGCACGCCCTCGGCGACCACGAGGAGGTCCGCGCGCAGCACCCGGCCGGACGCGGTGGTCACGGTGACCGAGTCGCCGTCCTCGGTGGTGCCGGTGACCATGTCGCCGTACACGATCTCGACGCCGGGGGGCAGGTGGTCGAGGATGGCACGGGCGAAGTCCCCGCGCAGGATCTCCAGTTCGGCGGTGGCACCCTCCGGCCCGGCGGGCAGCTCGGCTGTCACCGTGCCCCGCCCGTCCACGAACACCGCGCCGGTCTCGGTGGTGTTCAGCGCCTTCACCGCGTCGAAGAGCCCCATCCGCTTCAGCACCTCACGCGCGACACCCCGCACGTCCACGTTCTGCCCACCGTCCCGGAAGGCCGGCGCCCGCTCGATCACCGTGACCTCCCATCCGGTCCGCCGCAGCCAGTAGGCGGCGGAGAGGCCGGCGATGCTGGCGCCGGACACGAGGGCGTGGGGTGGGGTCATGACGTCATCACTCACGGATACCCCTTCGGGGGTGGAGGGCGGACCGGATGCGGCTCGCCCGCGACGCCTCGGGCGACCTCACCCAGGGGCTTCCCGAGTCCGCCCCGGCGTCAGGGCAGTTCCACGGGTTCGTAGACGAGGTGGTCGGACTGCGGGGCGGCGGGGAGCATGGTGCGTTCTTCCCAGGTGTCGTCCAGGAGGCCGGGGCGGAACCACATCTTGTCGCCGTCGCGCTTGAAACCGATGCGGAAGCCGCCCACCGCGCGGAGGCCGGTGAGCGGGTGTTCGCGCGCGGGCGCCAGGCCGTGCGGCTCCCTCTGCCACGAGGGGAGCTGGTCGAGGGGCCGGTCCGCGTCACCGAGGTCCACGGTGACGGGCTCGCAGGACTCGTCCAGCCCGGCCACCCACAGCCCTCCGGAGACGCCGTTCCAGGAGGTGGTGCCGGTCTCCTCGTCGTACAGGGCGACCAGCGGCTCGAGGAGGGCCACGCCGTCCCGGGCGGACGCTCGGAGACCGACCATGACGTACCGGGGGTCGAACACGAACGGCTGCGGGTAGTAGCGCAGGTATTTGTGACGCACACCGGTGGCGGGGTTCTCCTCCTTGGTCGCTGTCGCGAGGCTGATCGCGTACACGGGGGCGGTCCCCCTCATCCAAGGCACGGTGCGCACCGAGGAATCGTCGATGTCCCTGCTGCCCGGCACGGCATCGCCGACGTAGAACTCGACGGCCGTCCGTGACTCGGCCGGCGCGCCGGACGCCTCGTACGGAAACCCCATCGCTCCGATCAGCTGACGGTTGTTCGCCACGACGAAGTGGATGGGCTCGGTGGGCGAGGCGGGGACGTATCCCTTCAGCCCGTAGGACTCCCAGCCCTCCCTGGGCACGACGTCGTTCCACTCGGCGACGCCGTAGGCCGACTCCAGGGCCGCGTTGACGCTCACGGTCTGGGCGAGCAGCCGCTCGCGGAGCAGGCCGGCGTAATCGACGTCGGGAAGGTCGATGGCCTGGCGGGCCTTGGCGAGCGCGGCGAAGCCCTGGGCCTCGACGGAGGCGAGCTTGAAGAAGTACCGGGCCGCACCCCGGTAGTCGACCTCCTCCTTGTGTGCCATCAGGTGGCAGAAGACGTGCATCAGCGACTTGCCCAGCAGGGTGTCGCCTACGAGGACGCGGTGCAGGCAGTACAGCGAGTACGGCAGCCCGCCGACCTCGTCGGTGACCGCTCGCGCCCAGGACTCCAGTCCGTCGGCGTCCACCTTCAGAGGGGGGCCGCCGGCGCCCTCCCGTGCGGGGTCGGTGGGCAGGACGGTGATCGCCATCATCATCTCGATGCAGTAGCCGACCCGGTGCTCGTGCTCGGCGAACATGGAGATGACCGCGTTCCAGTCGACCCTGTCGTGAAGTTCGGCGATCTCCGCCAGCACCTCTTCGAGGAGTTCCTCGATGCGCGCGAGCTGCTGCTGGATCTCCGCCAGGGTGTCGGCCATGCCGGCGATCGCGGTGATCGTCAGCGCGAACCAGCCGTTCATCTCCGTCCACATGCCCTGGACCTGATTGGAGATGAGCTGCAGATTGCGGTTGATCTCCCGCGCCATCCTGCGCTGCTCGGCGAGGATCCGGTCGAGCATCTCCCTGGCCTCGTCCTGGCCCTCGCCGATCTGGCCGATCAGGTCCTTGATCTGATCGATGTCGGAACCGATGCCCTGCAGCTCGTCGTTGATCCCGCCGATGCCGCTGGAGATATCCTCCTGCTGCTTCAGGATCTGGTCGAGGAGCTCCTGGTGGTTCTCCAGGATGTCCTCGACGTCCATGCCGGGGCCGCCGCCCGCGATGGAGTCGACCAGATCGACCAGGTCGATGATCGTGCCGATGTGGCCGAGGAACCGCCCCGACCACGGCCCTTGGCGCAACACCACGCCTGCCGGTGTGGCGAGGAATTCCCGAGCGCTCATCGGCCGCACTTCAAGGGCACCTGTCATCCGCATCCCTCTCATCGAGCACACCGGGGCATGCTGCGTCACGGCCGGCAGACACCAACCATCGTCACCCTAGGTGGCCGATTGATTGCAGAAAGCTTTCAGGTGTGGCCCGCCACGCGGGCGGAACAGAGGGTTCGCCATGAGTCCCGGCCTCCGGGCCGCGGGATCACGCGGCCCGGACCCGCGGTGTTCGGCAGCCGGGACGTATCGGCGACCTCAGTTCACCCGCACGACCATGAACTGCTGGTTCTCCGCGTCATCGGAGTTCCGGCAGGGTGAGGACGTGACGAGAATGTGCGTGGTGGGGTACTCCACGTCCGCGCACTTGCCCGCGCGCGCATCGGGCTTGATCTGGTACTTGCCGTTGCCCAGCGACACGAACCTGAACAACTGGTCGTAGGAGTCCCAGTCGCACCTCTGCCCGCGGATGGCGTCGTGCACGTAGAACCCGTCCGCTTCCAGGCACTCGCCCTCGGCGGTCCGGACCCTCTGGTCGACGCGGTTGTAGGACGGCATGAGCTCGAAGACCTGGTCCGCGTTCTCCTCCTCGCAGGTCTCGTGCGTGAGTTGCGCGCCGCCGCTGTCCCAGCACAGGTCCGAGTACGTGACGATGCGGTACCGGCCCGGAGGCATCGCATCCGATGCCGCCGACGCCTGTGGGGCCGCGGCCAGCGTCGCCGCGGCTCCCAGTGTGACCGCGTACAGGCAACGCGCCGTGCGGCGGATCGCCGATCGAGCCGACATGAACTCTCCCTGCTGGCAGGCTGCGTCCACCGGAACGTTCCGGGAGCAGCGGACACCGTGCGAGGGTGCCCGCGAAAAGAGTGCCCATGGGGTCCTGTCGGCGAAATGGATCTCAGGTTGTTTCGCTCGCCTGGGTGGATAAGCCCGATAGGAACACCGGAAGGGTGTGAGGCCGGGTGATCCGAGGGGCGAATCCGTTCTTCGCTACCGGACTGCGACGCCCGTTCAGGTGAGGGGCAGGCCGGCGGCCCGGCTGATGTGTCGGGTGGGCGCGGGGTTTCACTGCTCCGGGTCGGTGGTGCTGGTCGTCGGGAAGGGGAGTCTGCTGGTCAGCCGGGGTTCGGGACTTTCGGCACGTGCTGGTGGATCGCGTCGGTGACCACCATGCCGACTCCTGGGCAGCCCACCTCGGAAAGCGCGGGGTCAGGAAACGCCCTTGCGCAACGACGCGATGAGGCGGTCAAGGTCCCCGCGCGCCGTGTAGGTACGGATCGGGTCGATGTAGTCGCGTGACTCGATGATCTGCCCGTCCCGCACACGCATGACGAAGACGCAGGGCACCTTGGCCACAGCGTCGTCCGGCAAGGTGAACTCGTAGGCGAACTCGGCGACGATCACTTCAGGATCGGCCGTCTCGTGAACGACGACATCGACGACATTCCTCTTCGGCAAGGACTCCCGAGCTTCCGGCGGCACCGTGAAGTGCTCCCGGAGCGCACGCCGACTCGTCAATGGCTCGGACTCTGGCGTCGCCATCGGATGCCGGACATCGGTGACCTCGCCGTACAGGTCAGGCAACTCGCTCGAGTTCCCGTCAGCGACGCCATGAACGAGCCGGAGAAACACCTCGCGCGGACTCGGACTCACAAGACCCCCCAAGTAATAGGCACAGGCAGCCAACGATTATTATCGCCTGATGCGGGCCCATACTGCGGACGGTCTCGACCAGCAGCACCCAGCAGCACCCCACCGTCCGACACGGCGCCGCTCGTGAAAGGTCGAGGCTAGGAGCTGCTCCACCCGCTCGGGCCGGAATACACGTCCAGCAGATCCACCACGAAGACCAGGGTCGAGCCCGGCGGGATCAGCGGTGAGGGCGACTGCTTGCCGTAGCCGAGGCGCGGGGGAACGACGATCTCGCGCCGGCCGCCGACCTTCATCCCCCTCACTCCTCGGTCCCAGCCCTTGATGACCTTGCCGCTGCCCAGGGCGAACTTGTACGGCTCGCCCCGGTCCCAGGAGGCGTCGAACTCCCTCCCGGACTCGAAGGTCACCCCGACGTAGTGGACCCGGACCACCATGCCCGGCTTCACCTCGGGCCCGTCCCCGACCACCAGGTCCCGGATGGTCAGCTCGGTAGGAGCGTCGCCCTCCGGAACGTCGACCTCGGGCTTCGTAGGTTCACTCATCGCAGCCTCATCACTCTCGCCGGAAGCCGTCGCACGGGCCAGCCGGGCACATGGACACTCCATGCAACAGATGATCACGCTACCGAGAGGGAGCACACGCTGCTCGACCTGGGGGAACGGGGGCGTGCGCGAGTCTCCAGGGGCGCTTCGCGATACGAGCGCCCGCCGTTCGAGTGGCAAAGCCTTACAACTCTTTGAATCAGCATCGGTTTCTAAAGACCCTTTAGTCAGATGCGGGTGCCCGGAGACGCGAGGCGCCCGGCGAACCCTGGAGGCGAAAACCATGCGTGGACTTCGTAATGCGGCAGCACTGGCCGCGGCAGCCGTTGCCGTGACAGGAGCACTGACGTCGTCGCCGGCGTCCGCCGGTGCGGCGCCGGAGAAGCCCGGAGCGCGTCCGGCGGTCTCCGCGTCCGCCACGACGCTCGTGTTCGACAAGAACCGGAGCGCCCCGCTGAAGTCGAAGCTGTCCGTCTACAAGGGCGGCAAGCTGCTGTACACCTACCGGGCGGGGTCCGGCGTCGGCAGCACCGACGACTGCGCGAGCGGCAGGGGCTGGATGCCGAACGGCACCTGGCGTATCCAGCTCAAGTCCAGGAAGTACAACGGCAAGAAGATCAAGGGCTACGCGGTCTGGTTGCAGGACATGCCCTGTTCCAAGGGGACGACGAAGCGCAAGGAGATGTTCATCCACTCCGAGATGAAGCGCGACGGCAACCAGGCCGGCCGGCGTGGCCTGGAGTCACAGCGGTGGGACGGAGACCGCGACTACGCCTCCAACGGGTGCGTGAAGCTGAGCCCTCCCGCGATCAGGAACCTGTTCAGGCACCTCGACCGCCTCGGGTGGCCCACCCACCTGCGCGTGGTCTCCTGACCTTCGTCCGACGTACCGAGGGCGGACCTATGTGCGACAGGGCGGAGTACGTCGACCGACAGCGCGCAGCCGGTAGGGTCGACCGGTCGATCCAGGACGCGGCGAAGGCATCGCGCCCCGGAACGACCCGTCCCAGGAACCCCGTCCCAGGAACAAGGGAGACCACCGGTGGCAGCAGGAGGGCGACGCGCCCGTCTGCGGGCCGAACTGCGCGCTGAGGTGCTCGCGGCAACTCGCCTCATCGTCGTGGACCACGGAGTGGAGACCCTGACGCTCACGGAGGTCGCGCGGAAGGTCGGTGTCACCCCGGCCGCGCTGTACCACCACTTCGGTCGTGGGCTGCCGGACATCGTGTCCCAGGCCGCCGATGACATCGTCGACGATCTGGTGCGCGAACTGACGGACGCTGCCGGTCGTTTCGCCGCGGACAACTTCGCGATGCGCATGATCGCGCCCAGCCGCGTCCTGCGGTCGTGGGCCATCGGCCGACGGCGCGAGTTCTGCTTCCTCTTCGGTACGCCCGCCGAAGCCGCCGGTGACGAGTACGCGGCCGTGGCCACCCGGTGGGTCCTGCGGCTGGCCGGCGTGTGGGGTCCGGTCTTCGTGGAACTCTGGGCGGCCCGCGGCTATCCGGTCACGTCCTCACACGAGCTGGACCCGCGCCTGCTGCGGCAGATGCACGAGTACGCGACGGCATCGGGTCTCGCCCTCCCCCCGGAGGCCGTGCTCGTGATGCTCAACTGCTGGCGCGCCCTGTACGGCCAGGTCACCCTCGAAGCCTTCGGGCACTTCTCGCCGCTGCTCGGCGACCAAGAGCCCATGTTCGAGATGCTCATGCGGGACATCGTGAGCGGCCTCGGCCTGGCGGAGCAGTACGAGGCACCTGCGCGCGGCTGAGCCGGCGGTCACCCCTGACCCGCTCTCCGCCCCCCATCAACCCGTGAGGACACCACCACCCTCACTCTCTCAGCTCGGCTTTTTGTGGCGATCCGTCCATCGATCGCCACCCGAGCAATCTCCCAGACCATCCATGTGAAACGAGGTCTCCATGAAGTCCATCCGGACCTGGACCGTGGCCGCCGTAGCTGTGCTGAGCCTCTTCGGCAGCGGGACGGTTTCGTCGGAAGCCGTCACCGCCGCTGGCTGCCGTGGCTCCGCCTGCGACGGCAAGAACCCCCACACGACGGGGTGCGACAAGGGTGCCACCGAGCTCCGCCCCGCGATCCGGGGGGAGGGAGGGCCCGGGCTGCACCTGCGGGTGTCCTCCCGGTGCAGTGCCGCCTGGGTGCTCTTCGACAAGGGGGACGACGCGTGGGAGGGATGGATCCAGATCCGCAAGGGGGGTTCGTACCCCGTCCACGCGTCGCCCTCTCGGCCTGCGTACTCCCTGATGGTCGGTACCAGTCACGCGTACCGGGCATGCAAGAAGAACATCACCGACGACGGCCGCGTCTGCGGCGCCTGGCATTGAGCCCGGCGCGGACCTCTGGCTGATGAGGCGTCAGAAGTCGTACGGCTTCTTGGTGTTCCAGTTCAGGACGTCGGCCTCGTTCCAGGTGAACTGCGGCTTCGTGCCCTTGGTGTCGACGGAGTAGAACGGACCGGTGCGGCCGTCCGTGCCGCGCAGCGCGATGGCGAACGAGCGCGCCGTGTGGTGCTTCGAGCCGTAGTCGAAGAGGTTCACCGCGCTGTACGCCTTGCCCCCGGGCGCGAGCGTGATGTGCTTGTCGCCGCCCGGGTTGTCCTTCTTCGAGTGCGGCAGCGCGGCCGCGTCGACGTCCCCGCCGAGCTTCACGGCCGGGTACGAGGTGACCCAGCAGGGCGTGCTGCCCTCGTTCGAGGCGGTGACCAGTAGGTGGTCGCCCTGCTGGCCGGCGAACCGGTGCACCGCGGTGACCAGCATCTCGTCTCCGCGGCACTGCCGAGCGGCGGCCGTTGCGCCCTTGTTCGAGACGGTCGCCGTGCGCGCCCCGTCCTTGAGACCGCCAGTGCTGTCGGCACCAGACGCGGACCGGCTCGCTGAGGTGCCGGCGGCGTGGTCGTCGCCTGCCGCCTTCGAGCCGTCGTCGGCGCCACCGCAGGCGGTCAGGCCCAGCGCCAGTGCGGCGGTGGCGGCGGCCAGGACGGAGATGCGGGTGGTGCGGCGGGCATTTCGCGTGGTCATGATGAAAACTCCCCCATGGTCTGTTCAGGACGCGGCACGTCTTCCTGCTCCTGCAGGCCGACCGACCGCATCGGCTGTTTCGCTGCACCCCGTGAGATGAGGCCGGGGCGGCCATCGTTCACTGGGGTATGTCCGCATTCGGTAACGAGGCAAGTGGGCAGCGGGCACGCTGATGTTCGTTCGCGGCCGTCTGGGACGGGTCGCCCTCGGAGTCGGCGGATGGTCAGAATGAGTCCGGGAAATCCGGGGATGACTGCCGCTCTTGAATGCGACTCGTTGTAAAGTGTGGAAATAGCACTTGACCTGCAATAACGCAGGCAGGGAGCCTACATTTCGGAGTATTTCGATGCTGCGCACCATGTTCAAATCCAAGATCCACCGTGCCACCGTCACCCAGGCCGACCTGCATTACGTGGGATCGGTGACCATCGACGCCGACCTGCTCGACGGCGCTGATCTGCTGCCGGGTGAGCTCGTGCACATCGTGGACATCACCAACGGCGCCCGCCTGGAGACGTACGTCATCGAGGGGGAGCGCGGGTCCGGGGTGATCGGGATCAACGGGGCCGCCGCGCACCTCGTGCAGCCCGGTGACCTGGTGATCATCATCAGCTACGCTCAGGTCTCCGACGCCGAGGCGCGGGCGCTGAAGCCCCGGGTCGTGCATGTCGACGGGGACAACCGGATCGTGTCCCTCGGCGCCGACCCGTCCGAGCCCGTACCCGGCTCCGACCAGCAGCGCAGTCCGCAGGCCGTGTCGGCCTGACCGTGGACGACGACCAGGAGCGTGCGTGCCCATGAGTGGTGTCGAGATCCGTGACGACCGGGCGGCGGGGCGCCTGGAGGCCGTCGCCGACGGTGAAGTCGCCGGGCACATCGAGTACTTCGTGCTGGAAGCGCCCGCGCGCGCCCTGGTCCCCGTCCACACCATCGTGGAGCCCGCCCACGAGGGCAAGGGCATCGCGGGTTCACTCGCCCGCGAGCTGTACGCGCTCGCGGGACGGGAAGGCGTGCCCGTCGCTCCGCTGTGCCCGTACGTCGTCGCCTGGGCCGAGCGGCATCCTGACGAGGCGCCCGCCGCCGACCCCGCGCTGGTCGGCGCCGCCAAGGAGAGCCTGCGGGCCGGGCGCTGATCGCGGGGGAGTGGGGCGGTGAGCGGAGGGTAGTCGGGAGGTGGTCACCATGAAGTCCGGCGACCGCACGGAGGCAGTCATGACCCAGCCGAACCCCGACCCAGTCCCCCCGGCGCCCGGCCCTGGTCCCGGCCCGACTCCGCCGGACCCGTACCCGACCCCGGTGCCGCTGCCCGACCCCGGCCCGGAGCCGACGCCCCCGGCCCCCGGTCCGCCCCCGCCGCAGCCGGGCCCGGTACCTCCCGGCCCCGCCCCGTCGCCCATCCCGCCGGGCCCCGAACCCGCGCCCAGCCCGGAGCCGGGTCCCCCGCTCACCCGCTGAAGGTGACGGCGAGCACCGAACCGGGCCCCCCGCGGTGCCCTTGTGCACGCGTGCGGCGCGGCTCCGAGCCCGGAGTCGCGCCGTAGCCGGGTCGCTGACGGACCAAGGGTCTTCGTGGCGAGTGCGCCCCGCCGATTGAGGCGAGACCCGTGCCAAGGCGGCGGCCTCCTCCTTGCTCATCGGCGTCGTGGGCTGTGGTGGAGCCGCTGTTGCCGAAGGTGGAGCGTCGGGCCCATCATCCTGGCCGCAAGCGGCATCCGGACCGGTTGGTGCTCCAGGGCATCCGGTTCGTCCTGCACACCGGGGGAACAGCGCCCTCTGCTCTGCTTCCAGGACTGTGGACGATCGCCGCCCGGGCCGCGATCCTGCGGCCGCGTCCAACTCGCGCGAGGTGCGCCGCCGCCCGTCGGCGCACCTGTCCTCCAGCACGCTCCACGCTGCCGGTGATGATCCAGATCCGGGCGTCCTCGGTGCCGTTGTAGTCACGGTCCTGGTAGAGGCACAGGGAGTGGTCGGGGCAGGCGTCGAGACCGTGGCTCCTGATCTCGCGCACGGGCTTATCGGCGGCGGACGCGGGTGTGGTCAGCGGCGCGGCAGCGGCTAGCACCATGACCAACGACAGAGCAAGCTTCTTGATCCTGACCGGTGAACGAGCCGGGGCTTCACGGGACACGCGAGACCGCCAGTTATCCCCCAGACGCTGAACTGCGTGGAGGAGGCCAACCCGCGGTCACCATCGCACTTTCCGCTCGACCGGGTGGAGCGAGAGCCGAATGGTGAGCACGCGGGGCTCGGAGCCGCCACGTCGGCGCGGGTCGCGCTTCCGGTCGCCCCCCGCGCACGCGGGGGTGTTCCGAAGCAGGCAACGCCCGAGGTCGACACCGAGGCGTCCTCCCCGCAGGTGCGGGGGTGTTCCGCCCATCAGCCCCGACGACCCCCGCCTGAAACGGCGCGAGACGGAGTACCAGGGCAGCAGGGGCGGCTGGTTCCCGCCGAAGGACAAGCCGGTCCCCGGCGCGAAGAAGCCGAAGGGGTAGCACTGTCACACCCCGCTGCCACACTGAAAGCTCGGGCCCCGCCGTGAAGTTCCCCCGACGGCGGGGCCCGACCGCGTCCAAAGAATCTTCGTTCACTGTGCAACCACACCAGTCCTTCACGAGTCATACACCTGCAGCGCACGCACACGACCCTCGGGGGGACACATGAACCAGCAGCCGCAGCAGCCCGGCTGGAACGGCCAGCAGCAGCCCGGCCAGCAGCCGCAGGGATGGGCCGGGCCCAGTGCGCCGCAGCAGTGGGGCCCGCCGCCGCAGCCCCCGAAGAAGAAGGCCGGCGCCGGGAAGATCATCGGCCTCGGGTGTCTCGGCGTGATCGGCTTGTTCGTCCTCATCGGGATCATCGCGGCCGTGGCCAGCGGGGGCGACAGCGACGAGGGCAGCAAGAAGCCGGCCGCCACGGTGGGCAGCACGCCGAAGGGCGAGCCGGGCAAGAAGGCCGACGACACGAAGGCGGACAAGCCCACCGGGCCGGTGCAGGTGACCGCCAAGAAGGCAGCCTTCAAGAAGACCATCCTGGCCAGCGGCGACAACTACACCAGCGTCTCGGTCACCATCGCCGCCACCGGGAAGGCCGAGGTGCACGTGAACCCGCTGTACTGCTCGATCATCGACAGCACTGGCAGCAAGCACGCTACCGAGCTGGCCGTGGATGAGGACCAGCTCGACACCACGAAGCTGGCGCCGGGCGAGAAGACCACGGGCTCGATCACCGGCAAGGGCAAGTTCACCCCGAAGTACGTGTCGTGCACGGACGGGTTGATCGGGGACGCGGTGCGCGCCGACGTGTCCTGACCCCGCACCACCCGGAGCCCCGTCGACCAGCGTCGTCGGGGCTCCGTCGCGTCCGGCGGATTGCAGCCCCCAAGATCCTGGCCCGCCCGAAATCCGTACCGTCCCCCATGGGAAGGTATGGCTATGGCGACCAAGCGGGACACGGAGATCGGGCGCATGCGCGAGGACCAGGTCATGCTCCTGCGTACCCGCGACCGGCTGGAGTTCCGCGAGATCGCCAAGCTGATCGGCGCCGACGTGAAGAACACGTACGAGGCGTGGAAGCGCGGCCGGGCCCGCCTGCATCAGGAAGCCACTGAGGCGTTCGGCACGTACGTCGGCGAGCAACTCGCCACCTGCCGCCAGGCCATCGACGGCCTCATGCCCATGGTCCTCGTCCCTGGCGCGAACGCGCCCAAGGCCGGGGAGGCCATCATCCGGGCCCTCGACCACGAGGCCAAGCTGCTCGGCTTCTACGCCCCCGTCCGCGCCAACGTCACGATCACCGACGAGATGACCGCTCGCGTCAAGGCCCTCGCCGACGAGCTGGCCGCACTGGACAACGCGTGACCGCCCCCGCCGACCTGGAGGCGCGGCTTGCCGGGATGAGCCCGGCTGAGCTGGAGCTGCTGGAGCAGGAGCTGTCCGAGCGGCTGTGGACGAAGCGCTGGGGGAAGCGGAAGCCGTATTCCTGGCAAGTCCACCCGGCTCACGTGGAGACGCTCGGCTGGTGGCTCCAGCTCGGCGGGCGCGGCACCGGCAAGACCGACGGGTGCGCGAGATTCATGGTGGAACACGTCAACGGCCCCGCGTGCGACCCGCGTCTGCGCGGGGGGCCACCGCATGGCCATCATCGCTCCGACGCAGGGCGATGCGGTGGAGGCGTGTGTCAACGGCCCCTCGAGGCTGCGGGCCCATGACCCGCGCGTCGTCCTGCGCACCACCGCGGGCGGCACGTTCGCGCGGTGGCCCAGCGGCGCCGAAGCCAAGCTGTTCGGCGCCCACACCCCGGACGACGTCCTCCCCGCAGGTGCGGGGATGGCCCCAGCCCGTCAGCATCTGGGCAGCGCAACCTCGTGATCGCTGCCCGATGGTGCCCGGCCGTGCGCGGCTTTCCAGCCCCCGGCCACGAGGTCCGTGCGAAGAAGGCTCGGGACGGAGGCTGTCCGTCCCGAGCCTTCGTGCCGTTCGGCGAGAGGACCCCGTGAGGGCCCGCTTCGGGGTGGTCTCGTGGCTGTCAGGCGCTGGTTTCGGTGCGGTCGCCGCCCCAGAGGGTGTGGAAGGTGCCGTCGCGGTCGGTGCGGTGGTAGGTGTGGGCGCCGAAGTAGTCGCGCTGGCCCTGGGTGAGGGCGGCGGGGAGGCGGGGGGCGCGCAGGGAGTCGTAGTAGGCGAGGGTGGCGGCGAAGGCGGGGGTGGGGACGCCCTGGGTGACGGCGGTGGCGATGACGCTGCGCCAGTCGTCCTGGGCGGCGGCGATCTCGTCGGCGAAGCCCTGGTCGGCCAGGAGGCTGGGGAGGTCGGGCTGGGCCTCGTAGGCCTGGGTGATGCGGTCGAGGAAGGCGGCGCGGATGATGCAGCCGCCGCGCCAGATCGAGGCGACCTTCCCGAGGTCGATGTCCCAGTCGTACTCCTCGCTGCCCGCGGCGATCTGGTGGAAGCCCTGGGTGTAGGAGACGATCTTCGAGGCGTACAGCGCCTGCTCCACCTTGTCCGCGAATGCCGCCGCCTCCTCCTTGCCGAGGGTGCGCGGGGAGGGGCCGGCGAGGTGCCGGGATGCCTCACGCAGCCCCGCGTGGCCGGAGACGGAGCGGGCGAAGACGGCCTCGGCGATGGCGGAGACCGGCACACCGAGGTCGAGCGCGATCTGCACCGTCCAGCGCCCGGTGCCCTTCTGCTCGGCCTGGTCGACCACCACGTCCACGAACGGCTCGCCGGTCTCCGCGTCCACGTGGGACAGCACCTCGGCGGTGATCTCGATCAGGTAGGAGTCCAGCCGCCCCCGGTTCCAGGTACGGAAGATGTCCGCGATCTCGGCCGGCGAGTACCCGGCGACATCACGCAGCAACTGGTACGCCTCGCCGATGAGTTGCATGTCGGCGTACTCGATGCCGTTGTGCACCATCTTGACGAAGTGCCCGGCGCCGTCGGGACCCACGTGGGTCACGCAGGGCGCTCCGTCGTCCGCCTTCGCGGAGATCTTCTCCAGCATGGGACCCAGCGAGTCGTACGACTCCACGGAGCCGCCCGGCATGATGCTCGGCCCGTGCAGCGCGCCCTCCTCGCCGCCGGAGATGCCGGTGCCGACGAAGTGGATGCCCTGCTCGCGCAGCTCCCGCTCCCGGCGCCGGGTGTCGGCGAAGTGCGCGTTGCCTCCGTCGATGATCATGTCGCCGGGCTCCAGCAGCGGCGCGAACTCCTCGATCACCGCGTCCGTCGGCTCACCCGCCTTCACCATGATCACCAGCCGGCGCGGGCGCTCCAGCGCCTCCACGAACTCCTTGGCGGTCTCGGCCGGGACGAACTCGCCCTCGCCCCCGAACTCCTCGACCAGCTCGCGCGTCTTCGACGCGGTGCGGTTGTGGACGGCGACCGTATAGCCGTTGCGCGCGAAGTTGCGGGCGAGGTTGCGGCCCATGACCGCCAGGCCCGTGACGCCGATCTGCGCGTGTGTGCTCATACCGCCTGCTCCCTAGCTGCGTCGTTGCTGCGGCTCCGTCGGTGGGGGCCCTGCGGCCCATCCTGTCGCGCCGCCCCGGCGAGCGCACATCCGGCTCGCCAGGCATAGGTACGGACGCGGTACCCGTCCCGGCTCACTTCACGGGGCTCCGGAAAGCCCCGACCTCAACCGACGCCCGTCTCCGGCCACTTGAAACCGGGACAGGCCGGTTTCCGCTCTTGTCCTGGCCTGTTACCGGCGCTTACTTTTGCCCCTCCTGACGCATGTCGAGGGGATTTCGGACCATGGCCGTACGCGGCCGGCATCGCCGGTACCAGCCGAGCAGGATCAACCGCGCCTCACTCACCGTCACCGCCGGCGGCGCCGGACTCGCCATTCCGCTGGTCGCGGCGGGTACCGCGGACGCGGCGGACGCCTCCACCTGGAACAAGGTCGCGGCCTGCGAGTCCAGCGGCAACTGGAGCATCAACACCGGCAACGGCTACTTCGGCGGCCTCCAGTTCACCCGCTCCACCTGGGAGGCGTACGGCGGCAGCCGGTACGCGCCCCGCGCCGACCAGGCCACACGGGCGCAGCAGATCGCCGTCGCCGAGAAGGTCCTCGACGGTCAGGGCCCCGGCGCCTGGCCCGCCTGCGGCCCGCGCGCCGGACTCGCCCGCGGCGGCGGCGCGCCGCACGTCGAGAGCGCGCCGGCCCGTCCGGCCAGGCCGGCGGCGACCAGGGCGAGACCCGCCGCCGCCCAGGACGTACGCCCGCAGACCACCCCGCAGTCCCGGGCCGGCCGCGCCGAGATGTACACCGTGGTGCGCGGCGACACGCTCTCCGGCATCGCCGGGGAACACCGGGTCCACGAGGGCTGGCGCGGCCTCTACGAGGACAACCGCACGGTCATCGGGGCCGACCCGAACCTGATCGTCCCAGGTCAGCGGCTCAGCCTGCACGGCGCCGCCAAGGCACCCGTCACGGCCGCGCCGGAGCACCGGACGCAGCCGCGGAAGACCGAGAAGAAGGCCGCGCCCAAGCCACAGCGCAAGGCCGCCACCGAGCACAAGACGTCTTCGAGCCACTCCGGGCACACCGTCGTCGCCCCCGTGCACGCCTCCATCGGCACCGGCTACCGCACGGCCGGCTCGCACTGGTCGAAGGGCTACCACACCGGCGTCGACTTCCTGGTGCCCACGGGTACCTCGGTCCATGCCATCTCCGACGGCCTGGTGGTCTCGGCCGGCTGGGGCGGTTCCTACGGCTATCAGGTCGTCGTACGGCACAGCGACGGCCGCTACTCGCAGTACGCCCACCTCTCCGCGATCTCCGTGCGGTCCGGGCAGAGCGTGAGCGCCGGCCAGCGCCTCGGCCGGTCCGGCGCGACCGGCAACGTCACCGGTCCCCACCTGCACTCCGAGGTGCGCACCGGGCCCGGCTTCGGCAGCGACGTCGACCCGGTCGGGTACCTCCGGGCGCACGGCGCCCAGCTCTGACGGTCAGGCGCACAGCGGGACGTCGGGCAACGGGCGGGGATCGGCGGGGGTGTCCCCGTCGTCCCCCTCCACTGCGGGCTCGGCGTCCACCGAGGTGAGCGCCGGCGCGGACGGGTCCACCGGCCACCGCGCGCCCGGCACGCGCACGGTGTCCGAGGGGGACGCCTCCCGCGCGGGGCCGCCCAGCCGCTCCGTCGTCAGCAGGATCAGCCCGCCGCCCGTCACCACCGCGCAGCCCAGCGCCAGCACCGTGCCCGTGGTGCCGTGCCGGAAGGTCTCGCCGAACAGGACGATGCCGACGACGGCGGCCAGCACCGGGTTGACCACGGTCAGCGTGGCCAGGGGCGCGGCGAGCCCGCCGTCCCGGTAGGCCGACTGGGACAGGAACACCCCGGCCGCCGAGAGCACGGCGATCACCCCGAGGGACGGCAGCCCCGCGAGACCGGCCCCCGCGCTCCAGTCGACCGCGACCGTCTTGGTGAACACCGACGACATGCCGAACGCGGCGCCCGCACCGGTCGCCAGCAGCACGCTGCGCACCGCCGGGTGCCGGTGCGCGGCCCGCGCCGCCACCATCAGCGCGACGATCCCGCCGCCCGTCACCAGCGCCAGCGCCGTCCGCTGCGCCGGGCCGAGCGAACCCGCGCCGGAGGCCCCGACCAGCGAGAGCAGGCCGGCGAGACCGGCCGTCGCCATCACCGCGCCGCGCCAGGCGGTCGCCCCGGCCCTCCGGCCGACGAACAGCGCCGCGAGCGGCAGCGCGAAGACGATGGTCAGCGCGCCCAGCGGCTGGACCAGGCTCAGCGGGCCGAAGGCCAGCGCCACGACGTGCAGCACCCCGCCGAGGCCGTTCAGCCCCAGCGCCGCCCACCACCCCGGCCTGCGCAGCGGCGCGAACCTCTCACCGGAGCAGGAGTCCGCGACGCGCTCCTGCACGACGGCACCGCCCGCGTACGCGACGGCGGAGACGAAGGACAGCAGCACGGACAACGCGAGGGCGCTCATCTGCGGCTCCCCGAGTCGTGTCCCAGCAGCAGGCGGGCCCCGCTCGGGGCACGGTCGGCTTCCATGCCGGACACTCTGCCCGCTCACGCCCGATTAGTCGTCGTCCCTGAGCACGCGATGCGTCCTACTGCCGATGGAGTACGAGGGCGCGCCGCTCATCCCCAAGGCGGGTGACCGCGCGCCCGACCCCTGGGGGACTGGTAGAAGTGCTGACCGTGGAACTCGATCCCGGCCTCACCGCGTTGCGCCCGCTCGGCGGCTTCTTCGTCCTGCGCACCGGCGCCCCGGCAGACCCGGGCGCACCCCCTCTCGACCGCACATACGCGGGCCGCCTGACGGACGTTCAGACCGACGCCCTCGCCGACCGGATCGCCGTCGTCGCCGACCGGCTGCGGGTACGGGAGCCCCGGGTCTGCGCCTCCCTGGCCCAGCAGGGCGTGGCCGCCCGGCTCTGGTCGGCCGCGCTCGCCTGCGCCGTGCTGTACGGCCGGGTGCCCGACCTCGACCCGCGTCTGCTGCGCTGGGACGCCGCCGCCACCGCCCCCGACGACCTCTGGCTGACCGAGGTCCGCCCGCTGCCCGGTGACCCCGGCACCCTCGCCGACACCGTGCTGCACGCCCACCTCGAACCCCTGGGGGAGGCCCTGACCCGCCGGTACGGGGTCGCCCCCGGACTGCTGTGGGGCAACGCCGCCTCCGCCCTCGCCGGAGCGGCCCGGCAACTGGACCAGTGGGCCCGCCTCAACTCCCGCACGGACGTGGCCGAGAGAGCGGCCGGTCTCACCAACTACCTCTTCGCACATCCCTTGTTGCGCGACGCCGGAGTCCGCTCGGGCGCGAGGTTCCGCCGCCGGAGCTGCTGCCTCTACTACCGGGTCCCCGGTGGAGGCGTCTGCGGGGACTGCTGCTTCAGCCGTCCGCCGGGCTCTTCCCCGCGCGCTGCTTCTGGGTGACCATGAAGGGAACTGCCGCCACAACGCGAGGGGTTACCGGGTGCGAGTGGGACTGCTGACGCGTGAGTACCCCCCGGACGTCTACGGCGGTGCGGGCGTCCATGTGGAGTTCCTGGCCCGCGAGCTGGCCGGACTCGTGGACCTGGAGGTGCACTGCTGGGGCGAGGGCCGGGGCGTCGGCGTCGTACGGCACCGCCCGTGGCCCGTGCTCGACGGCTCCAACGACGCCCTGCGCACCTTCTCCGTGGACCTCTCCATGGCCGCCGCCCTCCAGGGCAGCGACCTCGTCCACTCCCACACCTGGTACGCGGGCCTCGCCGGCCACCTCGCCAAGCTGCTGTACGGCATCCCGCACGTGACGACCGCGCACTCGCTGGAGCCGCTGCGCCCCTGGAAGGCCGAGCAACTGGGCGGCGGCTACGCCCTGTCGAGCTGGGCAGAGCGCACCGCGATCGAGTCGGCGGACGGCGTGATCGCCGTGTCCGGTGCCATGCGGGACGACATCCTCGCCTGCTACCCCGCGCTGGACGCGGACCGGGTGCACGTCGTGCACAACGGCATCGACACCGCCCTGTACCGCCCCGACCCCGGCACCGACGCCCTGCGCCGGCACGGCATCGACCCGGAGCGCCCGTACGTGCTGTTCGTCGGCCGCATCACCCGGCAGAAGGGCGTCCCTCAACTGCTGCGTGCCGTAAGGGAGATCGACCCCGGCACCCAGGTGGTGCTCTGTGCCGGCGCCCCCGACACCCCGGAGATCGACCGGGAGTTCCGGGACCGCTTCCAGGAACTCGGTGCCGTCCGGTCCGGGGTGTTCTGGATTCCGCAGATGCTCCCGCGCGCCGAGGTCGTCCAACTCCTCACCCACGCGGCCGTGTTCGTATGCCCATCGGTCTACGAGCCGCTCGGCATCGTCAACCTGGAGGCCATGGCGTGCGGCACCCCGGTCGTCGCCTCCCGGGTCGGCGGCATCCCGGAGGTGGTCGACGACGGCCGCACCGGGCTCCTCGTCGACACCGACGGCGACTTCGAGGGGAACCTCGCCCGCGCCCTGGACTCCGTGCTCGCCGACCCGGCGGCCGCGCGGCGCATGGGGGAGGCCGGACGGGCCCGCGCGGTGGGGGAGTTCGGCTGGGACGCGGTGGC
The DNA here is from genome assembly GCF_004328625.1 of Streptomyces seoulensis. NCBI lineage: Bacteria > Bacillati > Actinomycetota > Actinomycetes > Kitasatosporales > Streptomycetaceae > Streptomyces > Streptomyces seoulensis. The sequence goes on from NZ_CP032229.1 coordinate 5,665,004, forward strand.
CCGGCGCACGGCCGGACTGTACGAGGAGATCCGCAAGCAGGCTTAGCCGCCGCCCGCCAGGGCATCAGTGTGATCAACCAAGGGGAGGGGAGGCGCCATGCGCCGAGGAGGTCCTTCGGTTCTCGGGATCGTGCTGGCCGGCGGTGAGGGCAAGCGGCTGATGCCGCTCACCACGGACCGGGCCAAACCCGCGGTCACCTTCGGCGGCACCTACCGGCTGGTCGACTTCGTGCTGTCGAACCTGGTCAACGCCGACGTGCTGCGGATTTGCGTGCTCACCCAGTACAAGTCGCACTCGCTGGACCGGCACGTCACCACCACCTGGCGGATGTCCAGCCTGCTGGGCAACTACGTCACCCCGGTCCCCGCCCAGCAGCGCCTCGGCCCGCGCTGGTACCTCGGCAGCGCGGACGCCATCCTCCAGTCGCTCAACCTGGTCCACGACGAACAGCCCGAGTACGTCGCGGTGTTCGGCGCCGACCACGTGTACCGCATGGACCCCCGGCAGATGCTCCGCCAGCACATCGAGGGGGGCGCGGGCGTCACCGTCGCCGGTATCCGGGTGCCGCGCACGGAGTCCTCCTCGTTCGGCGTGATCACACCGGGCTCGGACGGCCGCATGGTGCAGCGCTTCCTGGAGAAGCCCGCCGACCCGCCCGGCCTGCCCGACGACCCGAACAGCGTCTTCGCCTCCATGGGCAACTACATCTTCACCACCAAGGTCCTCATCGAGGCCCTCCAGCGCGACGCCGAGGACGAGCAGTCCGTGCACGACATGGGCGGCTCGATCCTCCCCCAGCTCACCGGCCGCGGCGAGGCCCAGCTCTACGACTTCCACGACAACCACGTCCCCGGCGAGACCACCCGCGACCAGGGCTACTGGCGGGACGTCGGCACCATCGACGCGTACTACGAGTCCCACATGGACCTCATCGCCGAGCGGCCCGCGTTCAACCTGTACAACACCCAGTGGCCCATCTACACCCACTCCAACCAGCTCTCGCCGGCCCGGTTCAGTGCGGGCGGCATCGCCAGTGAGTCGATCATCAGCGCCGGCTGCCTGATCCGCGGCCAGGTCAGCCGCTCGGTGCTCTCGCCCGGCGTGCGGGTCGACCCCGGCGCGGTCGTCCAGGGCTCGGTGCTGCACGACAACGTGCGCGTCGGCCGGGGCGCGGTGGTGCGGGGCGCGGTGCTGGACAAGAACGTGGAGGTCCCGCCCGGCGCGACCATCGGGGTCAACCCCGACCGCGACGCCGAGCTGTACACCGTCTCCCAGGGCGGGGTGATCGCCCTGGGCAAGGGCCAGCTCGTCACCTGACCCGCCGCCACGGACCGGCGGGTCCCGCGACGCGCCGCCCACGAACCGTCCCGGATGTCCGAGTTCACGCCGTTCGCCCCGCACGATGCAGGCAACGACGTCGAACCAGCGGAGGTCATCCGACATGAGAGGGACCCGGCGCACCCGGCTGTGCCTGGCCGGGGTGATGGCAGCGTCCGCGCTGGCCGCCACCCCGGCCCGCGCCGCCGCACCGTCCGACGGCCACCTCGCCGATCTGGTCAACCCGTTCATCGGGACCCAGAACGAGGGCAACACCTTCCCCGGCGCCGCCGTGCCGTTCGGCATGGTGCAGCTCTCCCCGGACACCGGGCACAGAACGGGCTACGACCACACCCAGGACCACATCCGCGGCTTCTCCCTGGTCCATGTCTCCGGCGTCGGCTGCCGCCTCGGCGGTGACCTGCCCGTGCTGCCCACCACCGGCGAGGTCACCGCCACCGACAACGCCCGCTACGCCGCCGCCTTCTCCCACGACGACGAGCAGGCGAGCCCCGGCTACTACCGCGTCGGCCTCGGCACCGGCATCGAGGCCGAGCTGACCGCCACCGCCCGCACCGGGGTGCAGCGCTACACCTTCCCGGCCACGAAGCAGGCCAACGTCCTGCTCAACGCCGCCCAGTCGCTGCACAAGCCGGGCGGCGCCGAGGTCGAGATCCTCGACGACCGCACCGTCCGCACGAAGATCTCCGGACACGGCTTCTGCCGGGACACCGGCCCGTACACCGTGTACACCGTCACCCGGTTCAGCCGCCCCTTCACCGCGTACGGCGCCTGGGACTCCGGCGCGGTCACCGCCGGGGCGCGGAGCGGGACGGGCGGGGCGTACGTCCGGTTCGACACCACTGAGGACCGTACGGTCGAGGCGACCACCGCGCTGTCGTACGTCGACGCGCGCGGCGCCGCAGCCAACCTGCGCGCCGAGGGCGGGACTTCCTTCGACACCGTGCGCCGGCGGGCCCGCGAGGCGTGGGAGAGGCGGCTTGCCACCGTGCGGGCCCACGGCGGGGACCCGGCGCTGCGCCGGACCTTCTACTCCTCGCTGTACCGCTCGTTCCTCGCGCCCAACATCGGCAGCGACGCGGACGGCCGCTACCTGGGCTGGGACCAGAAACCGCACCACGCGCGGGGCTTCACCTACTACCAGAACTGGTCCCTGTGGGACACCTACCGCACCCAGGCCCAGCTCCTCGCCCTGCTCGCCCCGCGCGAGGCCCGCGACATGGCGCGCTCGGTGGTCCGGATCGACGAGGACGGCGGCTGGCTGCCCAAGTGGGGATACGGGCCCGTCGAGACCAACATCATGACCGGCGACCCGGTGACCCCCTTCCTCACCACCGCCTTCCACCTCGGCCTGCTGAAGGGCTTCGAGGACCGGGCCTACCGGGCGCTGAGGAAGAACGCCGACGGCGTACCGCCCGCCGCCAACCCGGGCGTCGGGCGGGAATCCAACGCCGAGTACCTGGCCCACGGCTTCGCGCCCTACGTCAAGGGCCGCCCGTACGCCAAGAACGGTGACTCCGACTACCACTTCGGCGGCTCCGTCACCCTGGAGTACGCCCTCGCCGACGCCATGCTCGCCCAGATGGCCCGCGCCCTCGGCCACCCGGACGACGCCGCCCGCTACGCGGCCCGCTCCCGGAACTACCGCAACGTCTTCGACCCCACGACCGGCTTCTTCCGCGCCCGCGACGCCTCCGGCGCCTTCACCGGACCGGCCGACCCGGCCCGGAGCGTGGGCTTCCACGAGGGCACCTCCTGGCAGTACCAGTGGCTGGTCCCCCAGGACCTCCCCGGCGTGATCGGCCTGATCGGCGGCAAGGAGGCGGCCGAACGGCGCCTGGACTCCTTCTTCGCCTACGACCGCCTCCTCGCCGACCCCGAGGCCACCGCCCGCCAGGTATGGGTGCACGGCGACGCGTACGACTACTACGACGCCGACAAGTACAACCCGCAGAACGAGCCCGACCTGATCGCGCCCTACACCTACCTCTCCACCGGCCAGCCCTGGAAGACCACCGACGTGGTGCACGCCGCGCTGACCCTGTTCACCGACACCCCGACCGGTATGACCGGCAACGACGACCTGGGCACCATGTCCGCCTGGAACGTGCTGTCGTCCATCGGCGTCTTCCCGGTCCAGCCCGGCTACGACACCTGGGGCCTGTCCACCCCGGTGTTCGACCGGGTCGACCTCACCCTGGACCGCCGCTACTGGCCCGCCGGCGCCCTCACCGTCACCGCCCCCGGCACCTCCGCCGCCGACCGCTACATCCAGGGCGTCCGCACCGACCGCACCGCGCACGACCGCACCTACCTGACCACCCGCGCCCTGCGCTCCCTGCGGACGCTGGCGTTCACGGTCGGCCCGCGCCCGTCCGAGTGGGGCACCGGACCCCAGGCGGCACCCCCGGTACTCAAGTGACCTGAGGGTCTGCCGAGTCCCGCCCCCCTCCCGGGGCGGGACTTTATCCGTTGTTAACTGTGCGTAACCCGATCGCACTTGACCGTAATCGGGGTTCGAGGATTGACTCGGGTGACAGCCCACCCGTCGACGACGCGAGGCACGCCCTTGACTTCCGATCCGCTCGCCCCTCTCGACCTCGCCTTCTGGAACATGGAGTCCGCCCGGCACCCCATGCACCTCGGCGCGCTCGGCGTCTTCGCCACCCCCTCACCGACCGCCGGGGCGCACGCCGCCGACCTGCTCGCCTCCCGCGCCGCCGCCGTCCCCGGCCTGCGCATGCGCATCCGCGACGTCTGGCGCCCCCTCGCCTTCGGCGGCGCCACCCGCGAGCCCGTTCCGGACTTCGACCCCCTGGACCACGTACGGCTGCACGCCCCCACCGACGACTTCCACGGGATGGCGGGACGGCTCATGCAGCGCCCGCTGCGGCGCGGACGGCCGCCGTGGGAGGCGCACGTACTGCCCGGCGCGGACGGCGTGTCCTTCGCCGTGCTGTTCAAGTTCCACCACGCCCTCGCCGACGGCCTGCGCGCCCTGAAGCTGGCCGCCTCCCTGCTCGACCCCGTCGACCTGCCCGACCGCGCCCCACGCCCCGCCGAGCCCCGCCCCGGCCTGCTCTCCGAGGTGCGCGCGCTGCCCGGCCGAGTCCCCGACCTGGTCAGGGGCGCCGTCTCCGACCTGGGCCGGGCCCTGGACATCGGCGCCTCGCTGACCCGCTCCACCCTCGGCATGCGCCCCGCCCCCGCCCTGACCTCCGCCCCCAGCGGCACCCGCCGCACCGCCGGGGCCGTGCTCGACATCGACGACGTGCACCGGGTCAGGAAGAGCGCCGGGGGCACCGTCAACGACGTACTGATCGCGGTCGTCGCGGGCGCCCTGCGGCGCTGGCTGGACGAGCGCGGCGACGGCAGCGAGGGTGTCGCCCCGCGCGCCCTCATCCCGGTCTCCCGGCGTCGCCCGCGCACCGCCCAGCCACAGGGCAACCGGCTCTCCGGGTACCTGATACGGCTCCCGGTCGCCGACCCCGACCCGCTGGCCCGGCTGGAGACGGTGCGCGCCGGGATGGTCCGCAACAAGGATGCCGGCGCCGACCGTGGCGCCGGTGCCGTCGCCCTGCTCGCGGACCACGTCCCGGCGCTCGGACACCGGCTCGGCGGGCCGCTGGTCGGACAGGCGGCGCGGCTCTGGTTCGACATCCTCGTCACCAGCGTCCCGCTGCCCGGCATCGGCCTGAAGCTCGGCGGGCACGAGCTGGCCGAGGTCTTCCCGCTCGCCCCGCTCGCCCCCGGCCAGTCCCTCGCGGTGGCCGTCTCCACCTACCGGGGACGCGTCCACTACGGGCTGGTGGCCGACGCCCGCGCGGTGCCCGACCTCGATGTCCTGGCCCGCGCGCTGACCGCCGAGATGGAGACCCTGCTCACAGCCTGCGAGGTCTGACCCCTGTCGTCAGGGGCCGTTCCCGGCCCCCGGGCCGTCCGCCACCGGTGCGGGTTTGGTCCAGGGGCCGGGGCTTCCGTAAAATTCCCCGGCCGACAGCGGGCGCGCCCATGCCCCCGCGCGGGTGACCAGGGAAGCGGCAGCGCGATGACGGTGACAGAGGACGGCACGGCGTCCACGGACGCGGTGTCCACGGACGAGATGGTGTACGGACCGGGCATCGACCCCGAGCGCCTGGCCGTCTGCCTCAGCGTGCTGGAGGAGCTGGACCGGATCGACGTCGACCACCCCGACGCCATCCAGGTCCGCCGGGCCACCTCGCACATCTACCGCACGGTCAAGCAGCGCCGCCGCCAGGAGCGCCGGGCCGCCAAGACCGCGCACGACCGCAACGTCACCGAGGCCACCGCCACCGGCTCCGCCGAGCGCATCGACGACGAGACCGAGGGCATCCTGCCCACCTCCAAGATCGAGGCCGGCCGGATCGCGGGCATACTCCAGCGCCCCCGCTCCTGCTACATCTGCAAGCAGCGGTACACCGAGGTCGACTACTTCTACCACCAGCTCTGCCAGGGCTGCGCCGCCGAGAACCGCGCCCGCCGCGAGGCCCGCGCCGACCTCACCGGCAAGCGCGCCCTGCTCACCGGCGGCCGCGCCAAGATCGGCATGTACATCGCGCTGATGCTGCTGCGCGACGGCGCCCACACCACGATCACCACCCGGTTCCCCAAGGACGCCATCCGCCGCTTCAAGGCGATGGAGGACTCCGCGGACTGGCTGCACCGCCTGGAGGTCGTCGGCATCGACCTGCGCGACCCGGCCCAGGTCGTCGCCCTCGCGGACCGGGTCGCCGAGGCCGGCCCGCTGGACATCCTGATCAACAACGCGACCCAGACCGTACGGCGGCTGCCCTCCGCCTACGCCGCGCTGGTCGACGGCGAGAGCGCCCCGCTGCCCGCCGGTGAGCTGCCCGCCCACCAGGTGATCGGCGCCTTCAACTCCGGCGCGGTCGACGGCCTGGCCGCGCTGCCCGTCGGCACCAGCGGCCTGGAGGCCCAGAAGGTCGCCGACCTGGCCCTGGTCGCGGGCAACGCCAGCGTCGCCCGGCACCTGGACGGCACCGCGATCGACGCGGGCGGCCTGCTGCCCGACGTGGTCGACACCAACACCTGGGTGCAGTCCATCGAGCAGATCTCCCCGGTGGAGCTGCTGGAGACCCAGCTCTGCAACTACACGGCGCCGTTCATCCTGATCAGCAAGCTCCGCCCGGCCATGGCCGCCGCCGCGAAGCAGGCCGCCAAGGGGCGCGCGTACGTCGTCAACGTCTCCGCCATGGAGGGCGTCTTCGCCCGTGGCTACAAGGGCGCGGGCCACCCCAACACCAACGCCGCCAAGGCCGCGATGAACATGGTGACCCGGACCAGCGGCCAGGAGATGTTCGACACCGACCGCATCCTGATGACCTCGGTCGACACCGGCTGGATCACCGACGAGCGCCCGCACTACGACAAGCTCCGCCTGGCCGAGGCGGGCTTCCACGCCCCGCTGGACCTGGTCGACGGCGCGGCCCGGGTGTACGACCCGGTCGTGCGCGGCGAGCAGGGCGAGGACCTGTACGGCGTCTTCATGAAGGACTACGCGCCCGGCAAGTGGTGACGCGGACCTCCTGACGTACCTGACGGCGCGGCACCGGACCTCTGTCCGGTGCCGCGCCGTCGTATGACGGGGCATCGGCCGGGCAGACGCATGACTGGGCCGAGTGGGTGAACCGGCGGCCCCCGCAGCGGATGCGGTTTGCGGTAAACGGCCCCATATTAAGGGGGATTGAGGGGGCGACGGCCGGGCGGAAGTTACGTCTTGTTTGCACTCCCTATCGAGCGCGGGTCCGCTCATTTGGTTAATCTGGAGGTCCGGGACGCCCCCCAGGGTGATCCGACACATAAGGAGTGCGCGGTGACACCGGAGAAGACGACCAGCGAACAGGGCCCCGACGAACGCACGGAGCGTTCCCGCCGCAGGCCCGGAGAACTCGGCAGCCTGGACGTGTGGGCTCGCTCCGCCCCGATCCGCCTGGCGGGCTACGAGGACGACCTCGCCGAGCCCCACATCCTGCCCAGCGTGGACTGACCCCTTCCGCACCCCGCGACCGTCGGGCGCATGGGCGTGACAGACTCACGCCCATGCTGATCAGAGAAGCCGGGGCCGCCGACTGGCCCCGGATCTGGCCTGTCTGGCACCGCGTCGTCGCCGCCGGTGACACCTACACCTGGGACCCCGGCACCCCCGAGGAAGCCGCCCGCGCCCTCTGGATGAGCCCCGCCAAACGGGTGTACGTGGCCGAGGACGCCGACGGCACCCTGCTCGGCTCGGCCTACCTCACCCCGAACTACGGCGGAGCCGCCGCGCACGTGGCCAACGCCGGCTTCATGGTCGACCCCGACCGGGCCGGACGGGGCACCGGCCGGGCGCTCGCCGAGCACCTTCTCGCCGAGGCGAAGGCCCAGGGCTACCGCGCGATGGTCTTCAACGCCGTCGTCGAGACCAACCCCGCCGTCCGCCTCTGGACCTCCCTGGGCTTCACCGTCCTCGGCACGGTCCCGAACGCCTTCGACCACCCCCGCGACGGACTGGTGGGCCTGCACATCATGCACAAGGCGCTTTAACTCAGCGGCGCCGTCCGCGCCCACGGGCGCAGGCGTTCGAGGTCCTCGGCCACCGCCAGGAGGTCCGCCTCCGTGCCGGGGCGGCCCACGAGCTGGACCGCGGCCGGGGCGCCGGTCGGCAGGGCGCCGAAGGGGACCGACATCGCGGGCCAGCCGGTCAGGTTCCAGACCGGGGTGAAGGGTGAACTGGCCGTGTTCACGGCCACGTTGGCGGCCCAGCCGCGCTGGTGCCAGGGCGCGGCCGCGGGGGAGCGGCGGGCCAGGGCCGGGGTGAGCATCACGTCGTACTCGGTGAGGAACGGCAGCAGGCGGGCGCGGAGTCGGTCGCGGGCGTCGCCGGTGCGCACCGAGCGGACGAAGCGCCGGCCGACGGCCGCGTGCGTGCGGGTGCGCGGGGCGAGCCGGGCCGGGTCCAGCTCGGCCGAGTCCACCGCCGTACCCGCCGTCCAGTGGCGCAGCGCGGTCAGGCCCAGGTCGAGCGGGTAGGGCGGCTCGGCCCGCCGTACGGTGTGCCCGGCGCCGTTCAGCAGGCCCGCCGCTTCCCGCACCGCCGTGCGGAACGGCTCGCTCACCGTCACCCCGGCCAGCGGGCTGCGGACGGCGGCCGCGATGCGGCGGGGCGTGCGTTCCCCGGGTGCCGGGAACGCGGTCTCCGCGAGGACGGCGAGCATCAGGCGCAGGTCCTCGACGGTGGTGGCCAGCGGGCCGTTCTCCGACATGCCGAACCAGTCGCCGTGCCCGATGTCCGCCGGAACCACGCCGTGGCCCGGCTTCAGCGTCACCAGACCGCAGGCCGCCGCCGGGATGCGCAGCGAGCCCATGCCGTCGTTGCCGAGCGCCAGCGGGACCAGACCCGCCGCGACCGCCGCCGCGCTGCCCCCGGACGAACCGCCCGCCGTGCGGGTGAGGTCCCACGGGCTGCGGGCCGTGCCGTACACGCCCTCGGTGGTGCCGAACACGCACAGCTCGGGCACGTTGGTCAGACCGACCACCACAGCGCCCGCCGCGCGCAGCCGGGCCACCGTCACATGGTCCTCGGCGGCAGGGGTGTCGGAAGTCGCGGCCGAGCCGTTGCGGGTGGACTCGCCCCGTACCCCGAGGTTGTCCTTGACCGCCACCGGCACACCGGCCAGGGGGAGTTCGGCCAGGTCCGGGCGGGCGCCCACCTCGTCCGCCTCCGCCAGGGCCGCGTCCGCGCGCACCGTGCGGAACGCGCCGACCCGCCCGTCCAGCTCCGCGATCCGCGCGAGGTGCTCCGCCACCACCTCCCGTGGGGTGACCCGCTTCTCGCGGACGGCGGCGGCGATCTCGGCGGCGGTGCGGCCGACCCACGTACTCACGTGCACTCCTCGGGGACTTGAAGGCGCGCGGACGGCGCGCACGGCAGCACTGTGCCCGCTCCCGCGCCGCACGTCGAGAGGGGGGTCAGCGGGAGGTGCCGAGCCGGGTCGGGCGCAGGAAGTCCCGTACGTACGTCCGCTCCCAGCAGGCGCCCGTCTCGCGCAGCTCGCGCCAGGTGGTGAAGCGGTAGCGGAAGAGGCGGGCGCGGACGAAGCGGGGCGGGGCGCCGGGCGGGAAGGGGGAGCGGCGCAGCAGGCGCAGGGTGTCGCGGTCGTCCTCCAGCAGCTTCTCCACCAGCCTGCCGAACCACTCCCCGGCGTACGCGGGCGACAGCGCGGCGAACCACATCAGCCAGTCCAGCCGCAGATGGTAGGGCGCGAACTGGCGGGGCCAGCGCCGGGGATCGCCGGGCTTGCCGTGGAACTCGTACTCCCGCCAGTCGCCGTCCTCGCCCGGGTGCTCGTCGGCGGTGCCCTCGATCACCACCTCGTAGCGGACCCGGCTGACGCTGCCGAACGCGCCGTAGGTGTTGACCAGGCGCAGCGGGTCGAAGGAGCGGTTCATCACCTGGCGCCGGGACACCATGTTCAGCACCGGGCGCGAGCTGAGCGCCACCAGGACCACGCCGACCGCGAGCACCAGCACCTCGTACCAGAGCGGCGCGGCGGACACCGGGGGCGGGTCGGCGGGGAGCCGGAGCGCGGACAGGGCGAGGACGACCGTGATCCAGTTCAGCCAGGAGAAGTTGCCGGACAGGATCAGCCAGAGCTGGGTGAGGATCATCAGGGCGGCGGCCGCCGAGGCGACCGGCTGCGGGGTGAACAGCAGTACGGGGACGACGAGTTGGGTGAAGTGGTTGGCCGCGACCTCCACCCGGTGCAGGGGCTTCGGCAAGTGGTGGAAGAACCAGCTCAGCGGGCCCGGCATCGGCTGGGTCTCGTGGTGGTGGTACAGACAGGTGAGCTTGCGCCAGCAGGCGTCCCCGCGCAGCTTGATCAGCCCCGCGCCGAACTCCACCCGGAACAGCACCCAGCGCAGCAGGAACAGCACCACCACCGGCGGCGCCACCTCGTCGTTGCCGAGGAACGCCGCGAGGAACCCCACCTCCAGCAGCAGCGTCTCCCAGCCGAACGCGTACCAGGTCTGCCCCACGTTCACGATCGACAGGTACAGCGCCCACGGCACCAGCCACAGCGCGATCCCCGCCCATAGCGGCAGCAGCGAATCCGCCCCCGCCAGCAGCGCCGCCGACACCGCGCACCCCGCCCACGCGCACCCGGCGAAGAAGCGGTCCGAGTAGTACGCGTGGAACAGGCTCGGCGACTCCCTGAAGGACGCCCGCGCGAGGAAACGCGGTACCGGCAGCAGCCCGCGCTCGCCCAGCAGCGGCCGGAACTGGCGTACCGCCGCCAGGAACGCCACCAGATAGAGCGCGGCCAGCCCGCGCTGGAGCAGCAGTCGGCTCAGCCAGTAGTCGGGGGCGGTGAACCACTCCATCGCGCTCGCGCTCCTGCCTCCACGTCGGCCGCCCGGCCGGGGCCGCCCGGTCTTCTCGTGTACCGCGCCGCCCGGCCCGCATAACCCGTGCGGGCCGGGCGGCCACACCCTGCCACGCCCCACTCGAAGATTCGGACATTTGCTGGCAAGGTGGCCCCATGGCTGATCGGGGTGCGAGTGCCCTGTCACTCCCGGAGAACCGGCCCGCCGCCCCGGACACGATCCTGGCGCTCAACCACATGGGCAGCTTCGACTGGGACCTGGACGCGGGCCTGCTCCACATGGACGCCCGCGCCCACGAGATCTTCGACCTGCGCCCCGACGAATACGACGGCCGCGCCACCTCCCTCGCCGCCCGGGTCCCCCCGCCGGACGCGGCCCGGCTGGACGCGACGGTAGCCCGCGCCATCAAGGACGGCAGCGAGACCTACGGCGCCTACTTCCGGGTCCGCCGCCGTGACGGCACCTTCCGCTGGGCGCACAGCCAGGGCGCCATCCGCCGCGACGGCTCCGGCCGCCCGCACCGGGTCGTCGGCCTCCTGCGCGACGCCACCCGGGAACTCGCCGACAGCCCCGGCCGCGCCCCGCGTACCGCGCAGGAGGAGGCGCTCCGCCAGCAGGCCGGCATCGTGGAGGCCGTCTCCGCCGCGCTCGCCCACGCCCGCAGCGTCCAGGACGTCATCGACGCCCTCAAGGACACCCACGGCATCCGCCACCTCGGCGCCGCCAGCGTCGTCATCGGCCTGGTGGAGGCCGGCCGTATCCGGCTGGTCGCGGAGGGGCCCACCGAGAGCTTCGTGCCCGGCACCCGCGTCACCCGGATCGACGAGCCCTACCCGATGAGCGAGGTCGTGCGCACCCTCGTCCCCCGGTTCATCGAGTCGCCCGAGGAGTTCGCCGAGGAGTACCCGATCCTCTGGCCGCACATCACCGAGCTGCACATCACCTCCGCCGCCTACCTCCCGCTGATCGCCCAGGCCCGCCCGCTCGGCGCGATGGGCCTGCTCTACAGCGACCGGCGCGGCTTCTCCGCCGAGGAACGCGCCGTCCTGGTCGCCCTCGGCAGCAGCATCGCCCAGAGCCTCCAGCGCGCCATGCTCTACGAGCAGGAGAAGGACCTCGCCCAGGGCCTCCAGCAGGCGATGCTGCCCCGCACCATCCCCAGCGTCCGGGGCGCCGACGTGGCCGTCCGCTACCGCGCCGCCGCCCTCGGCCGGGACATCGGCGGCGACTGGTACGACCTGATCCCGCTGCCCGGCGGCCGGGTCGGCGCCGTCATCGGGGACGTCCAGGGCCACGACACCCACGCGGCCGCCGTCATGGGCCAGCTCCGGATCGTGCTGCGCGCCTACGCCGCCGAGGGGCACACCCCGGCCACCGTCATGGCCCGCGCCTCCGTCTTCCTCGACGAACTGGACACCGACCGCTTCGCCACCTGCCTCTACGCCCAGGCCGACCTGACCACCGGCGTCGTCCAGGTCGTCCGCGCCGGCCACCTCGACCCGCTGCTCCGGGACGCCGACGGCACCACCCGGCGCCTGGACCTGGAGGGCGGCCTCCCGCTCGGCCTGTCCGCCGAGTTCGGCCGTCTGGAGTACCCCGTCGCCACCCTGGAGCTGGACCCCGGCAACACCCTGCTGCTGTGCACCGACGGCCTGGTCGAACAGCCCGGCGCCGACCTGGACGACGGCATGCGGGAGCTCGCGGAACGCTTCGCCGAGGGCCCGGACGACGTACGCGAACTCGCCGGGCGCCTGATCGCCATGGCCGAGGAACGCGGTGGCGACGACGACGTGGCGCTGCTCCTGCTGCGCCGCCGGGAGCCCGAGGAACCCGGTGCGCGCGGCCGGCTCCGCCAGCACGTCGCCCCCGGCGACCCCGAGGCCCTCGCCCGTGCCCGGCACCTCATCGGCGCCGAGGTGCGGGCCTGGGGCGCCGGGGAGCGGGCCGACGAGATCGAACTCGTCGCCGACGAGCTGATCACCAACGCGCTGATGCACACCGAGGGCTCCGCGACCGTCACCCTGCGCCTGCTGACCGGCGGCGAGCGGCGGCTGCGGGTCGAGGTGGAGGACTCCTCCAGCGCGCTGCCCCGGCGCCGCGAACCGCAGGACGACGGCGTCTCCGGGCGCGGGCTGCTGCTGGTCGACATGCTGGCCGACGCCTGGGGCGTGGAGGCGCGTGGCGGCGGCAAGGCCGTGTGGTGCGAGTTCCGGATGAACCCGGACGGCTGACCGCCCACTGTCGGCGCGGCCCGGCGGTGGCACCCTGGACACATGCCGGAACTGCCCGAGGTAGAAGCGCTGAAGGACTTCCTCACCGAGCACCTGGCCGGACGCCGGGTGACCCGGGTGCAGCCGCTCGCCATCAGCGTGCTGAAGACCTACGATCCGCCGGTCACCGCCCTGGAGGGCACGGGGATCACGGCCGTGCGCCGGTACGGCAAGTTCCTCGACCTCGAGAGCGACGGCGGGCTGCACCTGGTGACCCACCTGGCCCGCGCGGGCTGGCTGCACTGGCGTGACGCGGTGCCGGACGCCCCGCCGCGCCCCGGCAAGGGCCCGCTGGCGCTGCGCGTGGCGCTGGAGGGAGGCGAGGGCTTCGACCTGACCGAGGCCGGCACGCAGAAGCGGCTCGCGGTGTACGTGGTGCGCGACCCGGCCGAGGTGCCGGGGATCGCCCGGCTGGGTCCCGACCCGCTCGCCGACGACTTCGACGAGGAGCGTTTCGCCGGGCTGCTGAAGAGCGAGCGGCGCCAGCTCAAGGGCACGCTGCGGGACCAGTCGCTGATCGCCGGGGTCGGCAACGCCTACAGCGACGAGATCCTGCACGCGGCGAAGATGTCCCCGTTCAAGCTGGCCGCCTCCCTCACCCCCGAGGAGACCACCCGTCTGTACACCGCGCTGCGCACCACCCTCACCGAGGCGGTCGAGCGCTCGCGGGGGATCGCGGCCGGGCGGCTGAAGGCGGAGAAGAAGAGCGGGCTGCGGGTGCACGGCCGTACCGGCGAGCCCTGCCCGGTGTGCGGGGACACCATCCGCGAGGTCTCCTTCAGCGACTCCTCGCTCCAGTACTGCCCCACCTGCCAGACCGGCGGCAAGCCGCTGGCCGACCGCAGGCTGTCCCGCCTGCTGAAGTGAGCCGCGCCGGTCAGTGCGCGGGCAGGGTCACCAGCCGTTCGCCCTTGTCGGTGCGCACCTCGTAGTGGTCGATGTCGTCCGGTCCGAGCGAGGAGCCGGCCGTGGTCGACGTGGTGCCCTCGTCGTGCGCGCCGACGCTCCAGCCGCCCGCCACCTGCTCCGAGCCGTCCCGGCCGACCACGATCAGCCGGCAGGAGTGCGGACCGGCGCTGTCCCGCACCTCCAGCCGCAGCCCGCTGCCCCAGCCCTCGCCCTCGGTGGTGACCCGCGCCCACACCCCGGTGCCCGGATCGGTCGCCGCGGTGACGCGGGACTCGGGCTGGCCGTGCCCGGCGAAGGCCATCACCGCGGGCCCGGCCACCGCCAGCACCACCGAGGCCGCGAGCCCGTAGAGGACTCTGCGCCGCCGGGCCCGGTGGCGTACGGTGATCTCGCCGAGCAGCCGGTCCAGCATGCGGGGGCCGGGCTGGGCCAGGGCGGGCACGAAGGCGGGCGTCGCCTCCCGGTACAGCATCAACTGCCGTGCCGTAGGGCCGAATTCGGTCGCGTCGGTCGCGCACCGGGGGCACTCGGCGAGGTGGTCCTCGAAGCGGAAGGTCTCCGCCTCGTCCAGCACGCCGAGCGCGTACGCGCCGACGGCGCGATGCCTTTCCAGGGACCTCATGCCGAATCCTCGTGCCTATGGGTGCGGGTGGGGTTACGCGGTGCACCCATTGGTACGCACCGGACGCCGGAATCACTCAAGCCGCACGCAGAAACCCGATGGGGATTCGGAGCGGCCGGGGCCCCGGATTGGTCCGAGTTCCGACTGGCCGGAAAAGCGCCGGGTTTGGTGCCCGGGGCGGGCCCGGAACAGGGCTCAGAACAGATGGATGGCCAGGTGTCCGAGCGGCAGGCCGAGCTGCCAGGCCGGGGTCCACACCTTCGGCCCGTCGTCCTCGCCCCAGGGCGCGCCGCCGCCCGGCACCGCGTCCAGGTCGGGCGCGAGCAGCTCGGTCTCCTCCAGCCAGCGCCAGGCGTCCCCCGCGAGCGCCAGGTCCGGGTCGGGAGTCTTTGAGGTGGCCGCCTGCGCGGTGCGTTCGGCCATCCGGCCGCCGATCCACTCCCGCCACGGCTGGTCGTACGCCGTCAGCGACAGCCAGTTCTCCAGCTGCGAGACGACCCGGGTCGCGGAGAGTTCGCCCTCGGTGTCGGACAGGAAGACGGTGAGTGCCAGCGCGTCCCGGCCCGCCCGGAACTCGAAGGACGTCGGTGGCATCAGATCGCCGGTGCGCAGCAGCTCGTCGGCGATGTACTCGGCGTAGAACCAGGCCATCGGGACGGTGAGTTCACCGCCGCCGGCGCCGCTCGTGTGCTCGTGACCTCTGTGGAGCATCCCTGCCTGCCTTCCTCCGGTGCGTGCGCGTCGCCCGAACCCGGCCCCCGCCCGGAACACGGATGAGGACAGCTCATGGCCCCGACGGGGGTCACGGCAAGGCGCTTTACCGAGGCTTGACCCGGCACCCGGTTTCACCGCAGGTCAGTCGCGTATCCCGGAAGAACCTGGCGCAGGGCACGCAGCGCGTAGTACGCGCGGGACTTCACGGTACCGGGTGGAATGCCCAGGATCTCGGCGGCCTCCGCCACGCTGGCCCCGCGGAAGTACACGAGTACCAGTACGTCACGGTGGTGCGGAGTGAGTGTCTTCACAGCCTCGCGCACATCGAGCGCGGCGGCGGCCCGCTCGGCGTGGTCGGCGGTCACGCGCGCGGTCTCCGGCACCTCGTCCACCACCTCGGGCGGCCGGGCCCGCCGCGCCCGCCGGGCGTCTATCGCCAGGCGCCGGGCGACGGTCAGCAGCCAGGGGCGGGCCGAGGCGAAGTTCTCGGCGCGCAGCGCCTCGGGGTGCTGCCAGGCCCGTACGAGGGTCTCCTGCACCAGATCCTCGGCGCGCTGGCGGTCCCCGTCGCTCAGCCGCAGCAGCAGCGCGAAGAGGGGCCGCCCGTGCTCCCGCGCCAGCGCGGCGAGTTCGTGCTCGGCGGTCGTCGTCCCTGGGGCAGTGGTCCCGGCCGTCATGGCCGTATGGCAGCGCAGCCCGCCCCCCGGCGACACCCCGCGCGCACGCCGGTGCGACGGGCGGTCGCCAGGGCTCGGTGAGCGGTCGGACGAACGGTCACCGGGCGGCCCGGCAGCACCGGATGGGCTAGGGGCTGTTTGCGCGGGTGGTCAGCTTCATACCCATATGCCCGTCAGAACTTGTCTGTCAATACGACAAGTCCCCTCCGGCAATCCTGGGGTGAGTTGATGATCGGACGCAGGCATCAGGTGGCCCTCGCGCTGACCGCCGTGCTCGCGGCGGTGGCCGCCTGCCAGCATCAGGACCGGGCCGGGTCCGGCGCCGGGCAGCCCGCGCCGGGCGCCGGGAAGGGCTTCACGCTCGTCGCCGCCGGCGGGGTCCAGCCGTACGCATCCGCCGCCGACCGGGCGGGCTTCGACGCCTCCGGCGGCGGGCACGACTTCCGCCCCATGCTCGCCGGGGCCCGCCCGGCGGTCTCCGGCGCCGACCTGGCGCTGTGTCACCTGGAGCCGGTCCAGGGCGCCGACGGCGACCCGGCCGTCACCGCGCTGCCCCCGCTGGCCCAGGGCCTCGCCGCCACCGGCTACGACAGCTGCTCCACCGCCTCCCCGCAGGCCGACGGCGCCGCGATCACCCGCACCCTGAACGCCCTCGACCAGGCGGGCGTCCGGCACGCCGGGACCTCCCGCACCGACACCGAGGCCCGCACCGTCACCCTGCTGCGCGCGGGTACCGCCAAGGTCGCGCATCTGTCGTACGCCTACGACACCACCGGGCAGTCCGGGGCGGTGGACCCGGCCGACGCGGGCCGGATCGCCGCCGCCGCGCGGGCCGCCCGGAAGGCGGGCGCCGACGTGGTGGTGCTCTCCGTCAACTGGGGCTCCGCAGGCCAGGACACGCCGGACGCCGGACAGATCACCCTCGCCAAGCAGCTCACAGCCGCCAAGTCCGGCGGGCGCCCCGACATCGACCTCGTCCTCGGCGACCACACCCAGGTGCCCCAGCCGTACGAGAAGGTCAACGGCACCTGGGTGGTCTTCGGGCTGGGCGACCAGATCGCGGACGGCGGCGCCGGTGCGGGGGAGTGGCGCGGCAACGAGTCCACCCTCGCCCGCTTCACCTTCGCCCCGCCGGTCAAGCCCGGCGCCCGCTGGGAGGTGCGCCGCGCCGAGTTCCTGCCCCAGGTGTACGACCTCGACGCCGGCCGTGCCATCGACGTGAACCGGGCCGTCACCGCGGGCGCCGACCTCGCCGCCACCCGCGACCGGGTACGGAACACCGTACTGAGCCGGGGCGCGGCCAAGGCCGGGCTCACCATGGGGCAGTGATCACTCGGCGGGCGTCCGCCGGGCCAGCGCCGAGTGCCGGTAGGAGTAGCCGAAGTAGACGACACAGCCGATCAGGAACCAGACGGCGAACCGCACCCAGGTCTCCCACTCCAGGAAGGTGACCAGCCAGAGCGAGAACAGCGCGCCGAGCGCCGGGATGAACGGCATCAGCGGGGTACGGAAGCCGCGTGGCAGGTCCGGCTGCCGGTAGCGCAGCACGATCACCGCCACGCACACCACCACGAACGCCAGCAGGATGCCGATGTTGGTCAGCTCGGCCGCCTCGCCGATCGGCACGAACCCGGCGATCGCGGCCGCCCCGACGCCCACGATCCAGGTCACCCGGGTGGGCACGTGCCGGGTCGGGTGCGTCTTGGCGAACCAGCGGGGCAGCAGCCCGTCGCGGGCCATCGAGAACCAGACCCGGGTGACGCCCAGCATGAAGGTGAACATCACCGTGAGGATGCCGATGATCGCGCCCACCGCGATGACATCGGCGAGACCGCCGAGGCCCACCGACTTGAAGGCCGAGGAGAACCCGCTCTCCGGGTCGATGTCCTTGTAGTTCTGCATGCCGGTCAGCACCAGGCAGGCCGCCACGTACAGCACCATCGAGATGATCAGCGAGTAGATGATCGCCTTCGGCATGTGCTTCTGGGCGTCCTTGGACTCCTCGGCCGCCGTCGACATCGCGTCGTAGCCGAACACGGCGAAGAACACGGTGGCCGCGCCGGTGAAGGCGCCGCTGATGCCGAAGGGGAAGAAGGGGTGGTAGTTCGCGGTGTTGATGTGGAAGAAGCCCACCGCGATCACCAGCAGCACCACCAGTACCTTCAGCGCCACCACGAACGTCTCGAACCGGGCCGCGCTCTTCATGCCCAGGTTCAGCAGCCACGCGATCAGCACGCACAGGATCGCCGCGAACAGGTCGACCCGGTGCCCCGCGCCGGTGCCGGGCGCGCCCAGCATCCACGCGGGCAGGTCGGCGCCCGCCTCCTCCACCAGGAAGCTGAAGTAGCCGGAGATGCCGATGGCGACCACCGCCACGATCGCGGTGTACTCCAGCAGCAGGTCCCACCCGATGAACCAGCCCACGAACTCGCCCAGCACCGCGTACCCGTAGGTGTACGCCGATCCCGCTTTCGGGATCATGCCCGCGAACTCGGCGTACGACAGCGCCGCGCAGGCGCTCGCGAAACCGGCGATCAGGAACGACACCACCACGGCCGGCCCGGCCTTGCCGTTGGCGACCGTGCCGGCGAGCGTGAAGATGCCCGCGCCGATGATGCCGCCCACCCCGATCGCGGTGAGCTGCCACAGGCCGAGCGAACGGGTCAGACCGCCCTCGCCCGTGTCGGACTCCTCGATGTGTTCAATGGGTTTGCGACGGAGAATCCCCTCACCCGAACGGATCTTGGCCACACGCCTCACCTCTTCCCCGGCGGCAAACGGCTGACGGCGGATCATGATGGCTCAGGGGCGGCCCGTTCGGAAGGCGCCACGCACGACCGCTCAGGTCACGGCCCAGTCCGGGACCCAGGTGCCAAGGGGGCGCGGCGCACCGGACCCGCCGGTCAGATGCGTGCGCAGCGCGGTCAGGGCCGGGTGCGCGTTGGCCCGGTCCCAGATCAGGGAGTGCGGATAGACCGGGGTCGGATCGGTGATCGGGATCAGCCGCAGGTCGCGCCCGGCGTGCCGGGGGTGCTCCCCCATGAAGGTGGCCAGCTCCGGTGACCCGGCGATCCGCTCCAGCATCGCCGCGCTGCCGAAGTTGGGGCCGGCCGAGTCGATGGTGAGCCCGAACTCCGCCGCCAGCGAGGCGTAGTAGGCGGCCCACTCGACGCCCTCCACGATGCTCGGCATCCAGATCCGGTGCCCGGCCAGCTCGGCGGGGGTCACCGACTCGGCGTCGGCCAAGGCGTGCTCCGGGCCGGTGAGCAGATACAGCGGCTCGTCCAGCACCCGGGCGCTCGCCAGGCTCTCCGGCAGCCGCCGGCCCGGCATGCCGACCGCGCGGAAGGTCGCGTCGACCCGGCCCGCCCGCACGGCGGCGACGGCGCTGTCCGCGTCGAACAGCGTGACCACGTCCAGCTCCACCCCCGGATGCGCCTCGTGGAAGCCGCGCAGCAGGACGGCCGGGGCGACCCGGGGGCCGATCACGTCCACCCGGAGCGCCCGGCGGCCCGGCCGGACCGAGGCGGCCGCCCGCTCCTCGGCCAGCAGCAGCGCCCGCGCGTGCGGCAGGAACGCCCGCCCGTCCAGCGTCGGTTCGGCGCCCCGCGCGGTCCGGGTGAACAGCCGCACCCCGAGGTCCCGTTCCAGCGCGGCGATCCGCTTGGAGACGGCCTGCTGGGTGACGGCGAGCACGGCGGCCGCCTCCTGGAACTGCCCCGCGTCCGCCACGGCGACGAAGGTGCGTACGGCCTTGAGGTCCATGGCGGACAGGGTAGCGCTACAACCGGTGGTTGTGTCGACGAGGGGTTTGGTTGTTTGCTCCCGCCGTATCCGGGCCGATTTCATAACTCCGGTCAACGGGAGGTTGTGCGTGAAGCTGGGGTCGCGGTTCGGATGGCTGTGGGCGGCGTACGCCGTGAGCGCGGCCGGGACCTGGCTGGCGTTCGACGCCTTCGCCCTGATCGCGCTTCTCGTGCTGCACGCGGGCCCCGCCCAGGTGGCGCTGCTGGCCTCCGCCGGACCGGCCGTGGGCGCGCTGCTCGCGGTGCCGCTCGGACCCTGGATGGAGTTCCGCCGCAAGCGTCCCGTCATGATCCTGGCGGATCTGGTCCGGTGCGCCGCCCTGCTCGCCGTCCCCGCCGCCCACTTCCTCGGCGTGCTCGGCTTCGGCCAGCTGCTGCTCGTCTCCATGGTCGTGGCCGCCGCCGACCTCACCTTCACCGCGGCCTCCGGCGCCCATCTGAAGAGCCTCGTACCGCGTGCCGGGCTGCTCACCGCCACCAGCAGGTTCGAGTCCACCACCTGGACCGCCACGGTGCTCGGACCCCCGCTGGGCGGCGCCGCCGTCGGCCTGTTCGGGCCCGTGGTGACGGTCGCCGCCAACGCCCTCAGCTTCCTGCTGTCCGCCCTCGGCATCCGCGCCATCAAGGGCCCCGAGACCGCCCCGGAACGGCCGCCCCGCGACCCTTCACGCCCGCGCGCCGCCGACCTCCTCGACGGCTGGCGGCACCTGCTCACCAGCCGCGAGCTGCGTCCGCTGTTCCTCAACACGGTCGCGGTGAACGGCCTGATCATGGCCCAGGCCCCGCTGCTCGCCGTCCTGATGCTCGGCCCGCTCGGCTTCCAACCCTGGCAGTACGGTCTTGCCTTCGCCGTGCCCTGCCTGGGCGGCCTCCTCGGCTCCCGGCTCGCCCGCCCGCTCGCCGCCCGGTACGGCAGGCGCCGGGTGCTGCTCGTCTCGGGCGTGCTGCGGGCCTGCTGGCCGCTGGGGCTGGCCTTCGTCCGGCCCGGCGTGCCCGGCCTGGTCCTCGTCATGGCGGTCGAGCTGGGCCTGATCACCTGCGCGAGCGTGTTCACCCCGGTGCTCGCCGCCGAGCGGCTGGAGCGCACCCCGGACGACCGGGTCGCCCGTACGCTCTCCGCCTGGTCGGTCTCCACCAGGACCGGTACGGCCGCGCTGACCGCACTGTGGGGCCTGATGGCCTCGCTCACCGGCCCGCGCACCGCCATCGCCGCGGCCGGGGTGCTGCTCCTGGCGACCGCGCCGATGCTGCGGTCCCTCGCTACGGGACGACGGTCACCGGCCAGCGTCCCGCCTTCACCAGCCGGACCGCCACCGAGCCGATGATCCGGTGGCCGGCCTGCTCCGAGGCGCCGACGACCACCGCGTCCGCCTTCAGCTCGTCGGCCGCCTGGACCAGGCCGTTGAAGGGGTCGCCGCGGAAGGTGTGGAACTCCCAGCGCACCTCGAATATCCCCTTCACCCGCTCCGCCGCCTCCCTGATCTGCGCGATCAGGTCCTCGGCGATCTCGTCCGTGGCCTGCGCCACCGGCACCCCGAGCGCCGCCCCGGCCGCCAGCACCGGCTGCACGTACACCACCGCCAGCAGCGCCCCCTGCCGCCGGGCCAGACCGCCCGCGTACGCGGCCGCCCGCAGCGAGGAGTCGGAGCCGTCCACGCCGACGACGATGACCTTGGGACCGTCCGTGCCCCGCTCGAACCGGTGCCGCTCGTGCTCTGCCTGCTGTTCCGTCACGGCGGTGAGGCTATCGGAAGCGGCCGTTCCGTCCAGAGGACGGGCAGGAGTGCCCCCGGAAACGCGCCGCCGACCGGGTGGAACGGACCCGCCGCACCGGTGTCGGTGCGGTGCGGCGCGGGGTCGGGGGGCGACTGATGGTTCATGGAGAAGGATCAGTTGTTCACACGGCGCCGGATGCTCCTCGGCTCGGCCGCCCTCCTCGGCGCCGCGGGCGCCGGGGGAGTCCTCATGTCGGGCGGCGGCGACGAGGCCGCCCGCACCACCGCCGGCCTCGCCGGGCCCCAGGCCCGCCAGGTCCTCAAGCCCTCCGCGTTCCGCCTCCAGCCCCTCATCGGCGCCGGCACCCCGCACAACGCCGTCCCCGGCAAGCTGAAGGTGCGTCACCAGCCCATCCTGCGCCTCACCGGCAAGGGCCGGAACATGATGCTCACCTTCGACGACGGCCCCCACCCCGACTACACCCCGCACATCCTGGACACCCTCGCCAAGTACGACGTCCGCGCGATGTTCTTCGTGTGCGGGGAGATGGCCGTCGACAACAAGGAACTCCTGGCCCGGATGGCCGAGGAGGGACATGTGGTCGGCAACCACACCTGGGACCACCCGCTGCTCACCCAGCTGACCCGGGGCGACATCCGCGACCAGATCGAGCGCACCAGCGATGTCATCGAGGACGCCTACGGGGACCGCCCCCAGTGGTTCCGCGCCCCCTACGGCGCCTGGAACCGGGCCACCTTCCAGCTCGGCGCCGAGATGGGCATGGAGCCGATGGCCTGGACCGTCGACACCACCGACTGGATGACCCCCGGCACGAGCACGGTGATCAAGCGGGTGGAACACGGCGCCGCCCCCGGCGTCGTCATCCTCTCCCACGACGCCGGGGGCGACCGGACGCAGAGCGTCCGCGCGATCCGCGAGTACCTGCCCTATCTGCTCGACCACGGCTACCACCTGACCGTGCCGCCCCGCCGCATGACCTAGACGCATGACCTCTGCCGTGCGCCGCCCGGTCGCGGGGGCTCAGGCTCCCGTGACCAGGCGGGCGAAGACGACCACGTTGCCGTCGTAGCCGTTCTGCTTGGAGAAGCCGCCGCCGCAGGTGATCACCCGCAGCTCCGGGGTGCCCTTGGAGCCGTAGACGCGGTCGCCGGGGAACTTGCTCTTCTCGAAGACCTCCACCCCGTACACCTCGAACACCGCGGTCCGGGCGTCCTGGCGGGCCACGTCGATCCGGTCGCCCTTCTTCAGCGCGCCGAGCCCGTAGAAGACGGCGGGTCCCTTGGTGTTGTCGACATGGCCGACGATCACCGAGGTGCCCTTCTCGCCGGGGGAGACCGCACCGGTGAACCAGCCGGCCAGGTTCGGGTCCTCCGGCGGGGGCGCGCCGACCCAGCCGTCCGCGTCCAGGCCCACCGGGGTGACCGGGGCGTCGACCTGGATCGCCGGGATACGGACCCGGTCGGCGGGGGAGAACGACAGGCCGGCCGGGACGGACACGGGCGCGGGTCCCTCCGCGGTCCGCGTGGACCGTACGTCGGGGGCCGGGGCGGCGGCCGCCGCGGGCTGCGGGGGGCCCACGTCGAACTCGCCGGACCCGTTCCGGATCAGCGCCACACCGGTCAGCAGCACGAGCGCCAGCACGCCCCAGGGTGCGCGTCTCCTGCGCCGCTCCTCCCGTTCGCTCCACTCCGCCAGCTCGGACGCAGACATTCGCCATCCCCTCTCGACGCGGCTGTCACCACGTCCGTCGCGCATGGGAAAACGCTAAGTCCCGCGCCGAGGGGCGGCGACGGGGCGGCGGGCGAACGGGTGGCGGCCTGCCCCGGGGGTGCGCCATCCGAGTTGCGGGGCGGAGATAATTTCTGACGGGGTGTGACCTGCGGCGATATCCGATTGTGTGGTTGTCGGACAGGAGGGGTGCTCACCAGGACGGACCATTCTCGACATGCGGGCGTGTTCCTTGCGCCTGAGGGTTCAGTCGGGAGGTGCTTTCTCGCCGATCGACCGGGGACCGGCCCCGGCGTGCCTCTCGCGGAGGAACACATGCGTAACCAGCGTGCCTTGGCGGCCACGTGCGCCGCGATCGCCGTGCTCGGTGTCGCCGCCCCCGTCGCCGTCGCGGACGGCATGGGCAACGGGAACGGCACCACCACCGTCACCGGGGTCAGCCCGAACACCGGCGTGATCAACGGCAACGGCAACTTCAACGGCAACTTCAACAACGGCAACGGGAACTTCAACGGCAACAACAACTGGAACGGCAACGGGAACGGGAACTTCGGCAACGGCAACAACAACGGGAACTTCGGGAACGGCAACGGGCACGGCAACGACAACTTCGGGAACGGCAACGGCAACGGCAACCGGGGCAACGACAACTTCGGCGGTGGCAACGGGAACGGCAACGGCGGTGGCAACGGCGGTCACGGCGGCGGTGGCGACGACGGCAACCTCCGCAACATCCTCGTCACCCCCAGCGTTCTCCCGGCCGGCGGCCGCCTGACCATCGCCGTCGAGGGCTGCCGTGGTGGCACCGTCACCTCGCGCGCCTTCCGCGCCGCCCGGCTGCAGGGGAACGGCAGCGCCTCCCGCGTCACCGTCACCGTCGACCGCAACGCCCGGCCCGGCCGCTACGACATCACCGTCGAGTGCGGCGGCCGCACCCTGACCCGCCGGAACGCCTTCACCGTGATCGGCGGTGTCAACGGCGGCCTCGGCGGCAGCTCCACCACCGGCGCGTCCCGCGCGGACATGGCCATCGGCGGCGGACTCGTCGCCTCGGCCGCGCTCGGCGGCGGCGCCGTCTGGCTGCGCCGCCGTACCGAGAAGCGCGCCTGAGCCCCGCCCGCGCCCTCGCCGGCGCGGGACACGCCGCCACGGGCCCTCGCCCCACCCCTCGCCGGGCCGGGACGAGGGCCCCCGGCATGTCCTACGTGTGCGGGAACAGCGTCAGGAACGGCTCCGCCGTGACCGCGATGCCCCTGCTGAAGGGGGCGTCGAAGTCCCAGATCAGGAACAGCATGAACGCGATGGTGGCCGAGAACAGCCCCGCGAGGACCAGTTCCCGCGCGGTGCGCCGGATCTGCAGGGCGAACACCATGCCCACCGTGATCACCGCCCCGGCGAGCAGCCCCCACCACACCACGGGCGGCATGGTCGGGCCGGTGGAGTCGGCGCGTGCGTTGCGCGCCTGGTCGGCCGCCGCCACCTGGTCCACCAGCGGCTGGTACGCCTGCGCCTCGAAGTCGCTGCGCGGCTGGTAGTCCGTCACGTCCTGCCGCACCTTGTCCAGCAGCCGCGAACCCCGCGCGGTGACCTCCCCCTTGTCCGTCATCGACTTCCACTCGGTGTCCACGACGTACGAGACGTACGCGTCGACGTCCGCGCGGATCTGGTCGCGCACGTCCGCCGGGTACACCCGGGCGCGCTCGGAGACCTCGTGGAGCGCCTGCGCCTCGGCCTGGACGGTGTCCCCGGCCGCGCTGCGTGCCTCCCAGACACCCGCGATGGCCAGGCCCAGCACGATGGCGTACACCACCCCGATCCACATCGTCATGTACTCGATGACGTCGGGCGTCTCACTGGGGTCCTCGTCCTCCGGGGCCCGCCGGTGCCGGACGAGTGTGATGAGCACGA
This sequence comes from Streptomyces seoulensis, assembly GCF_004328625.1. Classification (NCBI taxonomy): domain Bacteria; kingdom Bacillati; phylum Actinomycetota; class Actinomycetes; order Kitasatosporales; family Streptomycetaceae; genus Streptomyces; species Streptomyces seoulensis. Next base: position 5,690,119 of record NZ_CP032229.1, read on the forward strand.
CCACGGCACAGGCGCCCAGCATGCCCAGGACGAGAACGAGCCAATCCGACAACGGATACCTCCAGAGGTGGGTGCGGCCGCGTCACCGCGGGCGCAGCGCCGCGACGGCGACGATCGCGGGGATGGTGACGAGCAGGACGTAGCGGACCGGTGAGGTGTGGGAGCGGGCGATGTGCCGGGTGGCACGGACGTGGTACGCCGGGTAGCTCACCGGGGTCACGGTCGGCCGTGGGGTGGGTGGCGGCTTCGGCGCCGGCCGGGGCGGCGCGGGTACGGGCGCCGGGGCGGGCGGTGGTGGCGGCGCCGGGCGCGGTGCCGGTGGGGGCGGCGTCGGCCGGACGGGGGGCTCGGGGGCGGGCGGTGTCGGACGCGGCTGCGGCTTGGGCGGCTGAGGTCTCGGCTGCGGCTTCGGCGGCGGGGGAGGAGCGGGAGTCGGTGTGGGCGTCGGAGTCGGGGTGGGGGTGGGCGGCGGCGGGGGTGTCGGGGTGGGCGTAGGAGTGGGAGTCGGGGTCGGAGTGGGCGTCGGCGGGCACGGTGGCGGGGGGTGCGGAAGGCAGGGCGGGGGCCAGGGGTGGTGGTTTCCGGCCACCGCCACGGCCACCGTGCCGTCCGGGCCCGTGGAGGCGTAGGCGCAGGCGTCGGCCGACGCCGTGCCGACCGGGCAGCCGACCACGCTCCACACCACCGCGAACAGCGCCAACGCCCTGACGGCGACCGCGCATCGGGTTGCTTGGGGACCTTGCACGAGCGAGATCATGGAGGCCGCGCGACGCCCCCGCGACCATTCGTACGGGGATTGGTCCGAAGGAGGGACATCGCGCCCCACCTGGTTTGACGCGCCACGCGGCCCCGCCGGAGCGATGGGTACGCCCGTACGCACCGCCACCCCCTCGGCACGCCCCGTGGGACACCGCCGAAAGTTTTTCGCCGTTCCGTTGAACACTCCGCCCCCCGGGCCGCGTACCCATGGCCGTGCGGTGATTCAGTAGCGCCGCAACAAACTGGCGAAAATGGGGAGTTGAGGATGAAGACCTCCTGGCGGACCGCCGCACTGGTGGCCACGGCCGCTTCGGTGCTGGCCCTGACGACGGCGTGCGGTCAGGACAGCGCCACGCCCCCGGCCGCGGCGGCCCAGAACGTGGGAGCGTCGGCCAGCGCCGCCGGTATCGGCACCGGAATCGCGGGCAACGGCTACGGCGCCGACGGTGCCCAGAGCAGCGCCTCCCCGACCCCCGCCGCCCCCGCGGGCAAGCTGACGGTGGCCACCAACCCGCAGCTCGGCAACGTGCTCACCGACGGTTCCGGTCTCACCCTGTACCGCTTCGACAAGGACACGGCCGAGCCGCCGAAGTCCAGCTGTGACGGCGACTGCGCCACCACCTGGCCCCCGGTCCCCGCCGACGACGCCAACGCCGGCGCCGGCATCGACAAGGCCAAGCTCGGCGAGGTCACCCGCGCCGACGGCACCAAGCAGCTCACCATCGGCGGCTGGCCCGCGTACCGCTACGCCAAGGACCTCAACTCCGGCGACGTCAACGGCCAGGGTGTGGGCGGCAAGTGGTTCGCGCTCGCCCCCAATGGCAAGAAGGCGTCGCTGGCTTCGCTGCCCGGCCTCTCGGTCCGCAAGGACCCCAAGCTCGGTGACATCGTCGTCGACAAGAACGGCCGCACGGTCTACCGCTTCCTCAAGGACAAGGCGTGGCCCAAGTCCGTCTCCAACTGCACCGGGGCGTGCCTGGAGAAGTGGCCGGCGGTCGGCCCGGTGAGCGCCGACGACACCCAGGGCGTCAAGAAGAAGGGCCTGATGCCCTTCACCCGCCCCGACGGTGTGAAGCAGATGTCGGTCAACTGCTGGCCCATCTACACCTTCACCGGTGACAAGGCCCCCGGTGACACCAACGGCCAGGGTGTGGGCGGCACTTGGTACGCCGTCTCGCCCGAGGGCAAGCCGATCGGCGCGCCCGCCCAGTAGCGGTCACCGCCCGGCGCAGGGCCCGTACCGTCCGTGTCACGCGGCGGCGACGGGCCCTTCGTCATGCGCGCCGACCGTCACCCAGCGGGGTCGGACGGGTACTTCCCGCAGGCGGTGACCGGGAACGGATGGTCAATTTCCGTTTCGGGTCGCCCCTTTGGCGGGCGATCAGTAGCCTCAGCTCGAACACCCGGCTCGCCCGTCCCCGCCGCCTACGCCTTGGAGTGATACATGGAGCGCCCCGCCTGGGCCCCCCGGAGCATCGACATCTCGGTGCCGAGCGTCTCGCGCATGTACGACTACTACCTGGGCGGTTCGCACAACTTCGAGGTCGACCGGGAAGCGGCCCGCAAGGCGATGGAGTTCCTCCCCGGCCTGCCCAAGATCATGCAGGCCAACCGGGCGTTCCTGCGCCGGGCCGTGCGCTTCGCCGCCGAGCAGGGCATCGACCAGTACCTCGACGTCGGCTCCGGCATCCCCACCTTCGGCAACGTCCACGAGATAGCCCAGGCCGCCCGGCCCGGCGCCCGGGTGGTCTACGTCGACCACGACCCCGTCGCCGTCGCGCACAGCCAGGCGGTGCTCGCGGGCAACGAGGACGCCGGTGTCGTCGCCGCCGACCTGCGCAAGCCGCGGGAGATCCTCACCAGCCCCGAGGTCGCCCGGCTGATCGACCTCGACCGGCCGGTGGCCCTGCTGCTGGTGGCCGTCCTGCACTTCCTGGAGGACACCGACGATCCGCACCGCGCGGTGGCCGAGCTGCGCGCCGCGCTCGCGCCGGGCAGCCTGCTGATCCTCACCCACGCCTCCTTCGAGGGCATCCCGCTGCCCGAGGAGCGCGCCGAGGGCGCGGTGGACGTGTACCGGGACATCCGCAACCCGCTGGTGATGCGCCCGCGCGACGAGATCGCCCGCTTCTTCGACGGCTTCGAGCTGGTCGAGCCCGGACTGGTCCATCTCCCGGACTGGCGGCCGGAGTCGGCGCGGGAGGACGAGGACGACTTCGCGTTCTCCGGGTTCGCCGGCGTGGGGCGTACGGCGTGAGCGCGGAGCCGGACGGCCCGGAGGGCAGAGTGCGGCGGCTGACGACGATATGGAGCCGGGCCGTCTACCCCGTCACCTCCACGTCGCTCACCCGCGCCGAGTTCGAGGAGCGGCTGCTCCCCCTCGCCCACCGCCTCAGCCACGCGCTCAGGGCCAGAAGCTTCGACGCCGGTGAGGCACGCGCCGTCGGCGCCGCGCTGGTCGAGGCGCACGGCACCGACCCCGAGGTGCTCGCCCGCACCCTGGACTGCGTCGACGCCTACCTCGTCCTGTACTGCGGTGACGACAGCCCGCAGGACCAACTCCGCATGCGTTCCTCGCGGTTGCAGCACGCCATGGCCGCCGGGTACGCCCAGGCGCTGCGCGAGCGCACCCTCGCCGAGCAGGAGTCCATCGCGCAGGCCGCGCTCCGCGCCCAGGGCGTGGTCGCCGAGGCCCTGCACGCCAGCGAGGCCCGCTTCCGCGCGGTGTTCGAGGGCGCCGCGATCGGTATCAGCATCGCCGACCTCGACGGCAACATCCTCCAGGTCAACGGCGCCCTGCAGCGCATGTTCGGTGTCTCCGAGACCGCGATGCGCGGCCGGAAGGTCCGGGACTGGACCCACCCCGAGGACGCGCCGCAGACCTGGCGGCTCTACGAGGAACTCGTGCGGGGCGAACGCGACCACTACCACGTGGAGAAGGCGTTCAACCGGACCGACGGCACAGCCCTGTGGACCAACCTCACGGTCTCCCTGCTCCGCGACGCCGACGGCACCCCGCAGTACCAGCTGGCGCTGATGGAGGACACCACCGAGCGGCGCCTGCTCCACCTCCGGCTGCGCTACGAGGCCACCCACGACGCCCTCACCGGCCTGCCCAACCGCACCCTGTTCTTCGAGCGGCTGGAGAAGGCGCTCGCGGCGGGCGAGGGCCAGCGCTTCGGCCTCTGCTACCTCGACCTCGACGGCTTCAAGGCCATCAACGACAGCCTCGGCCACGCGGCCGGCGACCGGCTGCTGGTGGAGGTCGCCGACCGGCTCCAGTCCTGCACCACCGCGTCCGGCGAGATGGTGGCCCGGCTGGGCGGCGACGAGTTCGTGGCCCTCACCACCGGCCGCGACACCGAGCGCGGGGTGGAGGAGCTGGCCGAACGCATCACCAACGCCCTGCTCACCCCGGTCGGCATCGACGGCCGCGACCTCCTGGTGCGCGGCAGCCTCGGCATCGTGGAGGGCCCGGCGGGGGAGCGTACGGCGGCGGAGGTGCTGCGCAGCGCCGACATCACGATGTACCGGGCCAAGTCGGCGGGCGGCAACCGGGCGGAGCTGGCCGACCCGGAGGCGGACGCCCGCGCGATCACCCGGCACGGGCTCACCACCGCGCTGCCCAGTGCGCTGGAACGCGGCGAGTTCTTCATCGAGTACCAGCCCCTGGTCCACCTCGGCGACGGCACGGTGAGCGGCGCGGAGGCCCTGGTCCGCTGGCTGCATCCGCAGCACGGGGTGCTCGGCCCGGACCGCTTCATCCCGCTGGCCGAGCACACCGGGCTGATCGTGCCGCTGGGCCGGTGGGTCCTTGAGGAATCGATCCGGCAGGCCCGTGCCTGGCGGGAGAAGACGGCCGGCCCGCTGCGGATCAACGTCAACCTCTCTCCGTGCCAGCTCACCCACCCCGGCCTGGTGCAGGACACCGTCGACATCCTGGAGCGCGCCGGGGTCACCCCGGACGCGCTGTGCCTGGAGGTCACCGAGTCCGCGCTGATCGGCGCCGACGACGGCCTGCTGAAGCCGCTGCGCCGGCTGGCCGAGATGGGCGTCGACATAGCCCTGGACGACTTCGGCACCGGCTACTCCAACCTCGCCAACCTCCGCCGCCTCCCGGTCAGCGTCCTCAAACTCGACCGCTCCTTCACCCAGGGCATGCAGCAGTACCCCGCCGACCCGGTCGACCTCAAGATCGTGGAGGGCATAGTCTCCCTCGCCCACAGCCTCGACCTCGCGGTCACGGTGGAAGGCGTGGAAACCAGCGCCCAGGCCGACCAACTCCGCCTCCTCGGCTGCGACACAGCCCAAGGCTGGTACTACGCCCGCCCGGGGCCCCCGGAACACCTCCACACCTTGGCATTGGCGGACGCGACGGGCTAGCGCTACCGCTCCAGCAGCATCCTCTGCAGCTCCCTGGCCCCCCGAGGCGGAGCCACGTCGCTTCGGTGGGCCAGGGCGATGGTGCGGGAGAGGCCGGGGCGGGCCAGCGGGGTCACCCGGAGGCCCCGGCCTGCGCGGCTGGCCACCATGCGAGGGACGACGGCCACACCGAGCCCCGCCCGGACGAACCCGAGGACCGCGTCCATCTCGCCCCCCTCCACGGCGAACTCCGGCTCGAAGCCGGCGGAGCGGCACGCGTTGACGGTGAGCTCGCGGAGGTCGTAGCCGTGGCGGAACATCACCAGGCGCTCGTTCTCGAGGTCGGAGATCTCCACGGTGGGGCGCCCTCCGCCGGGGGCCGGTGCCTCGGGGGAGGAGACCACGACCAGGTCCTCCCGCAGCAGCTCGACCGTGGTCAGGGCGGGTGCCGGGGCCGGGAGGGGGAGGACGATCAGGGCGAGGTCGAGCGCGCCGCGGGCGAGTTCGCGGACGAGGTCGCGGGAGCCGCTCTCCTGGACCAGGAGCTGGATGCCCGGATAGCGGTCGTGGAAGGCGCGCAGCACGTCCGGCAGCAGGCCCGTACAGAGGCTCGGGGTGGCGCCGAGCCGGACCCGGCCGCGCCGGAGCTGGACCAGTTCCTGCACCTCGTGGCGGGCGGTGTCCGCGTCCGCGAGGATGCGGCGGGCCAGCGGCAGCAGCGCCTCGCCCGCGTCGGTCAGCGCGATGTTGCCCCGCGCCCGGACGAACAGATCCGCGCCCAGCTCCCGCTCCAGCGCCCTGATCTGCTGGGAGAGCGAGGGCTGCGCGACATGCACCCGCTCGGCGGCACGGGTGAAGTGCCGGGTCTCGGCCACGGCCACGAAGTACTGGAGCTGCTGGAACTGCATCCCTCAAGGATAGCCAGAGACTATGGAAACCAGCCGATCCATGTCTTGGACCGATCGGGCCGCCGGTCGTAACGTCCTGTCCATGGCTCTGGCAACGCGGACGGACCGACGGCCGTCGATGGCGCGCACGGTCTGGGACAGCTCCGTCGGCAAGAAGACCGTGATGGCCGTCAGCGGCATCGTGATGCTGCTGTACCTGGTCGCGCACATGATCGGGAACCTGAAGATCTACTTCGGGGCCGGCGAATTCAACAGCTACGCCCACTGGCTGCGCACGGTCGGCGAGCCGTTCATGCACTACGAGTGGACGCTCTGGATCATCCGGGTCGTCCTGGTCGTCGCGGTGGTCGCGCACGCCACCGCCGCCTACCAGCTCAGCCGGCGCGACATCAAGGCCCGGCCCAGCAAGTACGTGCACAAGAAGGCGCGCACCAGCTACGCCACCCGGACCATGCGCTGGGGCGGGATCATCCTCGGCCTCTTCATCGTCTGGCACCTGCTGGACCTGACCACCGGCACCGTGCACTCCGGCGGCTTCCAGGAGGGCCACCCGTACCAGAACGTGGTGGACACCTTCTCCACGTGGTACGGCGACGTCATCTACATCGTGGCGATGCTCGCCCTCGGCCTGCACATCCGGCACGGCTTCTGGAGCGCCGCCCAGACCCTCGGCGCCGGCGGCCGGAGTCGGGAACGGTTCCTGAAGGGTGCCGCAAACGTCCTCGCGCTGCTGCTCACGGCCGGTTTCATCGCCGTACCCGTGGGCGTCATGACCGGAGTGGTGAGCTGACCATGACCTACACCGACTACGTGACCGGCGACCCGGTCGCCGACACCAAGGCCCCCTCCGGCCCGGTCCAGGAGCGCTGGGACACCCGCCGCTTCGAGGCCAAGCTGGTCAACCCGGCCAACCGGCGCAAGCACACCGTCATCGTCGTCGGCACCGGCCTCGCGGGCGGCTCGGCGGGCGCCACGCTCGCCGAACAGGGCTACCACGTCGTCCAGTTCTGCTACCAGGACTCCCCGCGCCGCGCCCACTCCATCGCGGCGCAAGGAGGCATCAACGCGGCGAAGAACTACCGCAACGACGGCGACTCCGTGCACCGGCTGTTCTACGACACCGTCAAGGGCGGCGACTTCCGGGCCCGCGAGTCCAACGTGCACCGCCTGGCGCAGATCTCGGTGGAGATCATCGACCAGTGCGTGGCCCAGGGCGTGCCCTTCGCCCGCGAGTACGGCGGGCTGCTGGACACCCGTTCCTTCGGCGGCGTCCAGGTCTCCCGCACCTTCTACGCCCGCGGCCAGACCGGACAGCAGCTGCTGCTGGGCGCCTACCAGGCGCTGTCCCGGCAGATCGCGGCCGGGAACGTGGAGATGCACCCGCGCACCGAGATGCTCGACCTGATCGTGGTCGACGGCCGGGCGCGCGGCATCGTCGCCCGCGACCTGATCACCGGGAAGATCGACACCTACTTCGCGGACGCGGTGGTGCTGGCGAGCGGCGGCTACGGCAACGTCTTCTACCTGTCGACCAACGCCATGAACTCCAACGCCACCGCCATCTGGCGGGCGCACCGGCGCGGCGCGCTGTTCGCCAACCCCTGCTTCACCCAGATCCACCCCACCTGCATCCCGCGCACCGGCGACCACCAGTCCAAGCTGACGCTGATGAGCGAGTCGCTGCGCAACGACGGCCGTATCTGGGTGCCGAAGGCGGAGGGCGACACCCGTCCGCCCCAGGAGATCCCCGAGGACGAGCGGGACTACTACCTGGAGCGGATCTACCCCTCCTTCGGCAACCTGGTCCCGCGCGACATCGCCTCCCGCGCCGCCAAGAACGTCTGCGACGAGGGGCGCGGGGTCGGACCCGGCGGCCAGGGCGTCTACCTGGACTTCTCCGACGCCGTCGCGCGCATGGGCCGCAAGGCGGTGGAGGCCAAGTACGGCAACCTCTTCGACATGTACCAGCGGATCACCGACGAGGACCCGTACGAGGTCCCGATGCGGATCTACCCCGCCGTGCACTACACGATGGGCGGGCTCTGGGTCGACTACGACCTCCAGACCACCGTCCCCGGTCTCTTCGCCATCGGTGAGGCCAACTTCTCCGACCACGGCGCCAACCGGCTCGGCGCCTCCGCGCTGATGCAGGGCCTGGCCGACGGCTACTTCGTGCTGCCGGCCACCCTCAACGACTACCTGGCCCGCCACCCGCACCAGGAGCCGCTGACCGACGGGCACCCCGAGGTGCAGGAGGTGCTGGCCGAGACCGAGGACCGGGTCAACCTGCTCCTCGCCGTCGACGGCGACCGCACCCCCGACTCGTTCCACCGTGAACTCGGCGAGCTGATGTGGGAGTTCTGCGGCATGGCCCGCAACGCCGAGGGCCTGCGCAAGGCGCTCGCCGAGATCCCCCGTATCCGCGAGGAGTTCTGGCGCCGGATCAAGGTTCCCGGCACCGGCGAGGAGTTCAACCAGTCGCTGGAGAAGGCGAACCGCATCGTCGACTACCTCGAACTGGCCGAGCTGATGTGCCTCGACGCCCTGCACCGCGCCGAGTCCTGCGGCGGCCACTTCCGCGAGGAGTCCCAGACCCCGGACGGAGAGGCGGCCCGGCACGACGACGAGTTCGGCTACGCGGCCGCCTGGGAGTTCACCGCCACCGGCGAGGCCCCTGTCCTGCACAAGGAAGACCTGGTCTTCGAGTACGTCCACCCCACCCAGCGGAGCTACGCATGAGGCTCACCCTGCGCGTCTGGCGCCAGCGGAACGCCGACACCGACGGCGCCATGTCCACCTACGAGGTGGACGGCATCTCGCCCGACATGTCCTTCCTGGAGATGCTGGACGTCCTGAACGAACGGCTCATCCTCGAGGGCGAGGACCCCGTCGCCTTCGACCACGACTGCCGCGAGGGCATCTGCGGCGCGTGCAGCCTCGTCATCAACGGCGACGCCCACGGCCCCGAGCGCACCACCACCTGCCAGCTCCACATGCGGTCCTTCCGCGACGGCGACACCATCGACATCGAGCCCTGGCGGGCCGCCGCCTTCCCGGTGATCAAGGACCTGGTGGTGGACCGGTCCGCCTTCGACCGGATCATCCAGGCCGGCGGCTATGTCACCGCGCCCACGGGCGCCGCCCCGGAGGCGCACGCCACGCCGGTGCCCAAGCCGGACGCCGACTTCGCCTTCGAGCACGCGGAGTGCATCGGCTGCGGGGCCTGCGTGGCGGCCTGTCCCAACGGCGCCGCGATGCTGTTCACCTCGGCCAAGGTCAACCACCTGAACGTCCTCCCGCAGGGCGCCCCCGAGCGGGAGACCCGGGTGCTGGACATGGTGGCCCAGATGGACGCGGAGGGCTTCGGCGGCTGCACCCTGGCCGGCGAATGCGCCACCGCCTGCCCCAAGGGAATCCCGCTGTTCTCCATCACCGGCATGAACAAGGAGTGGCTGCGCGCCACCCGCAAGGCGGGCAAGCGGTAGCCGCCCCAGCAGACGTTCGCCGAAGGGGGCGGACGGGCGGGGCCGGGAGTGGTGCTCATCCCCGGCCCCGTCTGCTGTGTTCCGGGGGTCAGATACGGCGGACCGTGTGCAGGGACGTCGCGTAGGTGCCGGTGCCGTCCAGGAGGGACGCGCCGCCGAGGTCGGACATGGTGGGACCGTCGGCCGTCTTCCGGCTGGACAGGAAGCGCCGCTTGCCGTCGGCGTCCGGGCCGAGGTAGATCCCGACGTGGTCCACGGTCACCGTCGCGTGGTCGTCGCTGGAGTCGGCGTTGAACAGCACCAGGTCGCCGGGCTGGAGCAGCGCGGCGGCGGGCGGGGTGGTGCCGGTCGTCCGGTCGACGACGACACCGGGCGCGTAGTCGACGATGTCACGTGACTTGCGCGGTATCCGCGTCCCCGAGGTGTCCGCGCCGGCCGCCAGCGGAACGCCCAGGTGGTAGCCGTAGACCATCCGCGTGTAACCGGAGCAGTCCAGATTGCCGGCCTGCTTGCTGGAGGGCCCGGTGTAGGTGCCGTCGGGGAAGGTCCAGCCCACGTTCATGTACTCGTGGAAGTCGGCGCCCTCGTAGCGGTAGCCCTGCGGGTCCAGGTAGCCGTACCCGGACTCGCCCAGCACCTGCTTGCCCCGCGCGGGGCCGTCCCCGGCGGTGACCGCCGGGGCGCCGCCGAGGAACATCGCGGCGTACGCGAGCACGTCCGGTGCCGTCGACCCGGCCCAGCCGCGCACCGTGCGCTCCAGGTCGGCCGTCCAGGTGCCGTCGAAGGGCTCGGGCAGCACGCGCACCCAGTCGCCGTGGGTGACGGTCGGCGGGGTGTCCCAGTTCGCCGCGTCCACCTCGAAGCGGCTCACCTGGAGTCTCACCGGCAGGTTGGTGCAGCCCTGGTTGGCCAGCGCGCGCAGGCCCACCCGGCCCGCGCCGAAGGCGGAGTCCGTGACGTCCACCGCCCAGCCGGACGGCTCCGCCGTGCTCGTCCGCCATGCCTTGACCCTGATCCGGGTGCCCTCCCGGCGCACCCGGACCGTGAAGTCGGTGCCCGCCGGGACGCCGGTGGCGAGGGTGGCGGCCGTGGCGAGCTGGGTGACCGTGTCGGCGACCTCCTTCTCGACCCGCAGCTCCACCGCGCCGCTGGTCAGGAAGGAGAGCCGGGCGCGGTAGTTGTTGTGGGTGTCCTGGTAGCCGAAGGAGAGCGCGTAGGAGCACGCCTGGCCGGTGGGCACCTTGTCGAAGCGTGCGGTGGCGCGCACGTCCACATCGGCGATCCGGTCGTCCCGCAGGGTCGCGTGGCGGCTGGCGTAGTCGGTGGTCAGGGCGATGACGCCGGTGCCGGGCAGCACCGAGTAGTCGGTGTCGGCCGGGCCCAGCGTGGACCAGCTCCCGCCGCCCGGCGAGGTCCCCCAGTACGAGCGGTCGGCGGCCGGGAGCGAGGTGTCCGGCAGGGTGCGCCCGAAGTCGTCCACGAAGGGCCGCTTGTTCTCGGCGAACGTTCTGCGAGGGCCCGGCACCAGCACGGTCCGCGCGCCCCGGGTGAGCAGGGCGACCCGTCTGCCGCCGCTGGTTATCTCGGTGCGGGCCGGGGTGCCGGGCAGCACGGTGGCGGTGAGCGGTGTCGTGAGGGTGACCTGGGAGAAGTAGGAGGCGTCCAGCGGCGGCAGGGTCACCGAGGAGCGGGCCGAGGTCAGCCCGGCCGGGGCGGGCAGCGGGTCCACGGGCGTGGGCAGGGCGTCGGCCCGCGCGGGGGCGGTGGCCAGGGCGCCCAGGGGCAGAGAGGCGGCGGTGACGGCGAAGGCGGCCAGCAGACCGCGGCGCGAAGTGTGGATCATGAGACGCATGATCCCGTATCCGGCCGCGCACACGACCGCGTCCGGCGCGGATCGGCTCCGAACCGGACGCGGACGCAGGTGTGGTGGGGTTCCGCGGGTCCTAGGACTGCGGCGGGTTGTCGCGGTGCTGCTGGGAGCCGAACTGGTCCCTCAGCTTGTCCTGAGCGGTGTCGACCTGGGACTGGTGCTTGTTGCCGGTCCGCTGGTCGAGGTAGTCGCCGCCCCTGTCGATGCCCTTGTCGGTCATGTCTTCGTGACCCTTGAGCATTCCCTTGATCTTGTCCATAAAGGACATGGCAGCCCTCCTGGTCGCTTGAGGCTTCCCCTCCCAGGGTCACCGTCCCTGCCCGGGTTCGCATCTTGAGCGCCCGGCGGGCGTCGCGGCCGCCCTACAGTGGGTCTGTGGCTCACAGCAGCGAACGTCCGGTGACCGTGTTCGACCTCGACAACACCCTCGCGGACACCGCGCACCGCCAGCACTTCCTCAAGCGGCACCCGCGCGACTGGGACGGCTTCTTCGCCGCCGCGCCCCTCGACCCGCCGCTCGCCGAGGGCGTGGCGATGGCCCGTACCGCCGCTCGTACCTGCGACATCGTGTACCTCACCGGCCGCCCCGAGCGGTGCCGCCGGGACACCCTGGACTGGCTCGCCCTGCACCAACTCCCGGACGGGGAGCTGCACATGCGGCCGGGCCAGGACCGCAGGCCGGCCCGCACCACCAAGCTGGAGATCCTGCGCGGGCTCGCCCGGCGGCGGGAGGTGCTGGTCGTGGTGGACGACGACGAGCTGGTCTGCGACGCGGCCGAACGGGCAGGATTCGCCGTCGTACGGGCCCGCTGGGCCGAGTCCTCGGCCGCGCTGGAGCAGGCCCAGGAGCAGGAGGGGCGGACCTGAGGGGAGCCGGCTCAGACGGCTCAGACGTCCTCCAGGCGGAAGCCCACCTTCAGGCACACCTGGTACTTCTCGATCCGCCCGTTCTCGATCTGCCCCCGCACCTGGGTGACCTCGAACCAGTCCAGGTTGCGCAGGGTCTGGTCGGCACGGCCGATGGCGTTGCGGATGGCCTGGTCGACACCGTCGTTGGAGGTGCCGACGATCTCGCTGACCCGGTAGGTGTGGTTCGACATGGGCGGGTGCTCCTCTTCGCGGTACGGCAGGATGACGGCGCCCGGCTGCCCGGATCGAGCCGGTTTGTCGCGCCGTAATCCACCGTGCCGCATCCCCGCCCGGCGCGCGAGACGTCGCCCGCCGGGCGGGGAGTGGCCGGCCCCCGGTCGGCCGTCGGTCAGCGCGCCACGCTGAGCGACAGCGCGAACCGGTCCTCGGAGTCGGTCCACCAGTGGGTCAACTCCAGCCCCGCCTTATCCAGTTCGGCGGCGACGCCCTCCCGGCGGAACTTCGCCGAGACCTCGGTGCGCATCTCCTCACCGGCCGCGAAATCCACGACCATGCCGAGCGCCGGGATCTTCACCGTCTGCGCGGTACGCGAGCGCAGCCGCATCTCGATCCACTCCCGCTCGGGGTCCCAGCGGGCCACGTGGTCGAAGGCGTCCGGGTCGAAGTCGGCGCCCAGCTCCCGGTCGACCACGCTGAGCACGTTCTTGTTGAACGCGGCGGTCACCCCGGACGCGTCGTCGTACGCCCGGACCAGCACCGCCTCGTCCTTGACCAGGTCGGTGCCGAGCAGCAGCCCGTCGCCCGGCGCCAGCATGGCCCGCACGCCGGCCAGGAAGTCGGACCGCTCGGCCGGCAGCAGGTTGCCCAGCGTGCCGCCGAGGAAGGCGACCAGCCGGGGACCGGGCGTCTCGGGCAGCGTCATCGGCTGGGTGAAGTCCGCGATCAGCGCGTGCACCGCGAGACCGGGCCGCTCCCCGGTGAGCGCCTGCCCCGCCTGCACCAGCGCGCTCTCGCTGACGTCGACCGGGACGTACGCCTCCAGCGAGGTCAGCGCGTCGATGAGAAGGCGGGTCTTGGTGGAGGAGCCCGACCCCAGCTCGATCAGGGTGCGCGCGCCGCTGGCCGCCGCGATCTCGCCGGAACGGTTCTGGAGGATCTCCCGCTCGGCCCGGGTCGGGTAGTACTCGTCCAGCTCCGTGATCCGCTCGAACAGCTCGCTGCCGCGCGCGTCGTAGAACCACTTGGGCGGCAGCGTCTTGGGGTCGGTGGAGAGGCCGTCGAGGACGTCGGCGCGCAGCGCGGCGTCGGTCGCGTCCTCGGGGAGGGTGCGGGTCACGTGCAGGCTCACGTGCAGGGCTCCTTCGGTGACACGGACACGAGGTCCTCGACGGGGTCGAGCCGTACCTCGGTACGGCTCGCGGTGACCACGGTGCGGTCGGGGACCTCCCGCCACAGCGGTTCGTCGTCGTACGGCTCGGAGGCGACGATCACGGCGTGTCCCGGCTCCGCGCGGTACCAGAGGCTGTCGCCCCAGGCGGTCGCGGTGACGGTGTCGCCGTCGGTCAGCAGCAAGTTGAGACGGGAGGCGGGCGCGGCCTCGGCCAGTTGGCGTACGGCTCCGGCGAGGGCGTGCTCCGCAGCCTCGCCCGACCTGAGCCGGTGCAGGACCAGCGCCCAGACGAACGCCGAGTCGGTGCGCGCCTGGAGCGACAGCACATCGACCGGGGGCAGCAGGGAGACCAGCGGCGCGGCCGCGTCGGGCCAGCCGGCGACCGCACCGTTGTGGCTGAACAGCCAGCGCCCCGAGGCGAACGGCGCCGCCGCGGCCTCCGCGTCCGCGCCGGTCAGCGTGGCGTCGCGCACGGCGGCCAGCACCGCGCCCGAGCGGACCACACGGGCCAGGTCCAGCAGCGACTGGTCCGCCCAGATCGGCCCGGAGCGCCGGTAGCGGGCCGGCACCGGGTCGCCGTCCGCGTACCACCCCACCCCGAACCCGTCGGCGTTCACCGTGCCGTTGCGCTGGTGCCGGGGCGCCCAGGACTGCCGGTACAGGCTGTGCGGCGGGTCCAGCAGCAGGTGCTTCAGCGGCTGCTCGGGGCCGAGGTAGGCCAGGTGGCGGCACATCAGTCGGACTCCGAGCGGGCGGTGCGGAACCCGGCGAAGATCTGCCGCCGTATCGGATAGTCCCAGTTGCGGAACGTGCCCCGGCAGGCCACCGCGTCCACGGCGAAGGAACCGCCACGCATGATCTTGTAGTCCGGCCCGAAGAACACCTCCGAGTACTCCCGGTACGGGAACGCGGCGAACCCCGGATACGGTTCGAGGTCGCTCGACGTCCACTCCCAGACGTCCCCGATCAACTGCCGTACCCCGAGCGGTGATTCACCGGCCGGGTAGCTGCCGACGGGGGCGGGGGAGAGGTGCCGCTGGCCCAGGTTGGCGTGCTCCGGGCCCGGGTCGGCGTCGCCCCACGGGTAGCGGGTGGAGCGGCCGGTGGCCGGGTCGTGCCGGGCCGCCTTCTCCCACTCCGCCTCGGTGGGCAGCCTGCGCCCGGCCCAGCGTGCGTACGCGTCCGCCTCGTACCAGGACACGTGCAGCACCGGCTCCTCGGGCGGCACCACCTCGGTGACCCCGAACCGGCGCCGCAGCCACTGGTGGCCCTCCCGGCGCCAGTACAGCGGCGCCTTCAGGGAGTTGCGCCGTACGTGCGCCCAGCCCTCCGGGGTCCACCAGCGCTCGGTGTCGTAGCCGCCGTCCGCGATGAACGCCTGGTAGGCCGCGTTCGTCACCGGCACCGTGTCGATCCAGTACGGCGCCACCTCCCGTACGTGCGCCGGGCGTTCGTTGTCCAGCGCCCAGGGCTCGGTGGAGGTGCCCATGGTGAACGGGCCGCCGGGGACCCGGACTTCGGCCGGGCCGGTGTAGGGCGGCACCGGGTCGTGCGCGGGCGCGGTCAGCGCGGCCGGGCCGGTGCGGAGCTGATGGGTGATCAGCATCGTCTCGTCGTGCTGCTGTTCGTGCTGGGCGATCATCCCGAAGGCGAACCCCGCCTCGGTGAGCCGGCTGCCGCCCTCGAAGTCGGCGCCCTCCAGCAGGTCCAGCGCCCGCCCGCGCACCTCGGCCGCGTACTTCCGCGCCTCCTCGGGCGGGAGCAGCGGCAGCGAGGGGCGTTCGGAGCGCGGGTGCTCGAAGGCGTCGTACAGCACGTCGATGTCGGGCCGCATCGCCTCCCGGCCGCCGACGTTGCGCAGCAGCCACAGCTCCTCCTGGTTGCCGATGTGCGCGAGATCCCAGACCAGGGGCGACATCAGCGGGGAGTGCTGGGCGGTGAGGTCAGGGTCCTCGACGCAGCTGGTCAGCAGGGTGGTGCGGTCGCGGGCGGTGACCAGCGAGGCGAGCAGCCGCTCGCGCAGCGTCTCGGTGCCGGCCGCCGTCGTCCCGCTCTCCTGGGCGGTCATGAGCGGATGTCCTTCCTCGCGTGGGGGGTCGGGTCCGTGGCGCCGGCGCCGGCCAGCAGGTCGTCGGCCGGGCAGCGGCCCCGCAGGACGTACCGGTCCAGATACCCCGCCACCGCGTCCGACACCTCGGGCGTGGCACCGAGCCGGGGCAGCGCCGCCAGCGCCGCCGTGAAGCAGGCGGTGGCGGCCTCCCGCAGCCCCGGGTCGGCGAGGCCGAGCCGGGCGGCGTCCGACCACAGCGGGTTGTGCGGGGCCGGCCGGTCCACCGCGCGCTCGGTCAGCGGCTTCACCGCCCGGTGCGCGGTCTCGGTGGCCTCCGGGTCGTCGAAGAGGGCCGCCGTCACCGCGAGCGGCACGATCCAGCCGTCGTCACCGGGCTGCGCGTCGATCATCCGCAGCTCCAGATGGCCGCGCGGGCGCACCGGCGGGAACAGCGTGGTCAGGTGGTAGTCGAGATCCGCGCGGGTCGGCGGGCGCGGGGCGCTTGTCCGGGTCCACTCGCGGAAGGTCAGCCCCTCCGGCACGTCCCAGGGACCCTCGTCGCGGCGGACGCACATCACCGGGGAGTCCAGCACGTGCCGGGCCCAGTCGGCCCGTGGTTCGCCGTCGGTGGGGGGAGCCCCGGCCCGGCCGGGGCCGATCTCCATCCAGTGCAGCTGGCGGGTGGACTGCCAGCCGGTGGGCCGGCGCGAGGTCAGCGGGGAGTTGGCGAACGCGGCCACCAGGACCGCGCCGAGCTGGTGCGCCAGCCACCAGCGCCGTTCGTAGCCCAGCGGGCCCGGCTCCTCGTACCCGGCGTCCACGCAGACCTGCACGGAGGCCGAGGTGCACATCATGTGGCGGCCGGCCCGGCCGGTGCGGTCCAGGCACGCCTCCATGGCGTCGTAGCGGGGTTCGCGCAGGAAGCGGCGGGGCTCCTGCCAGGGATCGTGGCCCACACCGAGGAGGGCCAGGCCGTGCCCGGCGAGGACCTTGCGGACCGAGGTCAGGTCGGCGGAGACGGAGTTCACGCACTCCATCAAGGAAGAGGCGGGCAGCGAGCTGAGCTCCAGCTGACCGCCGGGCTCGACCGTGAGCGGCGAGTCCAGGGGGACGGTGCGCACGGCCGCATGGGCCGCTTCGAGCCGTTCGGGGGTTACGGGGAGCCAGGGGCGCTCGGGGTCACGGACCAGCCACTCCACCTCCACCCCGAGCGTGCGGGGCGGGCCGGTCTTGAAGCAGATGCCCCGGACCAGGGCGTCCACTTCCGCCTCGGTGACCGCAGCGCGGTGCCGGGTGCAGTCGTGCTTGGTGCAGTGGTGCTCCGTACAGTCACCACTCGATGCGTCAGACATGTCGGGTTTCTCCTGGGATTCCAGCGTGCCGACGGAGCCCGGCCGGGGGTGTGCCGGGCAGAGACGCATTCCACCCAAGACCCTCGCACCGAATCGCACAAGAGCGCCCGATGGGACGTCCGGGATCGTTCATCTCCGTCTCCTCGCGCGTTTCCTCCCGTACCGGGTGACCGGTTCCGGGCGCCTTCGCGGCACCCCACCAGCATGACCCCGGCGGCGCGTGGGGGCACGGCGGGGAGAGCGCCGGGCGGCGGCGGTTCGGGCAGCTCAGGAGGTACGGGGGCGGTGCGGGCGGAGCTGCTCCGACCGGGTGAGTCCGCCATGGGCGCGCGGAAGGCCCGCCCCGGCTCGGGGCGGGCCTTCGTCCGCGGTGCCCGCTCGGCGGTCAGGTCCAGCCGTAGCGCTCGTAGAGCCGCTGCCGGACCAGGTTGAAGCGCATCCGGTCCAGCGCGCACGCCTCCCGGCGCATGCCGTCGTCGTGCAGCCGCAGCACCCGTTCCACGGACACCCAGGAGTCGCGGCCGGTGCGGTCCCAGGGGCCCTGGCCTATCGCCACCCACTCCCGCTCGCCGTCGTGCTCCTTGCTGGACAGCTGGACGGCGAGGAAGGTGCCGGCGGCCTCCCGGGCGACGACCAGCACCGGGCGGTCCTTGCCCCGCCCGTCGTTCTCCTCGAAGGGCACCCAGGTCCAGACGATCTCGCCCGGATCGGGGTCGCCGTCCCGCTCGGGCGTGTACTCGGTGGCCACCGCGCCGACCTCGCGCGGGTCGGCCTCGGTGGTGGCGTGGGGGCCGAAGCGGCCGGGGACGTTCTCTTCGCTGTACGTGCTCACGCCGTGCACCCTAACGGCCGGACAACGGCCCCTCGGACCCCGGGGTTTGCTCGGTTCGGTCGCCGAGCAGCCGCTTCAGCCAGCCCAGTTGGGCCGCACGGGCCGCCCTCGACAGGGCAGCCTGGGGCGCCAGGGCGTCGAAACCGTGGAACCCGCCCGGCCAGACGTGGAGTTCGGCCACCCCGCCGCTCCGCCAGATCCGGGACGCGTACTCCACCACCTCGTCGCGGAACGTCTCCGCCGAGCCCACGTCGAGGAAGGCCGGGGGCAGTCCGGCGAGGTCGGTGGCGCGGGCGGGGGCGGCGTACGGGGAGACGTCCGGGCCGCCCCGGCGCTCGCCCAGCAGGGCGTTCCAGCCGGTCTCGTTGGCGGTGCGGTCCCAGACGCCGATGCCCGCCATCTGGTGGGCGGCGGGGGTGTCGTTGCGGTCGTCCAGCATCGGGTACCTGAGCAACTGGCCAAGCACGGGCGGCCCTTGGCGGTCCCGCAGCATCAGGGCCACGGCGGCCGCCAGGCCGCCGCCCGCGCTGGCGCCCGCGAGGACGATCCGCTCCGGGTCACCGCCCAGCTCCTTCGCGTGCTCCGCCGTCCACAGCAGCCCGGCGTGGACGTCCTCCACCGGCGCCGGATGCGGATGCTCGGGGGCGAGGCGGTACTCCACGGAGACGACCACCGCGCCGCCCAGGTCCAGCGCGAGGGAGAGGGCCGCGTCCACGCCCGCGCGGTTGGTGCCGAGGATCATGCCGCCGCCGTGCACGTAGTAGATCACCGGCAGCCGGGCTTCCGGCCCGGTGCCGGCGGGGCGGCAGAGGTACAGGGAGACGTCCGGGGCGCCCGGCGGCCCCGGCACCTCGCGGTCCTCCACCTCGAAGGCGCCGTCCAGCGTGAGGTCCAGCGAGCCGAACACGTCCATGGCCGACTCCTCCCGCGCCGCCTTGATGCCGTCCGGGGTCAGACCCGGCTCCATCGTGTCCTTGAACGGTTCCAGGGCGGCGGCGAGTTCCGGGTCGAACGGCGGCGGGTCCATGGTCATGATCGTGCGCCTTCCCTCGCTCGCGGACGATTCACCCCTTCAGGATCGGTGCGCGGGCGCCCCGGCGCAGGTTCCCGGCGCGTCCTTGTGCACGGCTTGACTTCGAGGGCACTCCAATTCGTAGCGTTCCGGGTATGAGCACTCCTGTACAGCACAAGATCGGTTCGGGCTTCGGCGCGGACAGCACCGCCGACGACGTCCTGCGGGGCATCGACCTCACCGGCAAGCTGGCGATCGTCACCGGCGGCTACTCCGGGCTCGGCCTGGAGACCACCCGTGCGCTGGCCAAGGCCGGCGCCCACGTCGTCGTCCCGGCCCGGCGCCCCGCCGCGGCCCGGGAGGCGCTGGCCGGGATCGAGAACGTGGAGGTCGACGAGCTCGACCTCGGCGACCTGGACAGCGTGCGCGCCTTCGCCGAGCGGTTCCTGGCGTCCGGCCGGAGCATCGACTTCCTCATCGACAACGCCGGGATCATGGCCTGCCCGGAGACGCGGGTCGGGCCCGGCTGGGAGACCCAGTTCGCCACCAACCACCTCGGCCACTACGCCCTGGCGGGCCGGCTCTGGCCGGCGCTCGCCTCCGGTGACGGCGCCCGCGTCGTCTCGGTGTCCTCGCGCGGCCACCACCTCTCGCCGGTTCGCTGGGACGACGTCCAGTGGACCGAGGGCTACGACAAGTGGCAGGCGTACGGCCAGGCCAAGACGGCCAACGCCCTGTTCGCCCTCCAGCTGGACACCCTGGGCCGGGACTCCGGGGTCCGGGCCTTCTCGCTGCACCCCGGCGGCATCATGACCCCGCTCCAGCGGCACCTGCCCAAGGAGGAGATGGTCGAGCGCGGCTGGATCGACGAGCAGGGCAACCCGCTGAACCCCGCCGGCTTCAAGACCCCGGAGCAGGGCGCCGCCACCCAGGTCTGGGCCGCGACCTCGCCCCGGCTCGACGGCCTGGGCGGGCTCTACCTGGAGGACTGCGACGTCGCCGAGCCCGCCCCCGAGGACGGGACCTGGGCCGGCGTCAAGGACTGGGCCACCGACCCGGAGCAGGCGGCCCGCCTGTGGACGCTGTCGGCGGAGCTGACGGGTGTGGACGCGTTCGCGAAGTAGCCGCCCGCGCACGCGCCGAGGGCCGGGGTCCACTGGACTCCGGCCCTCGGCGCGTGCGGCGGATCAGGCGGCGACGACGTCGCCGACGGTGCCGTGGAGGCGGGTGACGACCTCGGTGAGCTGGCCGGCGACCTCGGCGTCGTCGGACGGGTGGGTCTCGGCGAAGCGGGTCACGGAGCCGGGGATGGAGAGCTTGATGTCCTCGATCACCTTGCCGCCGGCGATGCCCACGGCCTTGCGGGTGTCGTCCTGCGCCCACACGCCGCCGTACTGGCCGAAGGCGGTGCCGATGACGGCGACGGGCTTGCCGCCGAAGGCGCCGGCGCCGTACGGGCGGGACAGCCAGTCGATGGCGTTCTTCAGCACGGCCGGCATCGTGCCGTTGTACTCGGGGGAGAACACGAGGAACGCGTCGGCGGCCTGGGCGGCGGCACGCAGCTCGGCGGCGGCGGCCGGGACCTGGCCCTCGATGTCGGTGTCCTCGTTGTAGAACGGCACGTCGGCCAGACCCTCGTAGATCACGACCTCGGCGCCCTCGGGGGCGAGCTTGGCGGCCGCCTCGGCGAGCTGACGGTTGTGCGAACCGGCGCGGAGGCTGCCGACGAGCGCGAGGATGCGAACGGACATGAGGTACTCCAAGGGGTGGTGAAACACGCTGGAAACGATCCGGACCGGGGTCCGTTTAATTTTCTACCACCATAACCGGACCGGGGTCCAGTTCTGTTCCCCATGCTTTACGCTGTCTTCATGTCCAGCGCCCTGCCGCCCTGCCCGCAGCCACAGGAGCCCGTCGACACACCCCGTCTGCTGGAGGTCGGCACCGGCCCCCAGGACCCGTGCCTGCGCGCAGACGCCGCCCGCAACCGCGCCCGCCTGCTGGAGGCCGCCACCCGGCTGATCGCCGAGCACGGAGTGGCCGGGGTGACCATGGAGGCCGTCGCCGCCGCGGCCCAGGTCGGCAAGGGCACCGTCTTCCGGCGCTTCGGCGACCGCACCGGACTGCTCACCGCCCTGCTGGACCACTCCTCCGCCCGGCTCCAGGCCGACTTCCTCGCCGGCCCGCCCCCGCTGGGCCCCGGCGCACCCCCGCGTGAACGGCTGCACGCCTTCGGTGTCGCCGTGCTCCACCTCTGCGCCGACCAGCTCGACCTGCAACTGGCCGCGCTGCCCGAGCCCACCCGGCGCCATCAGCACCCCTCCACCCAGGCCATGCGCGCCCATCTGCTGGTCCTGCTGCGCCAGCTGCTGCCCGGCGAGGACTGCGAACTCCTCGCCCCGGTCCTGCTGGCCTACCTGGACCCGGCCCTCATCCACCATCTGACCCGCCAGCTCGGCATGCCGATGGCGCGGGTGGAGGCCGGCTGGTGCGATCTGGCCGACCGGATCACTGCTGCCCGGCCCACGGCTGATGCCCGCCGAACATCGCCGCCAGCCGCTCCGGCGCGTCGGGCTGGAACAGCGTCCCGCCCATGAGCCTGGAGTCGGCGGCCGAGTGCTCGGCGCGCGGGAACATCCGCTCCTCGTAGGCGGTGAGCGCGGCCCCGGTGTCGCCGGGGTGGGCGAGCAGGGCGCGGGCCAGGTCGGCGCCGTCGATCAGGGCCAGGTTGGCGCCCTCGCCGGCGAACGGGGACATCAGGTGGGCCGCGTCCCCGAGGAGTGTGACGCCCGGCGTTCGCGGCCAGCGGTGGCCGACCGGGAGGGCGTGGATACGGCGCGGCACCAGGGGGGCGTCGGTGTCCGCGACCAGGGCCCGCAGATCCTCGTGCCAGCCGTCGAACTCCTTGAGGACCGCGTCCGCCGCCCCCTCGGTGTCGGTGAAGTCGATGCCGTCCAGCCACTCCTCCGGCGCCTCGACCGCCGCGTACACGTGCAGGCTGCCGTCCGGCTCCCGGTGGGCGAGGAAGCCGCGCCCGGCGCCGAGCGCGAACAGCATGCCGCCGCCGACCACTTCGGCGCTCGCCGGGTGCCGGGTGTCGGCCGCGTGGAGGTCGGACTCGACGAAGGACATGCCGGTGTAGGCGGGGACCGCGTCCGACAGCAGGGGCCGTACCCGCGACCAGGCGCCGTCCGCGCCGATGAGCAGGTCGGTGGTGAAGGCGGTGCCGTCGGCGAGCGTCACCTCGTGCCGGCCGCCGTCCAGCGCACGTGCGCCGGTCACCTTGGCACCCCAGCGGACGAGCCCCTCGGGCAGTGACTCCAGCAGCAGCGCGCGCAGTTCACCCCGGTCGATCTCCGGGCGGCCGCCCGTGCCGTCGTCCGCCTGCGACCAGTGCACCTCGGCGTGCCGGTCCAGCACCCGGGTGGCCTGGCCGCCCACGTGGACCCGCCCGAGGAACGCCTCGTGCAGCCCGGCCGCGCGCAGCGCCTCCTGCCCGGTGTCGTCGTGGATGTCGAGCATCCCGCCCTGGGTACGCGCATCGGCCGACGGATCGAGGTCGAACACCGCCGCCTCGACGCCGTGCTTGTGCAGCACCCGCGCGAGCATGAGCCCGCCGAGTCCGGCGCCGATCACGGCTGTCGGGTGGTGCGTCGTTGTTCCGGTCATGGCAGTCTCCTGGTGGCTCATTCGGGTACGGCGGTCCGCTCGATGCCGTTGATCAAGGTCTGGAAGGCCCACGAGAGCCGGTTCTCGGGCGTGCCCGAGAGCAGCACGTCGGCGCTGCCCGCGATGTGCGGGTGGGTCCGCTCGGACACCGTGCGCAGGGTGCCGATCAGGTTCCGCCAGTCGTCCGCCGGTTCCTCACCGGCGTGCTCGGCGGCGGTCGCGGTGGCGTGCTGGAGCAGCATGTCGACACCCCAGGCCGCCCGCTCGCGCGGCACGCCGCCCTCGGCGAGCAGCCCGAGGAGGGTCTCGATCAGGTTCAGGTAGTGCGGCCCGCTGGGCCGCGCGGTCAGCGCGGAGCGCGCCAGCTCGGGGTGGTCCAGCAGCATCGCCGTACACGACGTGAGCACCTGCTCCAGGCGCTCGCGCCAGGTGCCCCCGGCGGGGGCGGGCGGGAGGGTGCCGAGCAGTTCGTCCAGTACGGCCGCGTGCAGCTCGTGGGTGTCGCGGACGTAGACGTAGAGGGAGGCGGGGCCGGTGTCGAGTTCCTGCGCCAGCCGCCGCATCGTCACCTTGCGCAGCCCCTCGGCGCGCAGGACGGTCAGCGCGGCGGCCACGATGCCCTCGCGGGTGAGGGCGGGCTTGGCGGGGCGCTCCCTGCGGGAGCCGGGGGGAGGTGGTGTCATGGCTCGACAGTAACGAACATGTTCGCTCCGAACAAGTTCGTGGCGAACATGTTCGTCGTTAGGTGTCGCGCCGCGCTTTCGTCCAGTCCTGTACGACCTCGCCCCGCCCGAAGCCGTCCCCGCCGCCTCTGCCAGGATGCGCCCTGTCATGGTGCAGATACCGAACACGCCCACGAGTGCCGACGTGGCCCGCCTGGCGGGCGTCTCGCGCGCGACCGTGTCCTACGTCCTCAACGACACCGACGCCGTACGGATCAGCGAGCCCACCCGCCGCCGGGTCCACGCCGCCGCCCGCGAACTCGGGTACGTGCCGCACGCGGCTGCCCGCACCCTCCGCGCCGGGCACAGCCGGATGGTCCTGATGCCCGCCCCGGCCGTCCCGGTGGGCCCCCTCTACCACCGCTTCCTCGGCGAGCTCCAGGCCGCCCTCGGCCGCCTCGACTACACCGTCGTCCAGCACGGCGCCGTCGGCCAGGGCGACGAAGCCGCCCGCGCCTGGGCCGAGTTACGCCCCGTCGCCGTCCTCGCCCCCGGCTCCGGACTCGGCTCGCACGGGGTTGCGGTGCTCAAACGGGCCGGCGCCCGCGCCGTGGTGACCCTCGGCCCCACGCGCGTCGAGGGCGCGCACGCCCTGCTGATGGACCACACCGTCGTCGGCCACCGCGCCGCCGCCCACCTCCACGACCGGGGGCGCCGCCGCATCGGCGTGATCCTCCCCGAGGAACCCGGCCTCGAGTTCTTCTCCCGCCCCCGCCTCACCGGCGTCCGCCGCGCCCTCACCGGCACCGACGCGACGGTGACCGCGCTGCCGCTCGCGTACACGGAACGGGCGGCCAGTGAACTGGCCGCCCGTCTGCCCGACTTGGGTCTCGACGCCGTCTTCGCCTACAACGACGAGTACGCGATGCTCCTGATGCGCGCCCTGGAGGACGCGGGACTGCGCGTGCCGGAGGACATCGCGGTCGTCGGCGCGGACGACCTGATGCTCGGCCGCCTGCTACGGCCCCGGCTCAGCACCGTCCGCCTGGAACTGCCCTCCGGCCGCGAACTCGCCGGACTGGTCGACCACGCCGTACGCCACCCCGGCGCCGAACCCGAGGTCCGCACCGTGCTGGACGCCACGCTGGTCCACCGGGCGTCGAGCTAGTCTCACTCGCCGCCGGGCTGCTGACCCTGACCCTTGCCCTCCTGGGCCGCGATGTCCTTGCGGACCTCGTTCATGTCCAGCTTGCGGGCCTGGTCGATGACGTCTGTGAGCGCGGGCTCGGGCAGCGCGCCCGGCTGCGCGAAGATCGCCACCTGATCGCGGACGATCATCAGCGTGGGGATCGACTGGATGCCGAACGCCTGCGCCAGTTCCGGCTGCGCCTCGGTGTCGACCTTGGCGAACACCAGATCGGGGTTCGCCTCGGCCGCCTTCTCGTACACCGGCGCGAACTGCTTGCACGGTCCGCACCAGTCGGCCCAGAAGTCGATGAGGACGAACTCGTTGTCCGCCACCGTCTGGTCGAAGTTCTCCTTGGTCAGCTCCACGGTGCCGCTCATGGTGTGATCCCTCTTCCTGGTGTGGAGGTAGTGCCACCGGCGGAAACATGTCCGCCAGGGTGCCTATTCCGGGCAGTGGTGCCCCGCCTACCCTGCATCGGTCCCCTACAGCTTCCCTTCAAGGAAACCTTTCGGCATTCCCGCGCCCCGGATCATGTGGCCCCCAGGGCTCCCACCCACCACACTGGCCGCATGACGGAAACGGAAACCATCGCGTACGACGTCGTGGTGCTCGGGGCCGGGCCCGTGGGGGAGAACGCCGCCGACCGCGCCCACGCGGCCGGGCTCAGCACCGCCATCGTGGAAAGCGAGCTGGTGGGCGGCGAGTGCTCGTACTGGGCCTGCATGCCCAGCAAGGCGCTGCTCAGGCCGGTCATCGCCCAGGCCGACGCCCGCCGCCTGCCCGGCCTCGCCCCCGCGAACCAAGGCCCGCTCGACGCCGGGGCGGTGCTCGCGCGCCGCGACGACTTCGCCTCGCACTGGAAGGACGACGGCCAGGTCCAGTGGCTGGACGGCGCCGGGATCGCTCTGTACCGGGGCCACGGCCGCCTCGCCGGACCCCGCGCGGTCACGGTGACCGCAGAGGACGGCACGGTCACCACGCTCACCGCCCGGCAGGCGGTCGTCGTCGCCACCGGCACCCGCGCCCAGCTCCCCGGCCTGCGCGGACTCGACGACGTACGGCCCTGGACCAGCCGGGAGGCGACCAGCGCGCGGACGGCGCCGGGGCGGCTGATCGTGGTCGGCGGCGGTGTCGTCGCCGCCGAGATGGCCACCGCCTGGCAGGCGCTCGGCTCGCGGGTCACGTTGCTGGTCCGGGGCAAGGGCCTGCTCAGCCGGATGGAACCGTTCGCCGGGGAACTGGTCGGCGAGGCGCTCGCCGAGGCGGGCGTGGACGTGCGCACCGGCACCTCGGTGGAGTCCGTCACCCGTGAGAACGGCACCGTCGTGGCCGTCACCGGCGACGGCGAGCGCATCGAGGCCGACGAGATCCTGTTCGCCACCGGCCGCGCCCCGCAGACCGACGACATCGGCCTGGACACCGTCGGCCTCGAACCCGGCTCCTGGCTGGAAGTGGACGACACCCTCCTGGTCCCCGGCACCGACTGGCTCTACGGGGTCGGCGACGTCAACCACCGGGCGCTCCTCACCCACCAGGGCAAGTACCAGGCCCGCATCGCCGGATCGGTCATCGCGGCCCGCGCGTCGGGCACCCCGCTGGACGAGGCGCCTTGGGGAGCCAACGTGGCCACCGCCGACCACCACGCCGTGCCCCAGGTCGTCTTCACCGACCCCGAGGTGGCCGCCGTCGGGCTCTCCCTCGCGGAGGCCGAGCAGGCCGGACACCGGGTCCGCGCGGTCGACGTCGACTTCGCCTCGGTCGCGGGCGCGAGCCTGTACGGCGACGGCTACAAGGGGCGCGCCCGCATGGTGGTCGACCTGGACGAGGAGATCCTGCGCGGGGTCACCTTCGTCGGGCCGGGCGTCGAGGAACTCGTCCAGTCGGCGACCGTCGCGGTCGCCGGCCAGGTGCCGCTGGACCGGCTGTGGCACGTGGTGCCGCCGTTCCCGACGCTCAGCGAGGTGTGGCTGCGGCTGCTGGAGGCTTACCGGGACAACTGAGGCTCGCCTCAGGGGAGTTCGAAGCCCAGTGCCTCGGCCGCGGCCTCCGGTGCGGGCTGCGCCCAGCGGGCCGCCACCGCCTCGTTGGTCGACAGCGAGCGGAGTTCGGCGCGGTCGAGGTACAGGGTGCCATTGAGATGGTCCGTCTCGTGCTGCACGATCCGGGCGGGCCATCCGGCGACCACCTCGTCCAGTTCGCGCCCCGTCTCGTCCTGCCCGCGCAGCCGGACCCGCGCGGGCCGGGTCACCACGGCCTGCCAGCCGGGCACGCTCAGGCAGCCCTCGAAGAACGACGCGCGCTCGGCGCCCTCCGGCTCGTACGACGGATTGACCAGCACCCGGAAGGGCTGGGGCACCCGGCCCCGGACCACCGCGATCTCCTCCGGCACCGGTGCCGGGTCCTCGATCACGGCGATCCGCAGCCCCACCCCGACCTGCGGCGCGGCGAGCCCCACACCGGGGGCCGCGTGCATGGTGTCGCGCAGGGCCGCCACGAAGCGCGTGAGCAGTTCGGGGGCGAGCTGGCCGTCGTACGGCTCGGCCGGGCGGCGCAGTACCGGGTGCCCGGCCGCGACGATGGGCAACGGACCGCCGGCCGCGAGGAGTTCGGCCACCCGCTCGGCCAGGGGAGCGTGATCACTGACAGGTGTCATCGCGCCAGGATGCCACGCCGGCCTGCACAGAAGAGGGGCGCGCCGCACCAACGGCCGGTGCGAAACCGGCCGTTCACGCGACGCGCCCCCGGGGCTCACTCCTGCGGGAAGTCACCCGCGAGGGCGGCGGCGATCCGCAGATGCGGCGCGGCCTCCTCGTGGCGGGACTGGCGCTCCAGAGTGCGGCCCAGCATCAGCCGGGCGTAGTGCTCCACCGGGTCCCGCTCCACGATGATCCGCAGCTCCGCCTCGGCGCGGTTCAGCTGGGCGGAGTGGTAGTAGGCACGGGCCAGCAGCAGCCGGGGCGCGGTCTGCTCCGGAACCTCCTCGACCAGCCCGGTGAGCACACGGGCCGCGTTCGTGTACTCCTTGGCGTCGAAGAACATCCCCGCCCGCTCCCAGCGCTCGGCGGCGGTGCCGTGGTCGTAGTACATGGTGTCCACCTGAGACCTCCTTCGGCGAGTACAGCGCCCCACTGTTGTTGAATATTCCACCAAAGCTGGGGGTGTCGCCGGAGGCCGTCGCGGAGGCAATATCGTCGGTGTCCCGCTTGTCCACCTGACCCGGAAGGAACGAACGAGATCATGCGCGTCATCGCGGCCCACGGCCCGCTGGAGGCGATCGGATGACCGGCGCCGCAGCTCCCGTACTGGTGCACACCGTCGGCCGGGCAGCTCACCTCACACTCAACCGCCCCGAGGCGCTCAACGCGCTGAACCACGTCATGGTCGGGCTCATCGACGGAGCGCTCACCGAGTGGGAGCGGGACCCGACCGTGAAGACGGTGGTCGTCACCGGGGCGGGCGCGCGGGGTCTGTGCGCGGGCGGCGACATCCGCGCCGTCCACGACGACGCCCGCGACGGCGACGGCAGGGCTTCGGCGGAGTTCTGGCGGGACGAGTACCGGCTCAACGCCCGGATCGCCCGCTGTCCCAAGCCGTACGTGGCCGTGATGGACGGCATCGTGATGGGCGGCGGGGTCGGCATCTCCGCGCACGGCAGCGTGCGGATCGTCACCGAGCGGTCCCGGATCGCCATGCCCGAGACCGGTATCGGCTTCGTCCCGGACGTGGGCGGCACCTACCTGCTGTCCCGGGCCCCCGGCGAGCTGGGCACCCACCTCGCGCTCACCGGCGCGCAGATCGGGGCGGGGGACGCGCTGCTGTGCGGGCTCGCCGACCACTACGTACCGTCCGAGGCGCTTCCCGACCTCGTGGCCGATCTCGACGCCCGCGAGGTGGCGGAGGTGCTCGACCGGCACGGGCGTCCGGCCCCGGAGGGCGAGCTGGCAAGCGCACGGGAGTGGATCGACGCCTGCTACACCGCCGACACGGTCGAGGAGATCATCGACCGGCTGCGGGAGCACGGCGCGCCCGAGGCGAAGGCGGCCGCCGACACCCTGCTGACCCGGTCACCCACCGCGCTGAAGATCACCCTGGCCGCCCTCCGCCGCGCCCGCCGGCTCGGGACGCTGGAGGAGGTCCTCGACCAGGAGTACCGCGTCTCCTGCGCGGCTCTGACCAACCCCGACCTGGTGGAGGGCGTCCGGGCCCAGATCATCGACAAGGACCGCTCGCCGCGCTGGTCGCCCGCGACCCTGGCGGAGGTCACCGACGTGGAGCGGTTCTTCGCCCCGCTCGGCGAGCGGGAACTCGGACTGGGGGACGCCCCTCACTCCGGGTGAGCCACCGCCTTCTTCTGGAGTTCCACCGCCGTCAGCAGACCGAGGGCCGGCTCCGCCTTGCGCAAGGCCCGCAGGGCGGCCATCGAGGCGATGTCACCGGCGAAGCCGGCGTCGGCCAGCCGGGCGCGGACCCAGCGGGCGCACAGCGCGTCCTCGGAGGCGGCGGCGGTGGACTCCACGAGCGCCACAGCCCGCTCCAGCCCCGGCCGCTCCTCCGGCGGCGCGTCCGCCAGCGCTGCGCGCACCGCCGCCAGAATCGCGTCCGAGTCCTTGAGCGGCAACACGAAGGCCCGGCCCGTGATGAGTCCCGTCATGGGGTCGATCCTTGCGCTGATATGCCCGTGCTGCCAAGGGACTTGAGGAGAGCCTGAGGCTGGGGGCCGTCAGCCGGCGTGGACCGACTCCACGCGGAAGAGGCGGGGCTGGACGTGGGTGGCGATGGTGGCTGCCTTGTCCATGTGGACCCTGGCCTCGGGGTCGGCCAGCATGGCGCGGTAGTGCTCCTCGGTCTCCCACTGGGCGTAGTTGACGACGCTCTCGCCGTCCAGGGAGGCGTGGAAGTTGGCGCAGATGAAGCCGGGCCGGTGCTTCATCGTCTCCTCCGTGGCGCGGGAGAGGAGGTCGACCAGCTCGACCTGGCGGTCCGGGGAGACGGTGAACACGTTGATGAGCGTGGCCACCGGGCGCGTGGTGTCGATGTGTGCGGTGAGGGTCATGCCGGAAGGCTCCCCGGCACGGGACGCCGGGCTCGCTCCCGGCCCACCGGATTCGCCCGTTCTCCGTACACTGCGCGCATGGCATGCCGTATCAGCGAGCTGGTCATCGACGCCGCCGACCCCGAGCGCCTCGCCGCGTTCTGGAGCGACGTACTGGGTTATGCGGAGCTGGGCCGGGAGGACGACGGCAGTATCGAGATCGGGCCGCCCGGCGCCGGGTTCGGCGGCCCGCAGCCCACCCTCGTGCTGAGCCCCACCGCCGATCCCCGCCCCGCCAAGCTCCGCCTCCACATCGACGTCAGCCCCACCGACCGCGACCAGCCGGCCGAACTCGACCGCCTCCTCGCCCTCGGCGCCCGCCCGGCCGACATCGGCCAGACGGGCGAGGAGAGCTGGCACGTGCTGCTCGACCCGGAGGGCAACGAGTTCTGCCTCCTGCGCAGGCGCCTGGACCCGGCGTAGCCGAGGGCTACTGCGGCTGCTCCACCCGGTCCTCCGCCGACTCCCGCCGCTGCGGGGGCCGTTCCTCACGGGACAGCCTGCTCGGCCACCACACCGCCGGGCCGATGTCCCGGACCAGGGCCGGGACCAGGAGCGAGCGGACCACGAGGGTGTCGAGCAGCACGCCGAAGGCGACGATGAAGGCGATCTGCACGAGGAACGCCAGCGGGATGACGATCAGCGCGGCGAAGGTCGCCGCGAGGACCACGCCGGCCGAGGTGATGACGCCGCCCGTGGCGATCAGGCCGCGCAGGATGCCCTCGCGGGTGCCGTGGCGGACGGTCTCCTCACGGACGCGGGACATCAGGAAGATGTTGTAGTCCACCCCGAGCGCGACCAGGAACACGAACCCGTACAGCGGGACCGAGGCGTCCGTGCCGGAGAAGCCGAAGCCGTGGCGGAAGACCAGGCCCGCGATGCCCAGCGTGGCCAGGTAGTTGAGCGCGACCGTCGCCACCAGCAGCACCGGCAGCAGCAGACAGCGCAGCAGCGCGATCAGGATCACCAGGATGATCAGCAGCACGACGGGGACGATCAGGTTCCGGTCGTGCTCGGCGGTGCGCTCGGTGTCGTACTGCTGGGCGCTGTAACCGCCCACCAGCGAGCCGGGGTCCAGCGCGTGCAGCCGGTCGCGCAGCCGCTCGACGGTCGCCTTGGCCGCGTCGCTGTCCGGCGCGTCGGTCAGGGTCGCGTCGATGCGTACCCGGCCGTCCACCACCCGGGGCGCACCGCCCGGCCTGCCGGACGCGCTCAGCGGGGCGGCCGAGGCCACGCCGGGCGTCTTGTCCGCCGCCGCGATCACGTCCGCGCTCCTGGCCGCGTCCGCGATGACGACCACCGGCTGGCCGGAGCCGCCGGGGAAGTGCCGGCCGAGGGTCTGCTGCGCGGAGACGGACGGGGCGTCGTTGACGAAGAGTTCGTCCAGCGGGACGCCCTTCGACTTGAGCGCCGGGAAGAAGGCCGCGCCGACGACGAGTACGACACAGGTCGCCAGCCACACCTTGCGGGGGCTGCTGTCGACCCGGTGCGCCACCCGGCGCCACACGCCGTGGCCGCCCGTCGCCGCGTCCGCCGGGCGGGGCTTGGCCGGCCAGAACGCGGCGTGACCCAGCAGGGCGAGCACCGCGGGCAGGAAGGTGAGCGTCGACAGCACCGCGCAGCCGATGCCGATCGCGCCCACCGGACCCAGCGCCCGATTGTTCGTCAGGTCGCTGAGCAGCAGCGCGAGCAGCCCCAGCGCGACGGTGGCCGCGCTGGCGGTGATGGCGCCGAAGGACCCGCGCAGCGCGCCCCAGGCCGCCTCCGCCCGCTGGGCGCCGCGCGCCAGCTCCTCGCGGAAGCGGGCGGTGAGCAGCAGGGCGTAGTCGGTGGACGCGCCGATCACCAGGATCGAGAGGATGCCCTGCACCTGCCCGTCCACCCGGACGACACCGTGGTCGGCGAGGACGTACACGATCGCGCAGGCGATGCCGAGCGCGAACACCGAGCTGAGGATGACGGCGAACGGCAGCAGCACGCTGCGGTACACCAGCAGCAGGATCACCAGCACGGCCGCGAGCGCGACACCCAGAAGGATGCCGTCGATACCGCCGAACGCGTGAGTGAGGTCGGCCTGCGTGGCCGCCGGACCGGCGACCTGCGCGCGCGTGCCGTCGACGCCCGCTGCCGTGCGCTCGACCCGGTCCACCACGTCGGTGACCTTCTTGCCCAGCTCCGGGCTGAGCGGGACGACACCCTCCAGCGCGGCCCCGTCCTTGGACGGCAGCGCGGGGGACGGCCGGCCCACCACGCCCTCGGTGCCGGTGAGTGACGCCAGCGCGCGGGTGGCCGCCTCGCGCTGGGCCGGAGTGATCTTCCCGCCGGCCTTGCCGGTCCAGACCACCACGGCGGGCAGCGTCTCCTGCCGTTCGAAGGTCTTCTGCAGGGCGACGGCCTTGGTGGACTCCGCGCTGCGCGGCAGGAACGCGGTCTGGTCGTTGGTCGACACCTCGCCCAGCTTGCCCGCGTAGGAGCCGAAGGCTCCGCCGAGGCCGAGCCAGACGAGCACGAGGACGAGGGGGACCAGCCAGCGGACCGGTCGGCGTACGGGGTTCATGCGCTCCCCAGGGAGGAGTGGGCGGATGCCAGGGTCAGGTGTCTCAACCACAAAGTATCTCAATGATTGAGGGACCTGGAGATCATATCCTTGGAGCCATGCAGCCCGAACGCCCGGAGGAGCGTCCTCCCAGCGACCTCCAGGGGTACGCCGTCCTCCTGCGCACCCTGAACAGCGAGATAAACCGCATCGCCCACGCGTTTGCCCACGCCCACGATCTCCACGCCACGGACGTGCACGCACTCGCCGCGATCATGGACGCCTCGGCCCTCGACGGCGAGCCCATGACCCCTTCCCGGCTGCGCGAACGCCTGAACCTCACCTCGGGCGCGGTATCGGCGTGTCTGGACCGCCTCGAACGCGCCGGCCACGTCACCCGCGCCCGCGACAGTGCCGACCGCAGGGTGGTCCATCTGCACTACAACCCCGGCGCCCGCGCCCTCGCCCGCCAGTACTTCAGCCCCCTCGCCCGCGGCACCGAGGCGGCCCGCGGCCGCTTCACCCCGGAACAGCTCGAAACGGTCGCCGAGTTCCTCGGTGCCCTGAACCGCGAACTGGCCGCCGAACGCTGAGGGCGGGCGCGTTCCCCGAGGTGAAGTAGGGTGACCGCGCGGAAGGGGTGGGGTCGGTGCGGGAGCGGGTCACCATGGCGGACGTCGCCCGTGCGGCCGGAGTCTCCTCCGCCACGGTGTCGTACGTGCTGTCCGGCAAGCGTGCCGTCGCCCCCGAGACCCGTACGGCCGTCGAGGCGGCCATCGCCGAGCTGGGGTTCGTCGTCAACACGGCCGCGCGCAGCCTGCGTACGGGGCGTTCCAGTCTGGTCGCGCTGATCGTGCCGGACATCGCCAACCCGTTCTTCGCCCAGCTCACGGCCACCCTCCAGGAGGAGTTGCGCGGACTCGGGCTGCATGTCGTCGTCTGCGACACCCGGGCCCGGCGCGAGGAGGAGCGGGCGCTGCTCGCGGAGGCGGTGCAGCAGCGCTTCGCCGGGGTGGTGATCACCCCGTTCCGGCTGCTGCCGAAGGACCTCGGGGTGCTGACCGACGCGGGCATACCGGCCGTGGTCAGCGCGGACGTGCCCTTCGGCGCCGTCGATCAGGTGGCCCCCGACGCGCGGGCCGCGACCCGGCAGGCGCTGGAGCTGGTGACCGCCGCCCGGCGCCGCCGCATCGCGATGATCGCGGGCCCCCGCGACGCCACCGGCGGCGACCCCCGGCTGGAGCTGCTCCGGGCCCTGGCCCGCCAGTACGGCACCGCCCTGCCCGGCGACCTCGTGGTGCGCGGCGAGCACACCCGCGAGGCCGGGGCCGAGGGCTTCGCCGAGCTGATGGACCGCCGCTACCGTCCCGACGCGGTGTTCTGCGCCAACGACGTGATCGCGGTCGGCGCCCTGGACAAGGCCCATGAGCTGGGCATCGACATCCCCGGTGAGGTCGCGCTGGTCGGCCACGACGACGCCGCCTTCGCCTCCCTGGTCCGGCCCCGCCTCACCACCATCCGCTACCCCGCCGAGGAGGTCGGCCGCGCCGCCGCCCGCCTGCTCCGCGAGCGGCTGGACGGCCGCACCGCCCACCGCACCGTCCGGGTGAAGGCGGAGTTCGTGGCCCGCGCGTCGGTCTGAGCCATCGCGCCATCAGTCCTATCCGTGCGGGGTGTTGCGTAATCGATTCCGCGCCTAGGTTCCAACTGAGCGCTTGTGCAAAGTAATTGCAGGTCAGCGTCTTTTCCGTAAGCAGGTTCCCCGCTCACGGAACGGTCTCGATGCCGGTCAATTCCCGCAAGCCTGTTGACTTTTGTGGATTCCTGTCGTGAAGGTTGCGCCCACCACGTCCCCGGAGCGCGACCCTCGGCGCAAGGAGCACCCTCATGGCGATGCCCGTTCGCATGTCCACCGCAAGACGATGCCTGGCCGGTGCGGCGGTCCTGGCGCTCACGGCGGTGGCCGGCTGTGGTGGCGGGGGCGGTGAGGGCGACGGTGCGGCCGACTCCTCCTGTAGGCCCGCCCCCGGCAAGGTCACCCTCCAGTACTGGTCCTGGGTGCCCGGCATGGACCAGGCGGTGCGCGTCTGGAACGCCGAACACCCCGACGTACAGGTGAAGTTGCGTACAACCCCGGCCGGGAACGCGGGCACCTACCAGAACATGTCCAACGCGCTGAAGGCCCACAAGGCCCCCGACCTCGGGCAGATCGAGTACGACTCGCTGGCCGGCTTCCGGCTCAAGGGCGGCCTGAAGGACATCCAGCGCTGCCCCCAAGTCGCCGAGGCGCAGTCCAAGTTCGTCGACTGGACGTGGTCCCAGGTGGACTTCGGGGCGCACGGCAAGGACGGCGTCTGGGCGATACCCCAGGACACCGGCCCGATGGCGCTCTACTACCGCAAGGACATCTTCGACAAGCTCCACCTGAAGGCCCCCACCACCTGGGCGGAGTACGAGTCCGACGCCCGCGTGCTGAAGAAGGCGGGCAAGTACATCACCCACTTCTCGCAGACCGACCCGAACTGGTTCACCGGCCTGCTGTGGCAGAACAAGGCCACCCTGTTCGAGCGCGAGGGCGACGCCTGGAAGGTCACCGTCGACCGGCCCGAGAGCCGACAGGTGGCCGACTACTGGCAGAAGCTCATCGACGACAAGCTCGTCGCCACCGACCTCCAGGGCTTCTCGCCCGCGCTGTACAAGGCGTGGAACTCCGGCGAGGTGGTCACCTGGATCAGTGCCGCCTGGGGGTACAGCACCATCCGCGACAACGCGGCCGCCACCAAGGGCAAGTGGGCGGTGGCCCCCATGCCGCAGTGGAAGGCCGGTGACCAGCGGGCCGGTAACTGGGGCGGCTCCACCACCGCCGTCTTCTCCGGCAGCGAACACCCGGCCGAGGCGGCCGAGTTCGCGCTCTGGCTCAACACCGACCCCAAGGCGCTGGAGATCCTCAACCGCTCCGGCGGTCTCTACCCGGCGGCGAAGGCCGGACTGACCCTGCCCGCCCTCAAGAAGCCCGTGAGCTTCTACGGCGACCAGAAGATCTTCGACGTCTTCCAGCAGGCGTCCGGCGAGGTGGACACCGACTTCACCTGGGGTCCCACGATGACCGACACCTACCGCTTCCTCAGCGACGGCACCTCGGACGTCGCCGCCGGCAAGGGCACCCTCGGCGACGTGCTGAAGCGGACCGCGGCCGACAGCGCCGACTCCCTGCGCAAGCAGTCCCTCGATGTCACGCGCTGACCGGCCGAAGCGCCGGACCCTCGCCCCGTACGGCTTCCTCGCGCCCTTCTTCGTGCCGTTCGTGCTGTTCACCCTGCTGCCGGTCGGTTACGCCTTCTGGCAGAGCCTGCACAGGACCGCACGCACCGGCGGCACCTTCGGCCGCACCCACTCGGTGTTCTCCGGCCTCGACCAGTACGCCGACGTCGTGCGGGAGCCGTACTTCGCCGACAGCGTCCTCAGGGTCGGCCTCTTCGCCCTGGTGCAGATCCCGGTGATGCTGCTGTTCGCGCTGGTCCTCGCCCTGCTGCTGGACTCGGCCGTGGCCCGCCTGAAGCGGTTCTTCCGGCTGGTGTACTTCGTCCCGTACGGCATCCCGGGCGTCGTCGCCGCGCTGATGTGGGCCTCCCTGTACGACCCGAGGCTGTCCCCGATCACCGCCCTGCTGGACTCGGCGGGCATCCGGGCCGACCTGCTGGGACCCCGCCTGATGCTCTGGTCCATCGGCAACGTCGTCACCTGGACCTACACCGGCTACAACATGCTGATCCTCTACTCCGCGCTCCAGGCGCTGCCCGCCGACATCGAGGAGGCGGCCCGCGTCGACGGGGCGAACGGCTGGACCACCGCGCTGCGCATCAAGGTCCCGCTGATCCGCCCGGCGCTCGTCCTCACCGGGGTGTTCTCCATCATCGGCAGCCTGCAACTCTTCACCGAACCACAGGTGTTCCGGTCCATCTCCACCAGCGTGACCAGCACCTACACCCCCAACCTCGCCGCCTACTCGCTCACCGCCGGGGACGACTACGGCGGGGCCGCCGCGCTCTCCGTGCTGCTCGCCACGGTCACCTTCGCGCTGTCCTTCGCGTTCCTCCGCCTCACCACCAGGAGGCAGGGATGAGCCTGCTCACCCGCACCGACGGCGCCCACGCCACCCGTACCGGCCGCGCCTCCACGGCCGTCGCCGTCGGCTTCCTGACCCTGGCCGCCTGCTACATGCTGCTCCCGGTGTACTGGCTGCTGGTCGCCGCGACCAAGAGCCAGGGCGACCTCGTCGACAGTCCCGGACTGCGGCCCGCGCACTGGCACTTGGGCGCCAATCTGGCCGCGCTCTTCCGGCAGCAGGACGGCGTCTACGCCCGCTGGCTGCTCAACAGCCTGCTGTACGCGGGCGCGGGGGCCGCCGTCGCCACCGCGCTGTCGGCGGCCGCCGGATACGCCCTGGCCAAGTACCGTTTTGCGGGGCGTGAGTTGCTGTTCTCGGTGATCCTCGGCGGGGTCCTCGTACCGGCGACCGCCCTCGCGCTGCCGCTGTTCCTGATGTTCGCCGAGGTGGACGCCACCAACACGTTCTGGTCGGTGTTCCTGCCGAGCGTCGTCAGCCCCTTCGGGGTCTATCTGTCCCGTGTCTTCGCCGCCGCGTCCGTGCCGGACGAGGTGATCGAGGCCGCGCGGATGGACGGCGCGGGGGAGCTGCGGATCTTCACCGGGATCGGGCTGCGCATGATGTCGCCCGCGCTGGTGACCGTGTTCCTGTTCCAGTTCGTCGTCATCTGGAACAACTTCCTGCTGCCCTTGGTCATGCTCCAGGACGACGACCTCTATCCCGTCACCCTCGGCCTGTACACCTGGCAGACGCAGACCAGCCGCCTGCCCGTCCTGCAGTCCCTCACCATCGTGGGAGCCCTGGTCTCCGTCGTGCCCATCGTGCTCACCTTCCTCCTCCTCCAGCGCTACTGGCGTGCCGGACTCTCCGCCGGGGCGGTGAAGTGATGGCCCACCCCCTCACCGCGCTCAACCACCGCCTGGGCGGCATCGGTTACGGCGGCGACTACAACCCCGAACAGTGGCCCCGCGAGGTCTGGCGGGAGGACGTCCGGCTCATGCGTGAGGCCGGCGTGAACCTCGTGACCGTGGGCGTCTTCTCCTGGTCCCGTATCGAGCCCCGCCCCGGCGTGTACGACTGGGAGCTGCTGGACGAGGTGCTCGACCTGCTGCACGCCCACGGCATCGCCGTCGACCTGGCCACCCCGACCGCCGCGCCCCCGCCGTGGTTCGCCAAGCTGCATCCCGACGCCCTGCCGGTCACCGCCTCCGGCACCCGGCTCGCCCACGGCAGCCGGCAGGTCTTCTGCCCCAGCGGTCCGGCCTACGCCGAGGCCGCCGACGCCCTGGTCACCGCGCTGGCCACGCGGTACGCCGACCATCCCGCCGTCGCGCTGTGGCACGTCCACAACGAGTGGGGCAACCACAACGCGCTCTGCTACTGCGACACCAGCGCGGCCGCGTTCCGCGTCTGGCTCCAGGAGCGGTACGCCACCCTGGACACCCTCAACTCGGCCTGGGGCACCGACTTCTGGAGCCAGCGCTACGGCGAGTGGGACGAGATCGACCCGCCCCGCGACACCACCGCCTTCCGCAACCCGGGCCAGGAACTCGACTACCGCCGCTTCTCCTCCGACGCCCTCCTCGCCCGGCACCGCGCGGAGACGGCCCTGCTCAAGCGGCTCGCCCCCGGCATCCCCGTCACCACCAACGTCATGGGCACCCTGGAGAAGAAGACCGACGCCTTCGCCTTCGCCGCCGAGTGCGACCTCGTCTCCGTCGACCACTATCTGACAGCCGCCGACCCCGAGGGCCACATCGACCTCGCCCTCAACGCCGACCTGGCCCGGGGCATGGCCGGTGGCGCCCCCTGGCTGCTCATGGAGCACTCCGCCTCCGCCGTCAACTGGCAGCCGGTCAACGTGGCGAAGCGGCCCGGCGAGCTGCGCCGCAACAGCCTGACCCACCTGGCCAGGGGCGCCGACGGCATCCTGTTCTTCCAGTGGCGGCAGTCCACGGCCGGGGCCGAGAAATGGCACTCCGCGATGCTCCCGCACGGCGGCACCGACACCCGTATCTGGCGCGAGGTCCGCGCCCTGGGCGCCGAACTCGCGGCCCTCGCCGAGGTGGTTGGGACCCGGGTACGGGGCGAGGTCGCGCTCCTCTTCGACTGGCCCACCTGGTGGGCCCTGGAACTGGAGGCCCGCCCCTCCGCCCGGCTGCGCTACCTGGACGCCGTCCGCGACTGGTACGCGGCCCTGTGGTCGCTCAATCTCACCTGCGACGTGCTCCCGCCGGGCGCCGACCTGACGCCGTACCGCGCGGTCGTCGCCCCGAACCTGTACCTCCTCTCCGACCAGGACGCCGCGGGCCTCGACGGGTACGTCCGCCAGGGCGGCCACCTGGCGGTCGGCTGCTTCAGCGGGGTGGTCGACACCGAGGACCGGGTACGGCCGGGCGGTCACCCCGGCGCCCTGCGCGAGGTGCTCGGGCTGCGCGTCGACGAGTACCTGCCGCTCCGGCCCGGCGAGACCGCCCGGCTGGACGACGGCACCCTCGCGCACGACTGGGCCGAACGCGTCGAGCCGCGCGGCTGCTGCGCCGTACTCCGCTTCGCGGACGCACCCGGCGGCGGTCCGGCCGCCGGGGGCCCCGCCGTCACCCGCCACCCGTACGGCCGGGGCAGCGCGCGGTACGTCGCCACGCGCCCCTCGGCCCGCACCCTGCGCGACCTGACGCGGGCACTGGCCGAGGAGGCGGGC
Organism: Streptomyces seoulensis; assembly: GCF_004328625.1. NCBI lineage: Bacteria > Bacillati > Actinomycetota > Actinomycetes > Kitasatosporales > Streptomycetaceae > Streptomyces > Streptomyces seoulensis. Next base: position 5,728,966 of record NZ_CP032229.1, read on the forward strand.
GTGCGTCCCGTCGCGGCAGAGGGGGTCGAGGCGGTGCGTCGCACCGGGCCGCAGGGGAGCTATCTGTTCCTGGTCAACCACACCGACGACGACGTGACGGTCCCGGTGCGGGGGACCGGGCTGCTGGACGCCGAGGTCACCGCGTCCGGCGCCCTGGTCCCGGCCGGGGGAGTGGTCGTCGTCCGCGAACACGAGTGACGGGGTGCCCATGACGCTGCCGGTGGAGTACGACGAGCCCAGCGGGACCGTCGTACTGCGGACCGAGGCCACCTGTTACGTGCTGCGGGTGGACCGCGCCGTGCTGCATGTCCACTGGGGTGCGCATCTGCCCCTGGAGGACGCGGTCGGGCTGCCCGTGCGGAGCGAGCCGGACAACAGCTTCGCCGGTCCCTTCGACGGGGTGGAGGAGTATCCCGTCGAGGGCGGCGCCCGGTTCGGGGTGCCCGCGCTGGAGGTCCGGTTCGCCGACGGGCAGAGCCCGGTCGAGCCCGAGGTCACCGGGGTGCGGGTCGTCGGTGCGGGGCATGTGGTGGTCTCGCTGCGGGACCGGGTGCGGCCGCTGACGTGGGAGACGCACTACCGGGTGCCGCCCGACGGTGACGTCCTGGAACGCTGGACGGAGTTCGAGCACACCGGCACCAGCGGCCCGCTGCTTCTCGTCCGCCACGCCGCCGCCCACTGGCCGCTGCCCCGGCGGCAGCGGTGGCGGATGTCGGCCGTGCACGGGGGCTGGTCCGACGAGCACCGGCTCGCCCGTACCGAGTTGGCCGTGGGCGAGACCACGCTGACCAGCAGACGCGGCCACACCGGCCACCAGGCCAACCCGTGGGTCGCGCTGGACACCGGTGGCGCCGACGAGGAGCACGGCGAGGTGTGGGCCACCGCGCTTGCCGCCAGCGGTAGTTGGCGGCTCACCGTGCAGCGCACGGCGGCCGGGGAGGTGGGCGTGATCCTGGGGGAGGGGCACGAGGGGGCGGAGATCGCCCTGGCCCCCGGCCGGCGGCACGTCACACCGGTCAGCGTGGCCGTGCACTCCCCGGGCGGCTTCGGCGCCGTCAGCCGCGCCTTCCACACCTACGTCCGGCGCCATGTCCTGCCGTATCCGGGGGAGTCGCGGCCCGTCCTCTACAACTCCTGGGAGGCGACCGGGTTCGAGACCTCCGAGGAGGGCCAACTGCGGCTGGCCCGGCGGGCGGCCGACCTCGGGGTGGAGCTGTTCGTGGTGGACGACGGCTGGTTCGGCACCCGCGACGACGACCGCTCCGGTCTCGGCGACTGGACCCCGCACCCCGGGCGCTTCCCGCGCGGACTGCGCCCGCTGGCCGACGAGGTGCACCGGCTGGGCATGGCGTTCGGGCTCTGGGTGGAGCCCGAAATGACCAACCCCGACAGCGAGTTGTTCCGCAGGCACCCCGAGTACGTGCTGCATCTGCCCGACCGCACCGCCACCGAGCTGCGCCACCAGCTCGTGCTGGACTTCTCCCGCCACGAGGTGACCGAGTGGGCGTACGGCCGGCTGCGCCGGATGGTCGCCGAGCACACCGTGGACTTCCTCAAGTGGGACTTCAACCGGTCCTTCACCGAGGCGGGCGCGCGGGGCGGCGGTCCGGACGCGCGGCGGGTGCACATCGAGCACGCGCGCGGGGTGCACCGGGTGCTCGACCGGCTGCGCGCGGAGTTCCCCCGGCTGCGGATCGAGTCGTGCGCGGGCGGCGGCGGCCGGACCGACCTCGGCATGCTCGCCCGCACCGACCAGGTGTGGACCTCGGACAACACCGACGCCGTGCAGCGGCTCGCCATCCAGCACGGCTTCAGCCAGGTCTATCCGGCCCGCGTCATGTCCGCCTGGGTCACCGACAGCCCCAACCCGCTGACCGGACGCCGGGTGCCGCTCGCCTTCCGCTTCCACTCGGCGATGGCGGGTGTCCTGGGCATCGGCGGCGACCTGGACCGGTGGACACCGGCCGAACTCGCCGAGGCCGCCCGGCTGATCGGCCTCTACAAGGACATCCGCCCGCTGGTGCAGCACGGACACCAGTACCGGCTGCTCGCACCGGGCGACGGCGCCCTGACCGCCGTCCAGTACGTCGGTCCCGACGCCGGCCAAACGGTGGTGCTGCTGTGGCGGCCCGGCGCCTGGTTCGGCCCGGCGCACCCGCCGCTCCGGCTGCGGGGCCTGGACACCGGCGCCCGCTACCGGGACGAGGACACCGGCGAGGAATGGTCGGGGGCGACCCTGATGGGCTTCGGCCTGCCCCTCCCCTGCCTGCCGGACGGCGACTGCGCGAGCGCGCTGGTGCGGCTGCGCCAGGTGGCGTGACCCGTCAGCGGCCGGGGGGCGGTCCCATCGGGCCGGGCGCGTGCGGCCCAGCGCCCGGCAGGCCGGTGCCCGGTGGCATCACCCGTGCCAGGTCCCGGTGTATGCGGTCGGCCTCGCCCCGCACCTCGGCGGGGACGTCACCGCGTTCGGCGACGAGACGGCTGAAGATGGGGGTGTCGGTGAACATGAGGGTGGCTGCTCTTTCCAGTGGGTCGCCGGGTGGTGGGGGGAGCGACGGGACGGGTGACGGTCACCTGCCGTGGCCGGACCGTCGGCGGGCCGAGAGACGGCGGCCCCGAGGAACGCCCGGCCAGGAACGGGCACACGACACCTTAAGGGGCGGTACCGACACCGCGCGCCCAGGGGACCGGTGCAACTGGTCAGCTTAGATGATCATGTCTGCCGTATTCGAGGGTAGACGCGGCCGACGAGTCCGAAAGTCGTCCCATACGGAGTAGTCGTGCCGACATCGCACCTTTCCCCACAGCCCAGCGCGTCCGGAGCCGTGCAGCTGGCCGCTTCCTGGCCGAACTGGCTGGAGGCGCACACCACGGCACTGGTCGAGGTCCCCCTGCGCATCGCCCTCATCATCGTCATCCTGGGGGTGATCCGCTGGGTCGCCAAGCGCGCCATCACCCGCGTCGTCCAGCACATCCTCCAGCCCTCCGGCGACGAGCAGGAGTCCCGTCCGCCGCGCCGCGCCGGACGCGGGGCCGCCGTCCTGCTGCGCGACCGCACCCGCTCCTCGCAGCGCCGTGAACAGCGCGCCCGCACCATCGGCTCGGTGCTCAGCAGCGGCGTCACCATCGTCCTGGCCCTGCTGGGTACGGCCATGATCCTCGACCAGGTCGGCATCGCCCTCGGCCCGCTGCTGGCCAGTGCCGGCGTGGTCGGCCTCGCCATCGGTTTCGGCGCCCAGAGTCTGGTCGCCGACTACCTCTCCGGCCTGCTCATCATGGTCGAGGACCAGTACGGCGTCGGTGACACCGTCGACCTCGGCGAGGCCGTCGGCGAGGTGGAGCACATCGGCCTGCGCCTGACCCATGTCCGCGACCTCAACGGCGGCCTGTGGCACATCCGCAACGGCGAGGTCCTCCGCGTCCGCAACGACAGCCAGGACTGGGCCCGCGCCGTCCTGGACGTCGCCGTCGCCTACGACTCCAACCTCGACACCGTCTACCAGGTGCTGGAGGACGCCGGCCGCAGCCTGCGCCAGGACCCGGCCTTCTCCGCCGTCCTGCTGGAGGAGCCCAGCGTGTGGGGCGTGCAGTCGCTGGACGCGGACGGCGTCGTCGTCCGCCTCGCCGTGAAGACGATCCCGCTCCAGCAGTGGGGCGTCACCCGCGAGCTGCGCCGCCGGGTGAAGGAGGCGCTGGACGCGGCCGGCATCGACATCCCGTTCCCGCAGCGCACGATCTGGCTGCGCAACGAGGACCAGGAGCCCCAGCTCACCGCCCGCTGAACCGCCTGCACACGACGAGGGGCCCGGCCTTCCCAAGGCCGGGCCCCTCGTCATGTCACGCGGTGAGTGCGTGCGGTCCGCCTACCAGCGGTACCAGCGGCCACGACGGCCGCCGCTGCCCGCCGGGCGCACGAAGAAGCCGACCAGCCACACGACCAGGACGATCACCGCTATCCACCACAGCGCCTTCAGGGCGAAGCCCGCGCCGAAGAGGATGAGAGCCAGCAGAAGAACCAGAAGCAAAGGAACCATTGTCATAACCTCCTGACCGCCGATTGCCCCTGACCAGCGAATACACGCACACAACTGCCAAGTTATCCACACGACTTGAAGGGCATGTGCAGGGGTTGCGGTCCAGGCCGCCCCGGCGGTGGTGCTCCGTTCGGTGCAGTGCGGGGGCGGAAGAGGCTGACAGGGCCGGTGAAGAGGGATTCTCCGCGTGCGCGGGGGTAACCGCCCTGCATGAACATCGCTGCTGAATTCCTCGCCGCGTCCAGCAAGAGCGCGCTCTGGCTGCTGGTCGTGGGCGTGATCGTCGCCGTGATCCTGCTGGGCGGGTTCTTCCTGGGCAGCCGCCGGGCGCGCTCGCGCCGCCTGTCGACCCCGCCGCCCGGCGCCGACGCCCGCCGTGGCCCGCAGGAGCAGTCGGGCGTGGGCTGGCAGACCCCGGATGACAACCCGGAGAACCACACCCACCACCGCCACTGACGGCTCACCCCGCGTGCTGCCGCTCCAGCTCCCGCTTGAGGTTGGTCAGGGTCCTGCGGATGTTGCGGGCCTGGAAGTCGGGGAACGTACTGCCCGAGGTGACGATCCGGTCGAAGACGCCGGCCGCGAGGTCGGGCCAGGTGCGGCGGTCGTCGGTCCAGACCTCGGTGACCCTGGTGCCCTCGCCTTCCGGCTCGAAGCGGTACTCCCAGGTGGCGATCGGGCCGCGCAGACGCGGGCGGCCCACGCCGATCGCGTGGACCCGGAAGGCGAAGCGGCGGCCCGGCTCGGCCGCCGTGACCGTGCACCGGGTCACCCAGCGGAAGCGGCCGCGCTTGTTCCGCCCGACGAAGCTGGTGCCCACCCCGGCCGGGCCCGCCGCCGGGCCGGGGACGGTGCCCAGGTTCTCCGGGCTCCAGCGGCCCATGTCGGCGGGGTCGCTCACCGCCCGGTAGGCGGCGTCCGGCGGGACGTCGATGACGATGCTGTCGCTCACACTCAACACACGGGCCACTGCGCTGCCTCCTACCGCGAACATGTAGCTACTGCCGAGTAGGAATCATGGCACGGACACTTCGCCCGTTCGGTCCGCGAGCGTAGAGAGCGCGGCCGCGACCCGGTCGCACACCTCCGGCGGGGTCGAGGCGTGCGGGGAGAACCTCAGCGAGTCGGCGCGCACCGTCGGGGTGACGCCCTCGGCGTGCAGCGCCTTGGCCACGAGCGCCGGGTCGCGGCCGGGCACGGCGAAGGAGAGGATGCCCGCGCGCCGGGCCGGGTCGGCGGGGGAGAGGATCTGGCCGCCGTACTCCCGGACGGCCTCGGTCAGTTCGCTCACGCGCTCGGCGATCGCGCCCTCGATCGCGCCCACGGTGTGCCGCTCGACGAGGTCCAGCGCGGCCGCGAACGCGGCTGCCGTCACCGGGCTCAGATTGGTGACGGACCAACGCCCGGCGTCGGGTGCGGGCGGGTGCTCCGCGCCGTCGAAGAGGCCGACGTCCGCGACGCCCGTCCAGCCGGTGAGTACGGGTTCCAGGGTCTCCAGCGCGCGGTCGGAGAGCGTGGCGAAGCCGGTCGCCCACCCGGCGCGCAGCCACTTCTGGCCGCCGGCCACCACCACGTCCGCCGCGTCCCACGGCAACTGAGCCGCGCCGAACGCCTGGATGGCGTCCACGATCAGCAGCCGGTCCGGCCCGATCGCCTCCCGCAGTCCCGCCAGATCCGCCCGGAACCCGGTGCGGAAGTCCACCGCGCTCACCGACAGCGCCACCACGTCCTCGGTCAGCGCGGCCCGCACCAGCTCCGGGGTCACCCCGCCGCCGGGCTCCGGGTCGAGCCAGCGGGGCGTGACCCGGCCGAGCCCCGCGGTGCGGCGCCACGGGTAGTGGTTGGCGGGGAAGTCGGTACGGGGGACGAGGACCGTGCCCTCCCGGATGCCGAGCGCCGCGTGGAAGAGACCGGTGGACGCGTTCGGCAGCAGCACGGTGTGCCGGGCGTCGGTACCCGCGAGGCGGGCGGCGGTGTCCCGCGCGGTCGCCTCCGCGCGCATCAGTCCGTCCACCGTGGTGTGGTCGGCGCGGGCGGATTCCGCCAGGGCCCGCGCGGTGGCGTCCACGGCGTCCCGCGACGGCGGCCCGAACCGCGCGAAGTCGAGATACCCGGCCGGTGTGTCGAAGTGGGCTGCGTACGAAGTGAGCACGGGCCCATCCTCCCCGGTACGGCACGGGCCGGGCACCCCCACCTGGGGATGCCCGGCCCGTCCGTCCGCTCAGTGCCCGGCGGATTCCTCGTCACGCGCCCGGCGCGGCAGCAGGAAGGCGAGCAGGAACGTCAGGACGAGCATCCCGTCCACGATCCACAGCACGGTCTTCATCACGGAGCCGAAGCCGCCCTTGAAGGCCGAGGTGGCGGTGGACCGGAGCGCGGCCGGTATCCGGGCGCCGTCCTGCGGCGAGGTGATGACCGAACGGGTGTCCTTCTCCAGCGTGACGCAGGAGGCCGGGGTCGCGGCCGGGTCCTTGGCGACCGCGCGGTCCGAGGCGCAGGTCCGCAGGTCCGCCACGACCCGGTCCTGGGCGGCCGGCGCGACGTGCGCGGCGGTCAGCTGCCGCCGCAGCCCGTCGGAGTGGTGGTCGACGGCGGTGGCGATGCCGCCGCCCAGC